>DAOTYQ010000001.1:0-1990 GCA_034434735.1 Chloroflexota bacterium
GCCTCCGGCGAGGAGGAGCGTCAGCCCGATCCCGACCCGGAGCGCGTCGCGGCCGCCGAGAGCGACCGGTCCAGCGGCCAGGACGACGAGCCCGACTCCCACCGCCGATGCCACCTCCGGTCCTCGCCCCGGCGCCCCGAGACCGTGGCTCGCCCAGCCGACGAGGGCCCCCGCCACCGCGAGGACCGCCTCCGTCGGCCAGGCGAGGGCCGAGCCGGCCGTCGGCACGGGGCGCTCACGGACGACGACCCAGAGGACGTAGCCGGCCAGGATCCCCGCGACGAGGCGGACGGCGAGGGCCGGCGGGGCGGGCAGCGGATCGGCGACGAAGACGATCCCGAGGAGCGCGGCGAGGAGGCCGACGATCGCCGTTCGCGGGTCGCGGCTCGAGACGGCGACGACGGCGCCGGCCAGGACCGCGCCGCCGGCGGCCACGGCCAGGACGGCGGTCACGCGCGGTGGCCGCCGTCGGCGGGCGGCCCATCGATGGAACGGTGCTCGGTCAGCATCGGGCGCACCATAGCGCAGCCCGACCGCGCGTCGCAGCCCCGCCTGGCCCCATCGCCATGCCGACGTCCCCGGCCCCCGAGTCGGATCGCCGCCGGTTCCGGGGGCGCCGCCCGGAACGATGCCAGATGCTCACCCCGTGAGCGTTGGCGGGGAGTTCGGCTCGGGCGAGCGGCTGGCCGCGGCGAGCGGCGTTCACCCGGTGAACGTTAGTGGGGTCGAGAGGGCGCATGCGTCACCCGGTGCGCAGCGTGGCAAGGACCGGGTGCCATCGGGCGGGCCCGGGCGGCTCGATCCCGGCCAGTCGAACGCCCGGTGACGCAACTGGCCGGATCGCCGCCGGTCGGGGGATGAGCCGGGCGCCCCCGAGCGTGGCGAGCCGGCCGATGGCGGTCCCGTCGTCCCGAGCAGGCCCGGAGCGATCACCCGGTGAGAATCTGGCCAGTCCGGCCGGCCCCAGCGACCTGGCGACGAGCCCAGGCCGAGGTTCCCGGGGAGCGGTGAGGATCTCGCCGCTTCGGGGCGGGACCTCGCCCGCCAGCCATGCCCGTGGCCGGGCCGCTTCGGGGCAGGACCGGGCCCGCGCGCCGCGCGTCCGGGGCGGGCCGGAACTGCTCGACGGGGCCGGCGGCCGAGCCCCCAGCAGGCCCGCCGCCACTCCGCTGCATACATCCGCGCCGAACCGCAGTTTGACCCGCCGCTCCGGGCGTTGATACACTGCCGGCCGGCCTCCCGCCCGCGCCGCCGGCGAGACCCGCGGCAGAGGATCCGAGGCCGACGCCGAGCCGACCCCCGGAAGCGCGCCTAGAGCGGCGCGGCACGTCCTGCGCCGGTGGTCGTCAGTCTGACAGGAGGATGGCCCACCCCTTATGGACGCCAGCGTACTCGAACTGATCATTCTCCCGGCCGGCCTCGCCGCTGTGCTCTTCGCCCTCTACCTCGCCCGGGACGTCCTGTCCCGAGACATCGGTACGGAGGCGATGCAGGCCGTGGCGGGGACGATCTTCGAAGGCGCCGTCGCCTTCATCCGCCGCCAGTACACGACCATCGCCCAGCTCGGCATCCTGGGGGCCATCGTCATCGCTGCCCTCATCGCCTTCTTCGAGGGTCCGGACGTCGCCGATACCGACGTCTACGGGGTCGAGCTCGGCATCCGGACCGGGATCGCCTTCCTCGTCGGGGCCGCCTGCTCGATGGCCTCGGGGATCATCGGCATGTACATCTCCGTCCGGTCGAACCTCCGGACCGCGGCGGCGGCCCGCCGGAGCCTCGTCGAGGCCGTCCAGGTGGCGATGCGCGGCGGGGCCGTGTCGGGCTTCCTCGTCGTCGCCCTCTCCCTCCTCGGCGTCTACCTCATCTTCGTCGCCTACGGTGGGCTCGGCGTCGACACCGTCGCCGAGGCGCCGTTCCTCATCGTCGGTTTCGGGTTCGGGGCGAGCTTCGTCGCCCTCTTCGCCCAGCTCGGTGGCGGGATCTACACGAA
>DAOTYQ010000002.1:0-1581 GCA_034434735.1 Chloroflexota bacterium
TACGGCGGCAATCACGCCAGTCCCGCCTCTGCTAAGACTGGCGGGCCAGAGTCGAAGGAGGCGGTGGCCGAGCCGCGCAATCAAGCCCAAGCTCATCCGGCGCCGCCCAGCACATCCACCGCCGCGCCCGCGACCATCGCTCGGCGGCACCCGAGCCTCCCCTTGGCCGGCGGTGTCGTCATCTTGGCCATCGTCGCTGCCGCCGGCATGCGATACGGTGATGCGCTGCTGTCCGAGGATCCGACCGGGCTCGCCGTGCTCGGGCTTGGGCTCATCGTGGCGGTCGCGGTCGGGGTTGGCGCGTACCGCCGTCGCTCTCGTGGTCAGGGTCGTAGCACTTGACCACGTCATCATCGGCGGCGTCACCATCGGCGGCCGTGCCCGCGCCGCGTATCGGACCGATCGCCTTCGTCGCCGAGGCCGTGCTGGTTGATCACCCTCCCGCCTCGAGCCGGCGCCGCCAGACGGCGAAGCGCATCGTCCGGCGGAAGCCGAGGCGCTCGTAGAGACCCAGGGCGCCACTCGGGTTGTCGGCGTCGACCCCGAGGGCGGCCTCCTCCAGCCCGCGGGCCCGGAGCGCCTCCATCGCCCGGACCATGAGGGCCGTCGCGAGACCGCGGCGCCGCCACGGCCGCCGCACCCCGACGCTGGCGAGCCAGCCCCGCCGTCGACCGAGGAGCCGGTTCTCCGCCTCGTGGACGACGACGAGGACGACGCCGGCCACCTCGTCCCCATCCCAGGCGACCTGCCAGAGGTCGAGGTCCGTCTCGGGGTCGTCGAGGACCGCCGCGACGTCGGCCTCGGTCAGCTCGGTGTGGCCCCAGTGGTCGCGGAACGCCTCCCAGTCCGCCTCAAGGATCCGACGCGCCGTCGCCGGCGTCGCCGGCCGGAGCTCGAGGACCGGCGGAAGGGGGACCGCCCGGAGATCGGCGAGCGTCGGGCGGACCATCTCGAAGAACCACCGAACCGGCCGAAAACCGGCGCCTGCGAGGAGGGCGATCCCGCCGACTTCCGTGTCGGCGAGCCAGGCGCTCGCCACGGGCGGTCGGAGGCCCGGCCGATCGGCCGCCGCGGCGACGGCCCGGGCCCGCTCGAGGTTGTGGCGGAGGAGGACCCGCCCGAGCCCACGCCGGCGGACCGCCGGGTCGACGACGCCACTCAGCCAGTGGACGGGCGTCCCGTCGCTCTCGAGCTCGCGGTGGTGGCGGGCGAGGCCGACGAGCCGCCCGTCGGCCTCGGCGAGGAGGAGGTCGCGCTCGGGGTCGAACCCGGTCAGGGTCCGGAGCTCGTGGCGGACGAGCTCGGCCGAGGTCCGCGAATCGACCCCGTCGGCCGCCCAGGCCCGGTTCTGGAGGTCGGCGATGGCCGCCGCGTCGGCGTCGCCGGCCCAGGCTCGAAGCCGGAGGCCGGGGATCGCCGGCCGGGGTTCAGCGGGGGCGATGGTTCGCTTCTGGTCCACGGTCGTTCCCTTCATTGTGAACCGACGGGGCCCGTCGTCGGTCTCAACCGACCCGCTTGAGGGCGCCCGTCCGCTTCGCGTAGCGCTCCGCCCGGCCGAAGGCCCACAGGCCGAGCGGGACG
>DAOTYQ010000003.1:0-2420 GCA_034434735.1 Chloroflexota bacterium
TGATCGTAACACCCAGGCCCGATTCGACGTCGTTCGAGGCGACATAGATTGCATCGATGTGGCCATGTGGCTCCACCCACGCGGCGCTCGACGCGTTGCCGAGCGCAATCTCTCCGATGTACCTAGGATCGAGCCGCGCACCACCCCCGCAGGAGCCGATCTCATCAGCACGCCCAAGCGGGACCGCCCTGCCTCCGCAGGACCGAAAGCATCCGAGACCGACGCGCATGACCTGCGGGACGATCGGGCGGCCGCTCGCCGCCACGACCCGGGCGGCGGCTAGCGTCCGAGGCGCTCCCGCCAGCGGCCGAGGGTCGATCGATCCGGCTCGAAGAGCGCCTCGGCCAACCGTCGACCGAGGCGGCTCGAGACCGGCCCCGCCACGTTCCGGAGGAGCGTCGCCGCCGCCGCCCCGACGTCCTGCTCGCGGCGGACCTTCGAGCGTTCGGCGAGGTAGCGGGCGAACTCCCGCTCGAGGGCGCCCCGGACCCGCGCCCCGTCGGCACCGAGGGCCCGGACCGCCCGCTCGATCTCCTCGGGCAGGAGAGACGCCGGAAGGTCGGCGCCCGGGCCACGCACGGCCCGCCCGAGCCGGCGGAGGATCCGCTGCGGCCCGCGAAGGACGAGGAAGGCGAGCCCAGCCGCGGCACCGAGAGTCCGGACCGGGTCGTGGCGGATCCGGGCCGGGATGTCGACCGCCGCCCGGACGGCGGCCTCGGTCCGGCCGAGCTCCTCGGCCAGGGCCGCTCGAGCGGCGACGACGTCCGCCCGGGCGGCTACGACTTCCGCCCGAGCGGCTGCTGTTCGCGGATCCACTCGATCGTCTCCTTCGTCGTCTCGATGGTCTCGGTCGGCCAGTAGCGGGCCCGGAGCGCCTCGAGGTCGACGCCGCGGCGCCAGACGTCGACGGCCATGGCCCCGATCCAAACGAGGAGCCCCACCGTGACGGCCGCCCCGGCCGCCGGCGACGGATCGTAGTCGATGGCCGTCAGCGGCCCGACGACGAGCCCGCCGATCGCCCCCACGACGGCCCCACCGCCGGCCGCCGTGCCGGAGCGCCCGAGGCCCGCCCCGAGGACGAGGCCGAGCCCCGCCCCGGCGACGATCCCGCCGCCGGCCGCCGCGACGATGGTCCGCCAGGCCGGATCGAGCCCGCCGAGCACGCCCGCTCCGAGGTCCGTCCAGGCCGCATGGAGCCAGCCGAAGCCGAGGGCGAACCCGACGCCGAGGCCGGCGAGGAGCCCGAGCCCGGCCGTCCTCCAGAGCCGCGCACCCGGCACTCGGAGGATCCCGAGGGCGGCCGCCCCCGCCCCACCGACCGCCCCGAGGGCCCCGATGGCGACGCCCCAGCCCATCGAACCGAAGAGCCACTCGCCGAGGAAGAGGACGAGGCCGAAGGCGACGAGGGCCGCCCCAAAGAGGAGGAGGGCGACGACGAGACCGGCGAGGGCGGCCGCCCGGCGAAGCTCGTCGGCGATGGCGGCGGCCTCGGCCCGGGCGAGGGCGAGATGGGCGGCAACGAGGCGGCGCGCCGCGGCGAGGAGTCGACCGAGCTGGTCACGAAGACCGGCCGGCTCGCGGTCGAACCCCGGACCCGGGGCGGACGCCGTCGGAGGAACGTTCAGGGTCTGGTCTCCGCTGCGCCGGTGACGATGAGGTGGGACGAGCCGATCATACCGCCCCAACCGACGCGCCGACCGAGGCGGGCCGCCCCCCGCTCAGGCCGGGAGTCCGAAGGCCCGCCGCCCGAGCTGGTCGGCGGCATCGAAGAAGCCGTACGTTCGCTTGAAGGCCGGATCGAGGGGCTTCGGCGGTCGCCCCGTCGCCGTCCGCCAGAGCTCGCGTTCGAGCTCGCGGATCCGCTCGGCGAGTTCGGCCGGGCCCCGCGGAACCGGGATGTCGGCGTAGGTCCGGAGACCGGCCGGGTAGCGGACCCGCTCGTGGGGGATTCGGGGCAGGTAGCCGAGGACGACCCGGGCGTGGGTGAGGGCGGCCAGATCCCACGGCCGAGCGCGTTGGAGCCGCGGGCCGCTCCGGCCGAGGCGTCGCTCGAGGAGCGCCTCGGCGAGGGCCGCCCGCCGCTCCGCCTCCGTCTCCGGGACCGACCGGTCGAGCGCGGCGACCTGGGAGATGAGGTAGCGGAGCTCGTCGAGTCCGGCGTGCTCCGAACGGACCCAGCCCACGAAGCCGGCCTCGATCCCCTCGATGTGGGGGAGGGTCGCCTCGGCCAGGTAGTCGGCGCCCTCCTCGGGCAGGCTCCCCTCGTCGAGGACGACGTCGAGGAGCTCGCGGGTCCGCCGGACGAGCTCGAGGAGGCGATCGAGATCGAAGAAGCCGGTTTGGTCCATGGCGCCCATCAGGATCGTGCGCGACCGGCCGTGCGCCCGGCAACCGTGCCCGGCGGAGCCGGTGGATTCCAG
>DAOTYQ010000004.1:0-4179 GCA_034434735.1 Chloroflexota bacterium
GCCGTACGCCGCCAGGGCACCTCCCATCTCCGCCGTTCGTGGTCGCGTCCGGCGTCGGCGGCGTCTTCCGTTCCCTGGCGTCGGGGCCGCTCGATGGCGCCAGCTCTGCGTGGTCCGCATCCGACGCCGGCCCCGGCCGTCGAGCGAGGCCCGTGCTCGGCTCGGTGCGAGCCAAGAGAAGCGCCTCCCGTTCGCGCCATAGGGGCATCGACTTAACATGTGCTCGGCCTGCTACTATCCATGGGGCGCGTCACGATGAACGACTGGATCCCAACGCACTGGAACCGCCAATGGCAGATCGCGGGCCGGCTTCCCGAGGACGAGCCTCCATCGCGCCGGGTGCGCCACCAGGTGGTCCCGATCGTGCGCCGGGCTCGCGCACCCACCATCCCCGTCGTGCCGCTCATGGTGCTTTCGACGGCACTCGCCATCGTCGTCACCGCGGCGGTCGGCCGGGGCATCGCGCCTGACAAGCCGGACCGGCCGGCGCCGGCCGGTGGTCCGCCCCTCGTCGTCCGGACCGGGGATCGCGTCGTAGCGACGGGCATGGTCATGGCGGACGCAGACGGCAACCTGCGGTTCTGCGTGCCGGCGCCCCGTCGGCTCGTCGACGACGGACGGCCGCCGAGTTGTTCGCCGCTTGCGACGCCCCTTCGCGGCCTCGCCCCGGCGGCGATCCCCAGTTGGGTGGGCAGTGGCGGGGCCGGGTACGCCCTCGACGTCACCATCTTCGGGACCTGGGCGGGAGACGGCATCGACGCCGAGCGGGCGATTACCGGGAGCCTTGCGACGGAGCCCGACCCCATCGAGTGTCCCGGGCCGGCGGTTGGTCCTCGACCGGAACCCGGGGACCTCCGCCAGGAAGCCGCCCTCGGAGCCTTGAGCGAGGAGGTCTTCGGCCAGCGCGATCGCTATGGGGGCTTCTGGCGGTCGCGCTTCGGCCACATCGTTGTCGGTGTCGCCGGTGACGCGGCCGCTGAGGAGGCGCGACTCCGGCGCCTCTATCCCTACGCCCTTTGCCTCGTTCGGGTCCCGAACAGCCTCACCATCCTCGACGGCGCGGCGGCAACGCTCGAGGCTCGCCTCGAGTCGGGCCAGCTCGTCGCCGAACGGTGGCTCTGGTCCCTCGACATGGCGACGAACCGGGTTCGAGTGCCGGTTCTCGTGGTCGACGAGGCGACGGCCGCCCTTCTGCACGGGCTGGAAGGCCAGATCACCCTCGATCCTGTCGTCCGACCCGACCGCGGATGAGGTGCCCGCGGCGGCCAGGGACCCGCCTGCGGGACCGATGGTCCGGGGCTGCCGGGGCAAGCCGGTCGTGTGGCGGTGTCCGCCGTTCGTGATTCCGTCCGGGACCAAGCATCCTCCCTCGCGTGCCGCCAGAGCCGGAGCGAGTCCGGCGATGGTGTCAGTTATGCGTGGTCCGCATACGACTCCGGCCCCGGCGCGGCCTCGGCCGGCTGGACGCCCGGCACTCGACCGCGGTCCGTGCTCGGCTCGGCGCGGCTGACGGACCGGCGACCTGCGGATCGTGGGCATCCATGCACCCGGTGAATGGCTGATCGGAACGCGACGGTCGGTTCGTGGCTCCCATTCGTGGGGTGCATGCCCGATAGGAAGGCGACGGCCGCTTCCTGGCTCCCATGCACGGGCTGCATAACTGACCGACAGAACCGGCGATTCCATCGAGCGGGTCCCGCTCGCCGAGCGGGGCGGAGCGTCGGCGGCCGGGCGGAGCGGATCCAGCCGGCTGCTCGCATGCACCCGGCGCATAGCTGATCGAGCACCGATCCAGCGCGCAGCGCACCCAGGGACGATCCCGCGCATAGCTGATCGAGCACCGATCCCGCCCTGATCCTGTACGCGGTCCCGCTCCGACTCGCGCGTGGCCGGTCCGGCGCGCGAAGCCCGGCCTGGTCCGCGCACAGCTGATCCCGCGCGGCAAGCCCGTGCTGATCCCGCATTGGGCGCTGCTGCGCCGAGCTCGCCCGCGGGCACCGTCGGATCGGCTACGATGCCCCCGTGAGCGACGTCGCCCTCGTTCTCCTCCTGCTCATCGTCCTCGCCCTCATCTGGCGCGGCCCCAAGACCCTCCCCAAGCTCGGCCAAGCCCTCGGCCGCGGGATTCGGGAGGCGCGCCGCGAGGCGCAGGAGCTGACCGGCGACAAGGAGACGGAGCCCGATCGGGAGCGTCCGCCCGAGGCCTAGCCGGTTCGTCCACGGCGCCGACCGACCACGAGACCACGAGCCCGGCCTGCCGCTCGCCCCAGGCCGTCCGTACGGCTCCCCTCCCCCTCCCTCGGCCCCGGCGAGCCGACGACGAACCGACCCGACCTAGCTCAGCTCGCCGCCCGCTCGGCCGCGCCCCGTCCGCCCGACCTTTCGAACCGGGCCGCTTCCGCGTCGCGGCACTGGCCCCCGCCAGCTCACTCGACCTGCGGATCCGCCGGCCCCTCGATGCTTTCACGCACCCAGGCTCCGTATGGATCAGCGACCCTGACCGGCTCGAGGAGGACGATCTCGGGAACCTCATAGGGATGGAGATCGCGGAGCCGGAGGACGAGGGCGTCCGCGCGGCCGCGGGTCGTCTTGCAGCGGACGAGCCATTCCCTCGCCCCGGTCACGGCGCCGTCCCACCAGTAGACGCTCTCCAGCGGCCCGACGATCTGGGCACAGGCCGCGAGTCGTTCGGCGACGACGGCGCCGGCGAGGATCCGAGCATCGTCCTCCGATCCGACGGTCGTCTCCAGGACGAGGATGTCATTCACGCTGCACCTCCCGGGACGGTTCCAGCTCCCGTCGACGATCCGGCTCATCGACCCTCCAAGGTCATCGTCGCACACGGAAGCGGAGGGCGCCCGGCCGCCGGTGGGCGACCACGGTTGGCCGTCGCCGGAATGATTGACCGACCGGTGCAACTCGCCTAGACTACGCCGGACCGAACGGGCCGTTCCCGCCCGGGCGCGAAGCAGAGCCCGGCCCTCGGAGCCGGGCTCGGGAGGGTGCAATGCGTGGATCGAGAAGCCGGGCGATGGCCGCTGGGAGACTGTCGGCGGCCCTGCTCCTCCTGCTCGCGGCCACCGCCGCCTGTGTGGCCTGGGCAGGGCGCGCGACCGACGGGCTCCAAACGACACCCAATCAGAGCGACGCCGCGGCCCTGCCGCGTCCGAGCCCATCGGCGTTGCTGCCCCCCAGGCCGGCCGCCGCCCCAGGGCTCGCCGCAGAGAGAGCCGAGCCGATCGACGAGTCCGAGGCGGAGGCCCGGATCGTCGCCTTCGGTGCAGCGGCCCTCGGGGTCCCGGCGAACGAAGTGCGGCTCTTCGCCCTCGAGACCTTCCCAATTCCCGGCGACCCGGGCCGCTGGGTCGGCGGCAAGGTCTTGCACCTGCGGACCCCGGCGGCGGTCGTCGTCGCCGTCAATCTCGAGACCGGGGAGATCATCGACGGGCAGACCCTCGAGGCGCGGATCGAGGCCGGCTATCGCCGGCAGGGCAAACTCGACCCGATGGTCGAGCGCCAACTCCAGGCCGCCTCGCCCACCGACCGGCTCACCGTCGCCGTCCTGGTTCGGGGAGGCTCCCGAGCGGAGGCCATCGCCTCGGTCCGGGCCCGCTACTGGTGGGCGAACTTCAGCGGCGACGTGCCGGACACAGGCGACGATGCCCTCAACATGGAGATCCGGAGCGCCATCCGGACGGCCTACCGCGAGGCGGCCCGACGCGCCGTCGAGCCGATCGTCGCCCGGGCCGAGGCACTGGGGATGACGGTCGAGTATGCGGCCGCCTTCGCCCCGATCGTCTACGTCACCGGCACGCCCGAGGCGATCCGGCAGCTGGCGGAGGAGCCAGCCGTCTTCCGGGTCACGGTCTCGTCGGCGACGGCGACGACGATGGCCTCGGCCGGCCCGACGGACCAGGCCAATTGGTCCGACGCGAACGGCTATCGCGGTGCGGGGGCCAGGATCGCCGTCGTCGAGTACGACAACGTCGAGTGGTCGGCGACCGATCTGAGCTCGATCCCGAGCAGCCGACGGGTGTCCTGGAGCACCGGTTCCATGACGCCTTAGTCCTTGCAGCCCACGGTGAAGCCGGACACCGCGGACACGAAGAAGGGGCCACTGGCTACCCTGACGCTGTTGGTTTGGCAATCGACAGCGGAGGTTCGCCCATGGCCCCGGCC
>DAOTYQ010000005.1:0-16916 GCA_034434735.1 Chloroflexota bacterium
CCTCGCCTCGGCGGCGGCCTCGCTCTCCGAGATCGCCGACCAGCTCCTCGATCTAGCTGCGGCCGATCCGCGGCGGCCGATCGTCCGCCGCCAGCCGGTCTCCCTCGCCTGGCTCGCCGAGCGACTCGCCGCGGACGCCGCCGCGGAGGTGCCGGGCGCCGTCGTCCAGCTCGAGCTGGCACCGGAGCTCCCGCTCGTCGAGGCCGACCCGATCTGGCTCGGCCTCGTTCTCCGCAACCTCCTGCGGAACGCCTTGACCCACGGTCGCGGGGAGGCACCGGTGGCCTACCTCCGAGCTCACCAGGCCGGCGGGGCGATCATCGTCGCCGTCGGCGACGACGGGCCGGGCTTCGACCCCGCCGAGCGGGAGCTCGCCTTCGGCCTCTTCTTCCGGGGTCGCCGTGCACGATCCTCCGGACGGCACGGCCTCGGTTTGGGGCTCTACCTCTGTCGGGCCCTCGTCGAGGCCCACGGGGGCTCGATCTGGATCGACGGGCCCGGGCCCGGCGCCACCGTCGCCTTCAGTCTGCCGATCGGCGATCCAGGCCGCCTCGTCCGCTCCGACCCGGCTGCGGCGGGCAGGGAAGCCCCGAGAACGCCGCCGCGCCGAGCCGCGCCCGCCCCGGCGACGAGCTGATTCGAGCGCATTCGAGCGCCCTCGGGCCGGCCCGGCCCATGCCAGGCCGGGCCCTTGCGCACCCGCCCTCGACCCGGCGTGCGCCGCCGGGTCGCCTCGGCGATCATTGCGGGGCACCTCCACCACGGACCCGCCGAGGAGATCCTGCATCCCCATGGCCGACCGTCGGGCCGCCGCCGTCCTCCTCGCCGCCCTCGGGGCCGCCGTCTTCCTGGCCGGCCTCGAGCTCATGATCGCGGCCGTCGCCCTGCCGGCCATCGTTCCCGACCTGGCGACCTGGCGCGAGCTCCGGCGGGCGAGCTGGATCGTGAACGGCTATCTCGTCGTCGCCGTCGTGACCATGCCCCTCGCCGGCCGCCTCGCCGATCACGTCGGACCCCGGCGGGTCTTCCTCGGCGGCCTCGGCGCCTTCGTCCTCGGCTCCCTCCTCGCCGGAGCCGCCCAGGATCTCGACGCCCTCATCGTCGCCCGGCTCGTCCAGGCGGTCGGCGGCGGGAGCGTCATCCCGGTCGCCACCGCCGGCGCCGCCCACCTCTTCGACGGCCAGGCCCGACCGCGGGCCCTCGGGGCGATCGGCGGCCTCACCTTCCTCGGGATGGCCGCCGGGCCCTTCGCCGGGGCCCTCGTCCTGCAGACCGTCCACCCCGACGCCGCCCTCGCCCGGCTCGGCATCGCCGACGGGCCGCTCCCGGACCTCGTCAGCCCGGCCTGGCGCTGGGTCTTCTACCTCAACGTCCCGATCGGCCTCGTCGCCCTCGCCGTCGGCTGGGCCGCCAGCGCCGGCTGGCGACCGGCTCGCACCCCCCACCGGCTCGACCTGCCGGGGGCGGCGACCTTCTCGGTCGCCCTCGCCGCCGCCATCCTCGGGCTCACCTGGCTCGGGAGCCGGGAGCCGGTCGTCAGCGACATCCTTCCCGGTACGGTCGCCCTGACCGAGGGAGAGGCCGGCCTCGCCCTCCTCGGGCTCGCCTTCGGCGCCGCCGTCGCCTTCGTCCTGATGAGCCGCCACCGCCCGGAGCCCTTCCTCGACCCTGGGCTCTTTCGGCGGCCGGCCTTCGCCTCGGCCGCCCTCGTTAGCCTTCTGACCGGCTACGGTCTGGCCACAGCGACCATCGGCGGAGCCGTCTACGTCGACCGGGTCCTCTACGGAGGCCCGGATGCCCAACAGCTCGTCCTCGGCGGGCTGGCGGCGGCGACGGCGGTCGGAGCGGTCGGATCGGGCTTTCTCGTGCGCCGCGGCTCGCTGCGGGTCGTCACCCTCCTCGGGCTCGGCGGCTCCTTCGTCGCCTTCGTGGCCCTCGGGGCGAGCGACGGGCGGCTGCCCCTCGGGGTCCTCGTCGGCCTCCTCGTCCTCTTCGGTCTCGGCTTCGGGCTGACCGTCACCCCCCGCTCGACGGCGGCCGGCGAGGCGCTCGGGGCGGCCCGCTTCGGGCTCGCCGCGGGGACCGTCACCGTGGCCCGGATGATCGGGATGGCCGTCGGTCTCGCTGCGCTGACCGCCTACGGCGCGACGACCATCGAACGCCTGACCGCCGAGGTCTATGCGACGCCCGACGCCTATCGGGCGTACATTCCCGTCGAGCTCCGCGACCGTCCCCTGCGGGACGGGCTCGTCGTCGAGGCCCTCGAGGACTGGGCCTCGCGTCGGGCGGCGGCGGTCCTTCGGGAGACCTTCGTCGTCGCGGGCGTCGTCACGGCCTTCGCCGCCCTGCCGGCCGCCGCCCTCGACGCCGGCCGGCGGCCTCGAGACAGGGAAGGTATCGATGCGGAACGAGCCGCCGCGGGCGAGCCGCCCGTCGCCCTCTGAGCGTCCAACGAGCGCGGGCGTCCCCTCGCCGATCCGGATCGTCCACTGGCGGGCCGACGGGGCCGAGACGTGGGCCGGCGAGGCCGCCCTCGCCCAGCTCTCCGCCGCCCTGGCCACTCCCGCCGCCCGGACCTGGGTCGACCTGGCCGGCGCCCCGCCCGAGCTCGTCGCCCGGGTCGCGGAGGCCCTCGGCCTCCACCCCCTCGTCGCCGAGGACGTCGTCGAGCGGAACCAGCGGCCGAAGCTGGAGCTGACCGACGGCCTCGTCCACGTCGTCCTCTTCGCCCTCCTCTACGCCGGCGAGACGCACCTCTCCGAGGTCGACATCGTCCTCGGACCCCGGTTCCTCCTCTCCGTCCACGACGCAGACTGGGACCCGGAGGCCGTCGTCGGCCTGCGACGGGGGCCGGAACGACTCCTGGCGACCGGCCTCGATCTCCTCCTCTGGGCCCTCGTCGACGGGATCGTCGACGGCTACTTCCCGGTCCTCGATCGGCTCGAAGACGAACTCGACGCCCTCCAGGACGACGTCGTCGACCGTCCGACGCGCTGGACCCTCAGTCGGCTCTTCGTCATCAAGCGCGAGCTCATCGCCATCCGGCGGGCGGTCCTGCCGGCCCGCGAGGTCCTCAACCAGCTCACGAACCGCCGGCTCGAGGCCATCGCCCCCGAGCACGTCGTCTACTTCCGCGACGTCTACGACCACCTGATCCGAGTCACCGACGAGCTCGACACCGACCGGGAGCTCGTCTCGAGCACCCTCGAGATCTACCTCTCGACCATCAACAACCAGCTTTCGGCGATCATGAAACGCCTGACCGGCGTGACGGTCATCCTGGCCGGGATCGGCGGCCTGGCCGGGCTCTTCGGGATGAGCGAGGCCGGGCCGGCGCTGGCCGGGACCGCACTGCCCGGCTTCTGGTTCGTCACCGGGGCGATCGCCGCCCTCGCCCTCGTCACCGCCCTCGTTCTGCGGCGGATCGACTGGATCTAGAGGCTCGCCCGGCGCCGGCGACCCGGCTCGACGCTAGTTGCAGACGACGGGCTTCGGCGTCGGGTGGGCCTGCTCGGGGTCGGCGGGCATCGAGCCGATCGGCAGGGCGACGACCTGGAGCTTCTCCTTCGTCCCGCGGGGACCTTCGGAGGTCTGGAGCCAGAGCTGCTCGTCGCGGACGGCGAAGGCGGCGTCGAGGGTCGTCTGGTGGCGCCGGACCTCGGTGATCTCGTAGAGGAAGAGCTGGTCGTCGCTCGTGTAGACCTGGACGAGCATGCCGAGCATCCGCCGACCGTCGTTCCGCTTCGACTCCTCGAGGAGCGGGAGGAACATCCCGGCCCGGGCGTGGGCGTAGATGTACGTCGCCCCGGGCTGGCCGGGTTGGGAGAGCTCCTGGATGTACATGGCGACGTTGCAGAGCGGGTACGTGTTCGGCCCGCCGGGCGGCTTCACGACGGGCAGGTCGATCCGGAGGGCCGGAATGACGATCCGGGTTGCGACCCGCTCGAGACTCGACGGTGAGGGGCTCGGCGACCCGTCCGGCGAGGGGCTGGGCAGCGGGATCGACGCCGACGGCTCGGCTGGGGCGGACGCCGACGGGCTCGCCGAGAGCCCGGGCGAGGTGCCAGGGTCGCCGGCCGCGGTCGGCGAAAGGTAGGTCAGCAGGCCCGCCCCGACGAGGGTCACACCGAGGGCCGTGAGGACGGCCGGGAGGAGCCGGTCGGTCAGGACGGCGACGGCGGCACCGAGCCGACGGCGGATCATCGCCGGGCTCGAGAGCGGTCGCCGAGGCGGCGGCCGGCGGAGATCGTCGTGGGAGCGGGTCCGGTCATGCGTGCGAGATCCTAGCAGGGGGCCCGCGCTCGGGCTCCGGGCAGTTCGTCCTGGTACCCTGACGGGCGATGGCTCCCCGACGTGCCGTTCTCGGCGGTCTGGTCGCCGGCGTTGGCACCGGCATCGCCCTCCTCACCCTCCTCGTCCTCGCGATCGTCCTCGTCCCGGCCGCGGCGCTTCCGGGTTCGACCGCCCCGAGCCCGGCCGAGGCGAGCGCCGCGCCCGGGGACGGAGCCGGCTCGGGAGCTGGCTCGCCTGCCGCCTCGGCCTCGCCCCCGGCCGAGGGCTCGAGCGGAGCCGGCGGGACCGGCGGGCCGAGCCCGATGCCGACGCCCTCCACTGAATCGCCGTTCGCGGTCGGCGAGCCGGCTCCGCCCCTCGTCGTCCGGCAGCTGGGCGGCGGGACCATCGACCTGGCCTCGCTCCGCGGCCGACCGGTCTGGGTCACCTTCATGGCGACCTGGTGCCCGGCCTGCCGGGAGGAGCTGCCGCGGATGGCGTTGGCCGCGGCTCGCCACGCCACAGACGGCCTCGTCGTCCTCGCCGTCGACGTCGGGGAGGACGATGGCACGGTCGCCGCCTACTTCAACGAGCTCGGGGTCACGCTCCCCGTCGGCCTCGACCCGGACGGAGCGGCGATGGAGCGCTGGCGCATCCTCGCCCTGCCGGTCCACTTTTGGATCGACGCGGAGGGGATCGTTCGCTTCGGCGCCCTCGGCGGGGTGGGCCCGGACGTCTTCGCCGAGGGGCTCGCCACGATCCTCCCGGGTAGCAGCCCGGCTCCGTGACCGGACCCGGGGTCTCGGTTCCGATGGGACCGTCCGTCGACGGCTCTGTCCCTGCCAGCGGCCCCGTCCCCGCCGCCGGCGCTCCGGCCGCCGCCGCCGTCGACCGCCTCGTGGAGGCCGCCGGCAATCGCCCCATCCTCGTCGTCGTCGACTTCGACGGGACGGTCGCCGAGATCGACCCCCACCCGATGGGGGCGACGATCCTGCCCGCCGCCCGCCGCGCCCTCCGGCGCCTAGCCCGGCTCGCGCGCGCCGCCCCCCATCGACTGACCGTGGCCATCCTCTCGGGTCGGACGGCGGCCGACGTCGCCAGGCGGGTAAGGGTCGGCGGCGTCCACTACCTCGGTAACCACGGCAACGAACGCGGCTGGCTTCCGCCCCGCCGATCGGCCGAGCGCCTCGAGGTCGCCCTCCTCCCGGCCCTCGTTCCCTTCGCCGAGCGCGCCCGCCGGCTCGGGGCGATGGTCGCCGCCGAGCTCGCCCGGGTCGTCGGTCGGACCGCTGGCGCGGAGCCGGTCGCCCCGCCGGAGTGGCTCTACGTCGAGGACAAGGGCCCGGCCGTCGCCTTCCACTACCGGGCCGCCCCGGATCCCGCGGCGGCCCTCGCCGCCCTCGAGACGGCCATCGCCCGGGCCGGGGCCGACGGCGCGACGAGCGGCTTCCGACGCCTCGACGGACGCCTCGTCGTCGAGTTCCAACCGGAGCCAACCCTCGACAAGGGCAGAGCCGTCGCCCGTCTCCTCGAGGAGGTCCGGCCCGGGGCGGCGCTCGTCCTCGGCGACGACCGGAGCGACGCCCTTGCCTTCGCCGTCATCCGCGAGGCCCGAGGATCGAGACGGCTCGCGGCCGCTCTCGCCGTCGCCGTCGAGGGCGGACGGGAGGTTCCCCCGGAGGTCCGGGCCGCGGCCGACCTCGTCGTCGCCCGGCCCCGGGACGCCGCCCGACTCCTGGCCCGCCTCGCTGCGGCGCTCGAGGCGCGCCTGGCCGACCGGCTCGGCGAACCCGGCACCGCCGGGTTCGCCGCCGGCTCATCGCCGACGGCCTCGACCCCCTACTCGGCGACGACCTGCGCCCGGCGGACCTCGTCCCGGAGGCGGCGCGACGGCGGCTGCTGACCCCGACGGACGGCGATGAGGTCGCGGAGCTGGCGGGTCAGCCACCAGCGGATGTCCTCCTCGCGGACCGAGGCCCGGAGGCGGCGGAGCCGAGCCCGGCGCTCGTCGCGGGGCATGGCGAGGGCCCGCTCGATGGCGGTCGCCGTCCCCGTTACGTCGGCCGGCGCGACGAGGAGACAGTCGTCGGCGAGCTGTTCGGCCGCCCCTGCCGTCTCGGACAGGACGATGACCGGGTCGCGCTCCCCGACGAGGATCGCCTCCTTGGCGACGAGGTTCATGCCGTCGACGACGGGGTTGACGACGACGACGTCGGCGAGGCGGAGGGCGGCGATCGCCATCGCGTAGTCGGTCCCGTCGGAGATCCAGATCGGGGCCTCCTCGGGGTCGGCGAGGCCGTTCACCCGAGCGACGACCTCCCGGACGGCGGCGGCGTAGGCGGAGTACTCGGGAATCGCCGTCCGGGTCGGGGCTTGGACGGCGAGGAAGCGGGTCGTCTCGCGGAGATCGGGTCGTCGCTCCAGGAGCTCCTCGTAGGCGAGGAAGCCGCGGAGGGCGTTCTTCGACGGCTCGATCCGGTCGGCCCGGACGATGAGCCGCGGGTTCCCCGCTCGCTCGAGGCGCTCGACGAGCCGGGCGACCCGCTCCTCGACGGCCGCCGAGCGGGCGAAGCGGGCGAGCCCGACCGGGTCGATGGAGATCGGGTAGGAGCGGACTCGGACCCGGCGGTTTCGCCAGCGGATGCTCCGCCCGTCGCGGTCGACCCGTGCCTCCCGGACGAAGCTCGCCACCGTGTCGAGGAAATGGCTCGCGTAGCGGTCGGTCTGGAGGCCGACGATGTCGCAGGCCAGCAGGCCCTCGCAGATCGCCCGCCGGAGGCCGAGCGGCAGGACCTGCCAGACGCTGTCGGGCGGCCACGGGACGTGGGTGAAGTGGAGGATCGTCGCCTCGGGCCGCAGTTCCCGGAGCCGGGCCGCGGCGAGATAGAGGTGGTAGTCCTGGAGAAGGACGACGGGGGACCGATCCCGGCCGGCGGCCTCGACGACGGCCTCGGCGACGGCGACGTTCACCGGCCGATAGCCGGTCCGCCAGGCGTCGAGGAGGGACCCGTCGACCATCGGCCCGTAGGGGAGGGCGTACATCTGGTGCTGGAGGAACCAGAGGAAGGGGTTCGAGACGACCTCGTAATGGGGGAGGTAGATCTCGTCGGGGACGTCGACGTAGCGGAGCTGGACGTCCTGGTCGGGCATCGCCTCGGCCAGGAGGTTCCGGACGGCCCGGGCAAGGGGTCGGAGGCGGGCCGGTCGGGAGCGGATCGGGAGGTGGGTCCGGGCGAGCTCGAAGGCGACGAACCGGTCGGCCGGGTTCGCGGCGACCGCGACCCAGGTGATGGGAGCGTGGCGGCCGAGCTCGCCGAGGGCGGTGACGAGGCCGCCCGCGCCACGCTGGCAGCGGAGCCCGTCGGGGGCCTCGGGATCGAAGCTGAAGGTGAGGGGGCCCCGGTTCGAGGCGACGATGAGGCGCCGACCGCGGCCGAGGAGCTGCTCGAGGAGCGCCGTGGTCTGACCCGACATCGCCCCGATTGTCGCAGATGCGGCGCGTCGGCCACCGCCGCCCCTGCCCTCCGCGCCGGATCGGCGCGCCGAGCCAAACAGCGACCTGCCCCCGACGCCCGCTTACAGGAGCGCTCTGGCCGCCTCGCGGACTGAGTCGAGGATCGGGCCCGGCAGGAGCCCCAGGACCACCGTCAGCGCCCCCGCCACCGCCAGCCCCGTCCAGAGGAGGCGCCCGTGCCGGAGCGGGACGACCTCGGCCGCCGGTTCCCGCATGTACATGTAGACGACGACCCGGAGGTAGTAGAAGGCGGCCGCGGCCGCGTTGAGGACGGCGATGACGGCGAGCCAGGCGATGGCCCCACCGGCCTGGACCGCGGCGAGGATGACGTAGGCCTTGGCGAAGAAGCCGGCCGTCGGCGGGATCCCGGTCAGCGAGATGAGGAAGAGGGTCATGAGGACCCCGAGCCAGGGCTCGCGGCGGCCGAGCCCGGCAAAGGTCTCGAGGGCGCTCGTCACCCCCGGCCGCCGCTGGAGGGCGGCGACGACGGCGAAGGCGCCGAGGTTCATGAACGTGTAGGCGGCGCTGTAGTAGAGCACCCCCTCCAGGCCCTCGACCCGCCCGGCCCCGTACGCCGCCAGGCCGACGAGGATGTAGCCCGTGTGGGCGATGGAGCTGTAGGCGAGCATCCGCTTCACGTTCGTCTGGGTCAGGGCGACGAGGTTGCCGAGGCTCATCGTCAGGACGGCGAGGACGGCGATCACCCCCAGCCAGTCGGCCCGGAGCGGTCCGAGGACCTCGACGAAGAGGCGGAGGACGATGGCGAAGGCGCCGACCTTCGGCCCCACCGAGAGGTAGCCGGTGACCGGCGTCGGCGAGCCCTGGTAGGCGTCGGGGGTCCAGTAGTGGAAGGGGACGGCGGCGATCTTGAAGGCGACGCCGGTCGTCATGAAGGCGAGGCCCATCGCCAGGCCGGGCGCGATCCCACCGCCGGCGACGAGGGTCGCCAGGGCGTCGGCGACCCCCGCCATCCGGGTCGTCCCGGTCAGGCCCCAGGTGAAGGCGAGCCCGAAGAGGAAGATGGCGCTCGAGAACGAGCCGAGGAGGAAGTACTTGATCGCTCCCTCCGTCGCCAGGGCGTCCCGCTTCGCGAAGCCGGCCAGCAGATAGCCCGGCAGGACCATGAGTTCCAAGGCCAAAAAGAGGACGAGGAGGTCGGTCGAGCCGGCGATGAGCATCGCTCCCGAGATGGCGAAGACGAGGACCGCGGCGAACTCGGCGACGGGCAGGTCGCGGGGCTCGAGGTAGTCGGGGGCGAAGACGATGGTCAGGGCGGCGATGGCGAGGAAGAGGAGGTGGAGGAAGGTCGTCAGGCCGTCGACCCGGTAGGCGCCGTCGAAGGCGGCGGCGCGGCCGGTCCCGGTAGCGAGGACGAGGAGGGCGACGAGGGCCAGACCGCCGAGGGCGACGGCGAGGGCGAGTCGGGCCCGGCCCGGCGCGGCGAGGTCGACGAGGAGGATCGCCGAGGCGACCCCGACGGCGGCGATGACCGAGGCGATGGTGACGATGTCGGTCCAGAGCATGGCGGCGACCTCAGCGCCAGAGAGCGAGGCCGGACCCGCCACCCGCCCCGATGCTCGCCAGGGTCGCCTCGACGGAGCCGGCGACGAGGGTCAGCAGGAGGCCCGGGAAGAGGCCGAAGACGACGACGAGGGTCGCCAGGGGGACGAGGGTCAGCGTCTCCACCGGCTTCATGTCGACGAGGTGATGGCCGAGACCCCGGAGGAAGTCGGAGAGTTCGCCGAAGGCGATCCGCTGGAAGAGGTAGAGCAGGTAACCCGCCCCGAGGATCATGACCAGGGCGGCGGCCGCAGCGACGAGGGGGGCGACCTGGAAGGTCCCGACGAGGACGAGGAACTCGCCGACGAAGCCCGACAGCCCGGGTAGCCCGCCCGAGGCGAAGACGAAGAAGCCGAGGACGGCGGCGTAGAGCGGGAGCCGGTTCGAGACCCCGCCGAGCTTGGCGATGGTCCGATCGTGGGTCCGCTCGTAGAGGACCCCGACGAGGAGGAAGAGGGCGCCCGTGATGAGGCCGTGGTTGATCATCTGGAGGATCGCCCCTTGGAGCGCCTGCTCGTTGAAGACGAAGATCCCGAGGGTGACGAAGCCCATGTGGCTGACCGAGCTGTAGGCGACGAGCTTCTTGAAGTCGGGCTGGACGAGGGCGACGACGGCCCCGTAGAGGATGGCGACGAGCGAGAGGCCGATGATGGCCGGGGCGAGGGCCTGGGCGGCGTCGGGGAAGAGGGGCAGGGCGAAGCGGATGAAGCCGTACCCTCCGAGTTTGAGGAGGATCCCGGCGAGGATGACCGAGCCCGCCGTCGGCGCCTCGACGTGGGCGTCCGGGAGCCAGGTGTGGAAGGGGAACATCGGGACCTTGATGGCGAAGGCGAGGAAGAAGGCGAGGAAGGCGGCCATCTGGAAGCCCGGCGCGAAGCCGCCGCCGGCGGCGAAGTCGCGCAGCGTCACGAAGTCGAAGGCGCCGACCCAGCTCCCCGTCGCCGCCTGGTAGGTCCAGCCCGTGGCCAGGATGGCGACGAGCATGAGGAGCGAGCCGACGAGGGTGTAGAGGACGAACTTGATCGTGGCGTAGATCCGGTTCGCCCCGCCCCAGATCCCGATGATGAGGTACATCGGAACGAGGACGAGCTCCCAGAAGACGTAGAAGAGGAAGAGGTCGAGGGCGAAAAAGACGCCGACCATCCCGACCTCGAGGACGAGGAAGGCGATCATGTACTCCTTCACCCGCTCCTGGATCGGGCCGAAGCTGGCGAGGATGCTGATCGCGGTCAGGGTCGTCGTCAGGACGACGAGGGCGACCGAGAGACCGTCGACCCCGAGCTTGTACTGAATGCCGAAGAGGGGGATCCAGTCGGCGGCCTCGACGTACTGGAAGCCCGGTCGGCCCGGCAGGTAGCCGACGAGGACGAAGAGCGAGAGGATCCAGGTCAGGACGGCCGTGCCGAGGGCGACACTCCGGATGGCACCGAGCGCCGAGCGCGGCAGGACGGCGATGAGGAGCGCCCCGGCGAGGGGCAGGAAGGTGACCGCCGAGAGGATCGGGAGGTCGCTGACCGTCATCGCTATCGCCCTGCCACGAGGAGGAAGGAGCCGGCCATGAGGAGGAGCCCGACGGCGATCCCGAGGGCGTAGTTCTGGACCCGGCCGGTCTGGATCCGGCGGAGGCTGCGGCCGACCTCGGCCGTCAGGAGGCCGATCCCGTTCACCGTCCCATCGACGACGACCCGGTCGAACCACCAGGCCGCGGCGGCGATCCGTCCGCCGACGACGATGAAGAGGAGGTGGTTGAGGTCGTCGAACCACCACTTGTTCAGCGAGGCCCGGTAGAGGAAGCGGGTCAGGCCGTTCGCCTCGGCCAGGGCCGTCACCCGGGCCGGGTCCGGCGCCCGTCGGAAGACCCACCACTCGACGCCGAAGAGGCGCCAGGCGGCGAGGACGCCGGCCACGGCGACGCCGGCCGAGACGAGGATGAGGACCCCGTCGATCCCGAAGAGGGCGAAGCTGGCGTGCGGCCGGGCGAGGAGCTCCTCGGCCTCGTGGAAGACCGGCCCGAGCCAGCGAGCGATGGTGCTGTCGCCGAAGGGGAGGCCGAGGGCGAGCCCGAGGAGGGCCGACGGGATGGCGAGGAGGACGAGGGGCACGATCATGACCGGCGGCGACTCGTGGATCCGCTCCTTCAGCTCGGCCGGGCCGCGGAAGCTCCCCCAGAAGGTCAGGCCCATGAGCCGGAACATGTAGAAGGCCGTCATGAGGGCGACGCCGACCCCGATCGCCCAGACCCAGATGAAGCCGAACTTGAACGACTCGCCGAGGATCTCGTCCTTCGAGAAGAAGCCGGCCAGCGGGGGGATGCCGGCGATGGCGAGCGAGCCGATGAGCATCGTCGCGTAGGTCCAGGGGATCTTCCGGGCCAGGCCGCCCATCTTCCGCATGTCCTGCTCGTCGGCGACGGCGTGGATGACCGAGCCCGAGCCGAGGAAGAGGAGGCCCTTGAAGAAGCCGTGGGTCATGAGGTGGAAGATGGCCGCACTGAAGGCCCCGACCCCGAGCGAGGCGAACATGTAGCCGAGCTGGGACACCGTCGAGTAGGCGAGGACCCGCTTGATGTCGGTCTGGGTGAAGGCGATGGAGGCGGCGAGGAGGGCGGTGAAGATGCCGATGGCGGCGACGACGACCATCGCCTCGGGGCTGTGGGCGAAGATCGGGTTTGCCCGGGCGACGAGGTAGACGCCAGCGTTCACCATCGTCGCCGCATGGATGAGGGCGGAGACCGGGGTCGGGCCCTCCATGGCGTCGGGGAGCCAGACGTGGAGCGGGAATTGGGCGCTCTTGCCGACGGCGCCGCAGAAGAGGAGGAGGGCGATGACGGTGATCGTCCCGTGGTCGAGCTCGCCGATCCGGGCCAGGGTCTGGCGGATGTCGAGGGTCCCCAAGGTGGCGAAGATGGCCATGATCCCGAGGGCGAAGCCCACGTCGCCGACCCGGTTGACGATGAACGCCTTCTTCGCCGCCAGGGCGGCGCTCCGACGTCGGTACCAGAAGCCGATGAGGAGGTAGCTGCAGAGCCCGACGAGCTCCCAGGCCACGAAGACGACGAGCCAGCTGTCGGCCGTGACGAGGAGGAGCATCGAGACCATGAAGAGGTTCAGGTAGGCGAAGAAGCGCCAGAACCCCGGATCGTGGCCCATGTAGCCGATGCTGTAGACGTGGACGAGCATGCCGATCGTCGTCACGACGATGAGGAGGCAGGCCGTCAGCTGGTCGACGAAGAGACCGGCCGAGACGTGGAACGAGCCGGCCGGGATCCACTCCCAGAGGGTGATCCCGTAGCCGTGCTCGCCGAAGGGCGGCGCCCCGCCGAGGGCCGCCGGGACGATCGCCATCGCCGCCAGCCAGGAGCCGACGACGGCCCCGACCGGGATCCAGAAGGCCCGCTTCCCGAGCCGCCGGCCGACGAGGGCGGTGACGATGAAGCCGGCCAGGGGGAGGGCGATGACGAGCGGGAGGAGGACGTCGACGCTGCCGCCGGCGCCGGCCTCGGAGCCGGTTTCGACGGCGAGGGCGAGGGACGGCGGTGCGGCGCCGTCGAGGGGGAGGAGGAAGGAGGCTCCCATCGGCTCGCCTCAGCCCCGCATCGAGTCGTACTCGTCGACGAGGGGCGTCCGCCGGTTCCGGTAGATGGCGATGACGATCGCCAGGCCCACCGTCGCCTCCGCCGCGGCGACACCGAGGACCATGAGGACGATGGCCGCGGCATGGGTGTTCAGGGGCGGCACGAAGGTCCCGAAGGCGATGATCGCCAGGTTCACGGCGTTGAGCATGAGCTCGATGGCCATGAGCATGCTGATGGCGTTCCGGCGGGCGAGGAAGCCGAAGGTGCCGATGGCAAAGAGGAGGCCGGCCAGGACGAGGTAGGCCTCGAGGGAGTGGCTCACCCTTCCGCACCCTCCTCGCGGCGGGCGAGAAAGACCGCCCCGACGACGGCCGCCAGGAGGAGGACGCCGACGACCTCGAAGGGCAGGATGTAGTCGCGGAAGACGAGGCCGGCCAGGGCCTCGGTCGCCGTCGCCAGGCGCTCCGGCACCGCTCCCCAGTCCGTCCCCACCGCCGCCAGGGCGACGACGAGGGCGAGCACGACGGCGAGGACGGCCGCCGGCACGGCCTGGGACTGGAAGACGAGGCGGACGGGGGCGGCCTTCGTCTGGGTCAGCATGATGGCGAAGAGGATGAGGACGCTGATCGCCCCGATGTAGATGAGGACCTGGGCGGCGGCGATGAGGGGGGCGCCGAGGAGGACGTAGAGGCCGGCCAGGGCACCGAAGCTGACGATCATCGCCAGGCCGCAGCGGATGATGTCGCGCATGGTGACGACGAGGAGGGCGGCGCCGAGGAGGACCCCGGCGAAGACGACGAAGAGGACGTCGTCCCAGCCCGCCCCGATGATCGGCACCGTGTCTGGGATCGCCACGCAACCTCCCTCGTGTCAGTCGTCGACTCGGCGGTCCGTCACCGCCGATCGGATCCGTTCTGGTGGCCGTTGCCCTCGGCCGCGCCGACGAGGCCGGCCGGCAGGACCGGCAGGAGCCGGTCCGTCGCGACGAGGCGACCGGCCGCTCGGGCCCGCTCGGCCCAGTCTCGCTCGCGGCGGATGTACGTCCCCTCCGTCTCCCGGTTCACCGCCGCCAGGGCGATGAGGTCGATGAGCGGCTCCTGGCGCGAGGTATGGGCGAGCTCGAACTCGGTGCTGTGCCGGAGGGCGTCGTAGGGGCAGGCGTCGACGCAGATGCCGCACAGGATGCAGCGGCTCTCGTCGACGTCGTAGCGGGTCAGGATGCGCGGCTTCGGCATGAGCGCCCCGGTCGGGCAGGTCTCCGCGCAGCGGCCGCACGACACGCACGGCGTGTCGTTCAGGCTCATGTCGAGCGGGGTCGTGACGAGGGTGTCGAAGCCGATCCGCATGAAGTCGTAACAGGCGGCCCCGACGACCTCGGCGCAGACGTTCGCGCAGCGACCACAGTCGATGCAGCGCGACGGCTCGCGGAGGATGAAGGCGTGGCTGTCGTCGCGGAGGTAGTCGTGGTTCGAGCCCGTGAAGCGGTTCTCGGTCACGCTCCGGTAGCCGGCGCCGAAGTTGTGCTGCGGCTCCAGGGTTCGGAGCGTCGTGCCGTACTCGATGCCGAGGCGCCGGAGATCGCAGTAGCCGATCGCCTCGCAGGTGCACTGCAGGCAGCGGGTCGATTCGGCGACCGCCTCCTCGCGGCTGTAGGGGATCTCGTACTCGATGTAGCTCTTGTTGCGGACCTCCGCCGGGAGCGCGCGGAGGCGCCGGCGCGGCTCCTTTGGCTCGCCGGTGAAGGGGACGATGGAGAGGAACTCGGGCTGCGGCTCGGCGAGGCGCTGCCGGGTCCGGACGGCGGCCAGATCCTCGCCCCGGAGGTAGGCGTCGATGGCGTACGCCGCCCGCCGGCCCTCGGCGACGGCCTGGACGACCGTCGAGGCGCCGATCCGGGCGTCCCCCGTGGCGAAGACGCCGGGCCGGCCGGTCTCGAAGGTGACGGCGTCGGCATAGAGGCGATAGCGGCGCGCCTCGAGCCCGGCATTGCCCGGCGCCGACAACCAGCCGAGCTCGGGGCCTTGACCGATGGCGAGGAGGACCCGGTCGCAGGGCACGACGAACTCCGTCCCCGGCGCCGGTTCCGGGCGGCGGCGGCCCGAGGCGTCGGGCTCGCCGAGGCGCATCCGGATGAACTCGACCCCGGTGACGTTCCCGGCCTCGTCGGTCAGGATCCGGACCGGGCCGGCCTGGAAGATCGTCGTCACCCCCTCTTCGATGGCTTCGTGGACCTCGTTTGCCGCCGGCATGTCCTTCATGTCGCGCCGGTAGACGAGGGTGACCTCCTTGGCGCCCTGGCGGACCGAGGTCCGGACGCAGTCCATCGAGGTGAAGCCCCCGCCGATGACGACGACCCGCTTGCCGGCGTGGCCCGGGTAGGGCAGGCCGAGGGTCGCCGTCCGGAGGTACTCGAGGCCGTCGATGACCTCGGCCGCGTCTTCGCCCGGGATCCCGAGGCGGTTCGCCTCGTAGCAGCCGATGGCGACGAGGACGGCGTCGAAGCCCTGGAGCTGAAGGTCGTCGAGGCTGAAGTCGCGACCCAGCTCGGCGTTGCAGACGACCTTGACCCCGAGGCGGGTGACGGCCTCGTACTCGGCCTCGAGGATCTCGACCTTCGGCAGTCGGTACTGCGGGATCCCGTAGCGGAGCATCCCGCCCGGGGCCGGATCGCGCTCGAAGACCGTGACCTCGTGGCCGGCGATGGCGAGGTAGTAGGCGGCGCTCATCCCGGCCGGCCCGGAGCCGACGACGGCGACCCGGCGGCCCGTCTTTGGCTTCAGCTCGAAGGGGATCGGTGGGTCGATCCCCTCCTCGAGCATCTGCCGGAGGACGACGTCGCCGTGCCAGCGATGGCTGTCCCGGATGGCGATCGCCTCGTCCACTTCGTCGCGGCGGCAGTGCTCCTCGCAGGGCGCCGGGCAGACCCGGCCGAGGATCGACGGGAAGGGGATCGTCCGCTTGAAGATCCGCGCCCCCTCCCGCGGGTTGCCCTCGGCGTTCGCCTTGAGGAAGCCCGGGATGTCGATGTGGGAGGGGCACTTGTTCTGGCAGGGCGGGAGGCAGTAGGCGTTGTGGTCGGAGAAGATGAGCTCGAGGTTCGTCCGCCGGAGGCGGCGCAGGGCGTCGGTCTGGGTCCGGACGACCATCCCGTCTTCCGCGGCCCGCGAGCAGCTGATCGGCGGGTGCTCCTCACCCTCGACCTCGACGACGCACATCCGGCAGGCCCCGAAGCCGGGCAGCTTCGGCTCGTAGCAGAGGGTCGGGACCTCGATCCCGTTGGCCCGGCAGACCTCGAGGATCGTCTGGCCCTCGACGCCCTCGACGACGCGGCCGTCGATCTCGAGCCGGATCGCCGGACTCCGGATCGGCCGCTGCGGGGCCTGGGTCGTGATGAGCCGCTCGGCGACCGAGTCGTCGAGGGGCGTCGTCGTGTCGAGCCGGGTCGGTAGATCCGGCCGGTTGTCGGGTCGACCGGGGCCCGGCGGCGACGGCTTCGACGGCGCGGCGGGTGTGGCCGGCGCCGACACGGGTTCCGGGCGAGCGATCAGGTCGGTCATCGGGCGTCCTTCAGGAACCTCGACCGGCGGCGACGGCGATGGGATGGCAGACGCCAGCCGGGCACGAGCTGCGGAGGATGTGGTCGTCGAGCTCGGTGCGGAAGTATCGTAGCGCGCTCGTCAGGGGCAGGGTGGCCAGGCGCTCGTGGTCGCAGAGGGCGGACGCGACCATGTCGGCGGCGAGGTCGCCCGCCAGCTCGACGTCGGTCGGTCGCGGCCGACCGGTGGCGATCCGCTCGGCGATCTCGAAGAGGCGGCGGGTCCCGATCCGGCAGGGGATCGTCTTGCCGCAGGCCTCGGCCGAGCAATAGCCGGTCAGGAGGCGGGCCAGATCGACGCTGCAGCTCCGCTCGTCGGCGACGACCACCGAGCCCGATCCGACGTGCGCCCCGGCCGCCCGGAGCGCGGCCGGCAGGTAGGGCGTGTCGAGGAGATCGGG
>DAOTYQ010000006.1:0-2969 GCA_034434735.1 Chloroflexota bacterium
GCTCAGCGGGCCGGGCTGCCGACGATCCGCCAGACGCTGCCATCGGCGAGGTCGGTAAGGTAGAGCTCGCCGGCGTCGTCCTGGCCGAAGGACGAGATCGTCCGGCCCGTCTCGGCGAGGAGGATCGGCACCTGCTCGGCGGGCCCGCCGGAGGCGATCCCCCATAGTCGGCCCGAGCAGTAGTCGCCGAAGAGGTAGACGCCGGCCAGGGCAGGGGAGGCGCCGCCCCGGTAGACGTAACCGCCGGTGACGCTGCAGCCGAGGTCGTGGCCGTATTCGGCGACGGGGAGGACGAAGCCCGGGCGGGCGCAGCCCTCGCCGGAGGGGTGGCAGTGGCGACCCTCCATCCTCGCCCAGCCGTAGTTGGCGCCTCGACCCAGGCCGTCCGGAGCTCGGTTCACCTCTTCGTAGCGGCCTTGCCCGACGTCGGCGATCCAGAGCTGGCCGGTCAGC
This sequence comes from Chloroflexota bacterium, assembly GCA_034434735.1. Lineage (GTDB taxonomy): Bacteria > Chloroflexota > Limnocylindria > Limnocylindrales > CSP1-4 > BPIH01. Next base: position 454 of record DAOTYQ010000006.1, read on the forward strand.
CGGTCGAAGGCGAAGCGCCACGGATTGCGGAGGCCGAGGGCCCAGATTTCCGGCCGCGCCCCAGGTGTGCCGACGAAGGGGTTGTCGGGCGGGACGCTGTACGGGCCGGTCGAGCCCGGATCGGGATCGATCCGGAGGAGCTTGCCGAGGAGGGCGTCGCGCCGCTGGCCGGCGTCGAGCGGGTCGCCGGCCGAGCCGCCGTCGCCGGTCCCGATGTAGAGCCGGCCGTCGGGGCCGAAGGCGAGCATCCCGCCGTTGTGGTTCGCAAAGGGCTGATCGATCCGGAGGAGGATGCGTTCCGAGGCCGGATCGGCTCGGTCCGGATCGGCCGAGCGTCGGTACTCGGCGATGACCGTGTCGCCCGAGCGGTCGGTGTAGTTCACGTAGAAGCGATTCTCGGCGCGGCCGAAGCCCGGCCGGAAGGCGAGCCCCAGGAGCCCCTGCTCGCCGCCCGAACGGACGCGGTCGCTGATGTCGAGGAAGGGAGCATCGAGGCGTCGGCCGTCGCGGACGATCCGGATCCGGCCGCCCTGCTCGACGACGAAGAGGCGCCCCGACCCGTCACCAGCTCCGGTCAAAAAGAGCGGGGCGTCCAGGCCGCCGACGAGCCGCTCCAGGTCGACCCGGACGGCGATCGGGTCGCCCGGGGCGGCCGAGGGGGTGGGCGTCGGGGAGGGTGAGGGCGGGGTGGGAGGCGGTTCCGGCGGGCTCGAGGGTGGGGTCGGGGCGAGGCTCGTCGCCGGGTGAGTCGTCGAGACGGCGCTCGACGGCGGTGCCGGCGAGCCGGCCGGCGGCGCCGATGGGCTGCAGCCGACGACCCCGAGGCCGACGATGAGACCGAGGACGACCCCGGGGGCGATCCCAACGGCGGCCCGCTGGTCGATCGGGGCCCGAGGGGGCACCGTCGGGATCAGCACGCGGGGCGTGGGCCTCGCTCGGGTCCGCAACGACCCGTCGGGCCGCGTGTCGCTGCCGTCGTCGGGGTCCGATCTGGGTCCTGTTCGGGGCGTGGTCCATCCGAGACCGCGGACCCGCCGCCGGGACACGCGCGCCGGGCGACGGCACCGAGGGCACGCTCGATGATCGGCAGGTCGGCCGGATCGACGACCGAGACGAAGTAGCGCTCGATCCCGGCCAGGTGGGTCCGGGCGGCGGCGCGGAGCCGCTCCAGGCCGGCCTCGGTGAGAACCGCCTCGGCCCCCCGGGCATCGCTAGGGCAGCTGCGCCGGGTCACGAGTCCGGCCGCCTCGAGTCGGTCGACGAGGCGGGTGATCCCGCTCCGGCTGAGGATGACCCGGTCGGCGAGCTGGTTCATCCGGAGGCGCCGGCCCGGGGCCCGGGCCAGCTGGAGGAGGGCGTCGTACTCGGCAAGGGAGATGCCGTGGCCCGCCCGCAGCTCGTCGTCGAGGCGGCGCGCCAGGCGGGCGTGCGCTTCGAGGAACGACCGCCAGGCGGCGAGTCGCGGGTCGTCGGGCGTCAGGCTGGTGTCGGGGACGGCCATGGCGAGCGGATCATAACCCGCTCCGCCACTCCGTTTGACGACGCACCGGCCGGGCGCATATAGTTGCGTGCGCAACGACCGCCGGTGACGGTCGTGGCTGACTCGGCCCGATCCGGGCCCGTTCCGTTCCACTCCAGGAGGTACCCGATGGCGACGAGTTCGTGGGTCATCGATCCGGCCCACACCGACGTCCTCTTCACGGCGACGCACATGATGGTGACCCGCGTGCGCGGCAAGTTCACCGAGGTCGCCGGGCGTCTCGCCCTCGACGAGGAGGACCCGACCCGCTCGACGGCTGAGATCACCATCAAGGCCGCCAGTGTCGACACCGGGGTTGCCCCGCGCGACGAGCACCTCCGCTCGGCCGACTTCTTCGACGTCGCCAACCACCCCGAGATCGCCTTTCGCTCGACGGCCATCGAGCGGCGGGGCGACTCCGCCTACCGGGTCGTCGGCGACCTGACGATCAAGGGCGTCACCCGGCCGGTTGAGCTCGATGTCACCGTCCTCGGCTTCTACCGCTCCATGAAGGGTGCCCGGCGGGTCGGTCTTTCGGGGTCGACGACCATCAACCGCGAGGACTGGGGCCTGACCTGGAACGTCGCCCTCGAGGCCGGGGGTTGGCTGGTCGGCAAGGAGATCCGGATCGAGTTCGAGGTCGCGGCCGAGGAGCAGGCGGGCGAGGCGAGCCAGGCCGCCTGAGAGACCCGGGGGCCGCCGGCCGGCTTGCCGCGGCGACCCCCGGATCACCAGAGTCGAGGCGACCCGAAGGAGGCGCGACCGACCGTCGCTCGACGGGCGGTTCCTGGCCGGCGGCGATGGGGCATGATGGTGTTCGTCCGACCCTGTCCGATCGCTTGAGGAGACGCGCGCCATGGCCCTCGATGTCGACGCCGTCCGGGCTCGATTCCCGGCTCTGACCCAGGAGCACGCCGGGCGACCCTTCGTCTTTCTCGACGGCCCCGGCGGCACGCAGGTCGTCGACGCCGTCATCGAGGCCGTCGTCGACTACTAC
>DAOTYQ010000007.1:0-4600 GCA_034434735.1 Chloroflexota bacterium
TCCGGTCGCGGTGGACTCCGGGAGGGCGCCCGTCGCCGATGGGACCGTGACGCTGACCCTGACCATCGAGCACGACGGCCCGGTCGAGATCCGGGTCCTCGGGACGAACGTCATCGAGACGAGGACGACCGCGGAGTGGTGCATCGAGAATCTGGTTCCTGGCGCCAGGGTTCACTTCGGCACCCTGCCGGTCTCTGCCCAGGTCACGGCGACGACGGAGCCGTCCGTCGTCTCTGGCATCTGTGGGGCGACCGTCACCCCGCCACCGACCGACGTGGCACCGCTCCCGTCCGGCCACGGATCGGGGACGAGCTCCTGGTTCGCCGTTGCCCTGGTCGTGGCAACGTCCGTCGTCGGTCAGCTGACACGACGAAAGCGCCGAATGGCCTGACGTCGACCCGCCACCAGTGAGCAGCTCGGAGGGCCAGGCCAGGTTCCACGAGCACCGACCCGGTCTTGAAAGCCCGGCGGGCCTCGTGCTATCCTTCCCGGCGCCGACGATCGGCCGATGGACCGGCTGGGAATCGGGCCGAGATAGCTCAGGTGGTAGAGCACGTGACTGAAAATCACGGTGTCGCCAGTTCGAGTCTGGCTCTCGGCACCACCCCTTCCCTCGCTGCCGAGTCGGTGGTCGACCGAGCGGAAGTGGCTCAGTTGGTAGAGCATCACCTTGCCAAGGTGAGGGTCGCGGGTTCGAGTCCCGTCTTCCGCTCCATTTTTGTGCCTGCGATACGCTAGAGCCGCCGCGAGGACGCCGCTGCCCCGTCGTCTAGTGGTAGGACAGCGGACTTTGGATCCGAGAACCGAGGTTCGAATCCTCGCGGGGCAGCCAGGGCCATGGGCCGCCGCGAGGCGACGTAGCCAAGTGGTCTAAGGCGGAGGTCTGCAAAACCTCTATTCGCCGGTTCGAATCCGGCCGTCGCCTCCACCCCCCTTGCCTCCCCTCGTCTTCCGTTGGCGTGCTAGCGTCCCTGGTGAGCCAGGGCTTGCCGACGGGCCAGGCGGGAGGGCGGTGCGAGGGACGCGACGAGGGACGCGAGATGGTCGGTCACACGTTCAGGATCGGTCGGATCTTCGGGGTCGAGATCGGGATCCACGCCAGCTGGCTCCTCATCTTCGGCCTCGTGACCTGGTCCCTCGCCGTGGGCTACTTCCCGAGCGTGTTGCCCGATGTTGGCCGGACGGAGGCCCTCGTCCTCGGGATCGTCTCGGCGACCCTCCTCTTCGTCTCGGTCCTCATTCACGAGCTCGCCCACTCCCTCGTCGCCCGCGCCCGTGGCCTCGACGCCCGCTCCATCACCCTCTTCCTCTTCGGTGGGGTCTCGAACCTGGGCGGCGAGAGCAAGCACCCGGCGACGGAGTTCGTCGTCGCCGGTGTCGGGCCGCTGACGAGCCTCCTCATCGCCGGGCTCGCCTTCGTCGTCGGCGTCCTCGCCGGGGCTGAGAGCCGAGTCGGCGTCGTGGCCGGCTATCTGGCGATGATCAACCTCCTCCTCGGCCTTTTCAACCTCCTGCCCGGGTTCCCCCTCGACGGCGGCCGGCTCCTGCGGGCCCTCGTCTGGAACGCGACCGGGAGCCTCCGGCGGGCGACCGAGGTCGCCGTCCGGGCCGGCCAGCTCGTCGCCTACGGCTTTCTGGCCTGGGGCTTCCTTCGGGTCCTCGACGGCGAGCTCCTGAGCGGGATCTGGATCGCCGCCATCGGCTGGTTCCTCCACGGCGCCGCCTCGGCGTCCCTCCAGCAGGTCGTCGTCGACCAGCGCCTCCGCGGCGTCCGGGTCCGGGACGTCCTGCGCCCCGATCCCACCTTCGTCCTGCCGGGGGAGAGCGTCGCCCGCCTCGTCGACGAGATCATGCTCCCCGGGTACCGGCGAGCCGTCCCCGTCGTCGATGGCCGGGTCGTCGGGATCGTGACCTTGTCGGACGTTCGGCAGGTCCCACCGGAGCGGCGGGCTGCGACGACCGTCGCCGAAATCATGGGCGGCCGGAGCGGGGTCCGGACGATCGGGCTCGACGACAGCCTCTTCGCCGCCCTCGAGGCCCTCGCGGCCGGCGACTTCGAGCAGCTGCCGGTCGTCGAGGAGGGGCGGCTCGTCGGGCTCCTCACCCGGGGTGACATCGTCCGGGCGATCCAGATCCGGGAGGAGCTCGGGGTCGGCGGGTAGCGCGTGCCGGGCGGGCGGTGGTCGTCGCGGGCCGGGCCAGACGCGCTACGATCGGGCTCGGGCGCCGAGGTGGCGGAACGGCAGACGCGGCCGACTTAAACTCGGCTGGGGGCGACCCCGTGCGAGTTCGAATCTCGCCCTCGGCACCAGGACGCTAGTCAATGTGGTATGGCAGTGGAATGTCCACCACGCCCCTCGGCCGCTCGCGCGCGGTCGCCATGCTCGCCAGCGGGGCCTTGCTCTTCGGGGTCTTCCGCCAGCTCGGACGCTCCGGGTTGGCCATCACCGAGGCCCACTACGCCGGGCTCGCCGCCGCCCTCGTACGCCGGACGGCCGCGGCCCTCGGCGCCGTCCTCGGGGGGTGAGGGATGAGCCGGCGAACGGCCCGCCAGCTCATCGCCGCTCTGCGAGCGATCGAGTGGGTCGAGAACCCCGCCCCAACCATCGAGAACTATCAGCGAGCCCCCTTCTGCTTGACCGACGACGGCCTACGGCGCCACCTGGCCGCCGACGCATTCGCCACGGCGATCGGGCGCCTCGTCGGCGACGCCCTCGCTGTGGTCCTTGATCAACGCCCGGCGCTCGCCGATCAACCCGTCGATGAAGTCCTCGCCTCGATCATCGACGCAGTCGGCTCCGACCGTGCTGTCGCGGCAGCCGTGGCGAATGCGGCGTCGCGGGCCGCGAGGAAGGAAGCACGCGAGCGCCGGAGCGCCTTGGCCCGCGAGCTGCGCGAGCGCGGCTTGACGTACATCGAGATCGGCGAGGAGATCGCCCGCCGCGAGGGCCGGCGCGAGTGGTCTGGCGGGCCGGTCGTGCCATACAGTCGGGACGCCGTTCGCCGCTGGCTCACGGCGGCACACGCAGAATAAGCGTCCGGCGTTCGCTCATTCTGCGTAGCACGAGCGAACGGCCGACGCTCGTGCTACTTGGTCTGGGGGCGGCAACTCCGTAGGCTCCGACCATGCGCCACGGAACCGTTGACCGCCTCATCAGCCGGGCCGACGCTCTCCGCGAGGAGGCCCAGGAATGGCGCGCCCTCGCGGCCGAGGGCCACGCCCTGGCCGACGAGTTCGCGGACCTCGCCGCCCTAGCCGAGGCCGCCGCCGAGGCCTTCGAGGCCGTCGCCGGCCGACTCGTTCCAGCGGCGGCCGAATGACCGTCGAAGCCGCCCTCGTCGCCCTCATCCGCGAGGTCGTCCGCGAGGAGCTGGCGACGATGAGCGGTAGCCGGGCCCTCTCGGTCGCCGAGGCCGCCGACCGTCTTGGCATCGGCCGCTCGGCGCTCTACGACGCCCCCGCCCGCGGCGACATCGCCTCGGTCCGGATCGGCCGACGGCGACTCATCCCGGCCGCCGAAATCGCCTGGCTTCTAAACGCGGGGCGATGATCGACTGGGCCGGCGCCTGCGCCGCAGCCGGCTTCCGCGTCATCGCGCAGCGCGCCAAGCGGCCCCTGCTGCAGGCATGGCCCGGCAGGGCTACTGCCGACGAGACAACGCTCCGGGAGTGGTGGGCGAAGCGCCCCTATGCCGACATCGGCCTCGTCACCGGCGAGCGCGCCGACGTCTTCGACATCGAGGGTCCGTGCCTCGACGCCGTCCTCTTCACAGGGCGCGGTTCCCAGGACGCCCGTCGTGGCGACGCCCTCCGGGGCCGCCATGTCTACGTCGCCTCGCTCGGGCTCGGGAACCGCCGGCTCCTCCTCGACCAAGCGCCTGGCCACGGGCGTCGTCTTGGAGCATCGGAAGGCGACCGCGGCCGACGCCTCGTTGCCGTGGCAACGCTTCGGCATCAGCGAACGCTACTACTACAAGCTGCTACGCCGCCACCGGGTCCCAAAGATCTCCGGCCGTTACCAGGTTGACAGCGGAGTCCTTGATGCCCTCCGGGCGGACCTCGACCAGAGAGAACGACCTTCGCCGCGTCGACTGGCGATGGAATTGCTCGGGCGAGGATTCGGCAAGGCCGCTGCGCGGAAGTGGCTTCAGCGCCATCCTCTTGAGGCATCGCTGGAGGCCTGGCCGCGCCGAGGTGGACCGCTGCCAGGCAAGCAAGGAGTCTCGGTGGCGGCGAGCGAGAACGGAGATGCGGACTAGGAGCTCTCCGTCAGGTCAAGGATGACCAGGTGCCGAACCGGCCGTTCTTCCAACGTAGTGTCGATGTCAGCGGGCCCGCGCTCACGTGCGCGCTGCACGTAGGGCGGAGGCTCATCGACCGGCGTCAGGGAGTCGCCAGCGAGCCCGGTCAGGCGGAGAGCCCACTGGACAGACTCGACTGCGTGCTGGGCCAGGTGATGGGGGTGCCAACAGCAGACGAGGCAAGGGAACGGCACGAGCGGTCCTAGCGACTGAAGGGGAACCGGTCCGCTTGGGCGGAGCCGGTCAACGGTAGCTGCCGAGACCCACCAGGCGCCCCGTCTCTGATGAGGGCAGGGCCG
>DAOTYQ010000008.1:0-24567 GCA_034434735.1 Chloroflexota bacterium
GGCGTGGACGAGGACGCTGGCCGGCGTCCCGTACGGGTAGAGGAAACGGAGTCGGCCGTCGGGGTCGACGACGTAGGTCCCCGCCGAGTGGGTAACCGGATAGTTGCCGGCCGCGTCCCGCTCGCCGAAGATGGCCGTCACGCCCCAGGCCGCAGTGACGGACCTGATGCGGTCCGGAGCGCCGGTCAGGCCGAGGATCGGCGCCTCGAAGAAGCGCAGGTAGCTCGCCAGGGCCGCCGGCGTATCCCGCTCGGGATCGACGGTGACGAAGACGACGCCGACCTGGTCCGGTCGCGCCCGCAAGACCTCGCGACCGATCGCCAGCGTCGTCGGGCAGACGTCCGGGCAGTGGGTGTACCCAAAGCTGACGAGGACGACCCGACCGCGAAGTCCGTCGAGCGAGAATGCGCGACCGTCCGTGTCGACGAGCCCGTCCAGGCTCGGGGCGGGCTCGGCCGGCTCGAAGACCCGGGGCTGGAAGGCGGAGTCGCCATCCGACGGGACGTCGCTCCCGGCCCCGCCGCCCCCGGCGCCTCCGACGCAGCCACCGAGGGCCGCGGCGAGAGCGACGGCGGCGGCCAGCCCGACAGCCCACCCCGGGTCGAGCCGACCGGGGGTGCGGATGGGGTTGCCACGCCCGTCTGGACGTGCGTGCGTGGAGCGATCGCGCCGCCAACGACGACGCAGCCAGCCAAACACCATCGACCTCCGAGGGACGAAGACGCGACCGAACGCCCGGTGGGTCCCGGGCTGCGCGAGGACCGGCCGGCGATCCGACGCCGGGCCGGCCATCGGCCAAGACGGAGCGGACCGTCAGGCTGGCAGCGGCGGCGCCCGGCCGGCGTCGCGGCGGACGAGCATCCACCGCCGCCGGCAGATGGCAGCGACGAGCCACCAGTGGGGACCGGCGACCTCGGGCCGCGGGGGCGGGAAGCTGCTCGCCGCGAGGACGAGCCGTCGCTCCAGGAGCGCGACCCGCCAGCGGACGAGGGCCCCGATGGCCGCCACAAGGAGGCTCGCCGCCGCGATGAGGAGGAGGCCGTCGGGATGGAGTCGCCCGTCGAGGGGGGCGAGCCCGGACCACGCTCCGGCGGCAGCGACGTGCTCGAGGTTCTCCTGGACGAGGAAGAGGATCGCCGTCCCCCCGGTCACGGCCGGCCAGAGCTGGAGGAGCTCGCGGTGGTAGCTCGGAGGCGCCCGGCGCGGATCGTGCCGTTGCGGATCGCCTCGCCGAGACCCCCGGGCGGCCGAAGCGCGCTCGGTCCGTCGGTTCGCCGGCGACGACAGTCGGGCCGCCGAGAGCGCTTGCAGGGTCCGCTCGAGGTGTCGGAGACGACGGACGATCTGCCACGCCGCGGACAGCACCAGGGCCCCGACGACGAGGAGGAAGATCGGCCAGTAGCCGTGGGCGGAGAGGGCGCGCGGCTCTTCGCCGCTCGGCAGCGAGCGATAGATGGCGTCGTGGGCGACCAGGTCGGCGGCCGGGACGAGCAGGAGGAGTCGGACCAGCCAGGCGAGACGTCGAAGCCGAGGCTGGAGGGTCAGGACCATCGCGGCCGCATTCTAGGTCGGGTCCCCGGAACTCGGCTCGCCTCGGCCCACCTCCTCGGCCCAGGGCCGCACGCCGGCATCCTCGTCGACGGTGACGAGGCGCTCGCGGACGACCCGCGGGCTCCCATCGGGGAGACCCCCCGACCCGCGCCTCGCCGACGGTTCGGGGCCCATCGGTCCGTCGTCGATCGCGCCCCGCAGCCACTCCTCGGCCGCATCACCCCCCTCGGCACCGGAGCCGAGCCACGTCGCCGTCGCCGCCCGCAGGACGGCGAGCGCCGGGCCGTCCGTGGCCGCCTCGAGCAGGGCACGGACGACCTCATCCGGACGGCCGGCCCCGGCGGCCGGATCGACGCGGAGGCGCATGGTCAGGGCGACCCGATCCGGCCCGGCGGCTCGAACGGCGAGGCCCAGGAGCATCGGCCGCAGGTCGTAGGCCCGGGCCCGATGCCCCCGGATCCGGGTCCGCGGCAGCGCCTCGGCGGCGAGGAGGCGGGCCGCGGCGGCCGACAGGACGCCGACGGCGGGCTCGACGATGGCGGGCTCGACGACGAGCTCGACCCGGTAGTCGGCGGCGGCGACGGCGGCCGGAAGCGCGGGCGCCCCCACCCAGACGTCGTAGACCTCGACGAGCTCGCAGCCGTCCGGCACGACGGCCGCCAGCCGCGCGCGAACCTCCGCCGCGCCGACCCGCCCGCGCAGGAAGACGTCGATGAGCTCCCGCTCCCCGATGGCGCCCACCGGGATCGGCGGCCCGAAGAGCACCTTCGGCCGGTCGCTCCCGGGTCCGGTCGGGGCGAGGGGCAGACCGCTCGCCTCGAGCGCCTCCCGCCAGGCGGTCTCGAGGCTCCGCTGCGGCCGATCGGCCGCCGCCTCGGCGCGGCGGTAGACGATCCGCCAGCGCTGGCGGGCAGGTCCCGGCGCCGTTCGGGCCTCGGCGGCGTCGACGTTGTCGGTCATGGTGTCTGCTAGTCTGCGGGACGATGGACGAGCGTGCAGCGGCCACCGGAGGGTCCACCCAAAGCCCGTCGTCGGCGCCAGAGCGGCATGAGGCCGGTCGAGTGCCCCTCCAGGTCGCCCTCGTCGTCCTCGCGGCAGCGGCCCTCGGGCTCCTCCTCTATCTGGCCCGGGGGGCGCTCAGCCCCTTCGTCGTCGGCCTCCTCCTCGTCTACCTCCTCGATCGACCGGTCGCGCTCCTGGCTCGCCTCGGACTGCCACGCATCCTCGGCATCCCCCTCGTCTATGCCGTCGTCGTCGTCGCCGTCTTCGAGCTCCTGAGCGCCACCCTCGGCCCGTTGGTCGAGCAGGCCCGAAGCTTTGGTCGCGAGCTGCCCGGCCTTGTGGCCGCTCTCGACGAGCAGCTCCGACGGCTCAGCGAGGTCTACCGCGGGCTCGACCTACCGCCTGAGCTCCGTCAGGCCATCGACGCCGCCCTCGCCGATCTCGGGGCCACCCTCCTCCGGCTCGATCCGACGGTCCTCGTGCCGGTCTTTGGCTCGTTGGCCGCCTTCGTCGCCTCGCTCTTCGGCTACCTCGTCATCCCGGTCTGGGTCTTCTACGTCCTCCTCGACCCGCGGGTCCTGACCGAGGGCTTCCGGCGCGCCCTGCCGGCGAGCTGGCGGGCCGACGCAGCGGCCGTCGGGGAGATCGTCCGGCGGGTCTTCGGGCAGTGGATCCGGGCCCAGGTCGTCCTCGGAGGGATCGTCGGGCTGGCCACCTACCTCGGCCTCCTCGTCCTCGGGACGCTCGTCGACCCGATCCTCGCGCGTTACGCGCTCCTCCTCGCCATCGTGGCCGGAACCCTCGAGCTCCTCCCGATCGTCGGTCCGATCATCTCGGCGATCCCCGCCATCCTCGTCGGGGCGACGGCGGGGCTGGAGCCGATGATCGCCGTCCTCCTCCTCTACCTGGTCGTCCAGCAAGTCGAGAACCACCTCCTCGTCCCGAAGATCCAGGGCGACGCGGTGGAGCTCCATCCGAGCCTCGTCATCTTTGCCATCGTCGCCGGGGCGGCGGTGGGCGGACTCCTCGGGGCGATCCTCGCCCTGCCGGTGGCCGCAACGGCGAGGAACGTCTACCGCTACCTCTTCGCCCGCCTCGACGATCCGCCCCTGAGCGTGGACGCTGCCCTCGCCGTCGTCCTCGGGGACCGCAGGGGCGCCGAGCGGAGGACGCAGGACGACCGCGGCGACCGTTCATCGCCCGGGCCCTCCTCGAAGGAGCCGCCTCCGATGCGGTCGCTCGGGAACACGATCGGGAACGCGACGGCAGACCGAGCCGAGGGGGACGGAGCCGAGGGGACAGTGCCGGCCACGCCCTCGGAGACCGAGGCCGGCGCGCCCCCGGGACGGTCCTAGACGTCGATGCTCGGCCGTCCCTCGGCCGCGGATCCCGCCGGCTGCTCGGAAGCGGAGTCGCCCATCGCCGCGTCCGCCGGCGCGGGCGAACCTTCGGCCGTGGACTGATTCGCGCGAGACCGGCGCGGACTCCGCCGCCCCCCCTCGCCGATGGCCCGCGGGATCGACCAGGTCAACAAGTATGGAGCGACAACGGTCGTCAGGACGACGGCGACGACGACGGCGGCAAATACCCCGGAACTGAAGAGCCCGGACCCGAGACCGAGGTTGGCGACGACGATCCCGACTTCGCCCCGCGGGATCATCCCGAAGCCGACCGTCGCCGCCGACCAGCCTCCGAGGCCGCGAGCGCCCACGAGCCCGCCGGCGGCCTTGGTGACGATCCCGACGAGGGCTAGGGCGATGGCGAGGGCCGCCACCGTCGGGTCGAGGAGGGCGGCGAGGTCCACCTGGGAGCCGGTCACGGCGAAGAAGAAGGGGGTAAAGATCTGGCTCAGGGGCCGGATCTCCTCCTCCAGCTCGCCGCGCGCCTCCGTCTCGGCGACGATGAGCCCGGCGACAAAGGCCCCGATGATCGCCGCCAGCCCGATGGATCCGGCGACGATGGCGAGGGTCAGCATGAGAATGAAGGCCGGCACGAGCGGCGTCTCGGCGAAGAGCGGCCAGGTGAAGGCCTCCCGACGGAGCCCCCGCGCCCGGCGTGCCGCGGCGAAGCCAAGCACCACGAGCCCGACGGCGGCGAGGGCGACGAAGAGGGTCGAACCACTCGTGTCGCCCTGGACGGCGCCGACGACGAGGCCGATGGCGATGAGGGCGAGGACGTCGTCGATGACCGCCGCCCCGAGGATGACCCGCGAGAAGGCCCGATTGAGGACGTGGAGGTCGGCCAGGACGCGGGACGTGATCCCGATGCTCGTCGCGGCCAGAGCCAGCCCCACGAATGTCGCTGCCCCGATGGGTTCGCCGATGGCGAGGCCGACGACGATGCCGCCGGCGATCGGCAGGAGCATGGCGATGACGGCAACCGCGACTGCCGTGCGGCCGACCGCGAGGAGGTCGTCGAGGCGGACCTCGAGACCGACCGCGAAGAGGAGGATGACGACCCCCACCTCGGCGAGGACGGTCGCCGTCTCGCCCGGAGTAACGAGGGCGAGGGCGTGGGGACCGACGAGAAAGCCGCCGAAGAGCTCGCCCACGACCGCTGGCTGCCCGAGACGCCGGGCGAGCTCCTCGCCGAGCTTGGCGCCGACGAGGAGGACGAGAAGGCCTCCCAGGACGCCGAGGGTGGCGCCCTCGGCGGTGGCGGACAGCTGGCCCAGGCTCTCGCCGGGCAGACCGAGACTCGCGATCACGAACAAAGGCGGACTCCTCCGAGTCGTCGCTAGTTGGGCCGTTCATGGTACCGGCCGCTACCCTCGGCGAGAGCGTCCCGGGGGCCCGAGGGGCCGAAACCGCCGACCGTCACCAGTCGGCCCGCGCCTGGCGAAGGTTGATGCTCTGGACGATGCCGAGGGCGAGGGCCAGGCTGGTCAGCGACGCGCCGCCGTGGGTGATGAACGGCAGCGGGATCCCTGTGATCGGCATGATCCCGAGGACCATCCCGACGTTGACCAGGAGCTGGAAGAGGACGATCGAGGCGACCCCACCGGCAAAGGCCGTCCCGAAGGGGTCGCGGCAGCGCCAGGCGGCGACGAGAAGCCGCCAGATGAGGGCGCCGTAGAGGGCGAGGACGACGACGCCCCCCAGGAAGCCGAGCTCCTCTGCCAGGATGGCGAAGACGAAGTCGGTCGTCTGGACAGGCAGGAAGTCGAGCTGATTCTGGGTGCCGTTCGTCAGACCTTTGCCGAGCAGGCCGCCTGACCCGACGGCGATCTGCGCCTGGACGAGCTGGTAGCCGGAGCCGAGCGGGTCGGCCGACGGGTTGAGGAACGACAGGATCCGCTCGCGCTGGTAGTCGAGGAGGACGTGGTTCCAGACGATGGGGAGGGAGGCGAGGCCCGCCCCACCGAGGATCCCGAGCCAGGTCAGGCTGGCCCCGACGAGGAAGAGCATCCCCGCCAGGATGGCTCCGAAGACGAGGGAGGTGCCGAGATCCGGTTGGAGCATGACCAGGACGAGCGGTGGGACCGTGAGCAGGACCGCTCCGATGATCACCCACAGCGATTCCATGCGGTCGCGTCGGCCTGCCAGGTAGGCGGCCAGGACGCCGACGACGAGGACCTTGGCGAGCTCGCTGAACTGGAAGACGAGCGGTCCGACGGCGACCCACCGCGAGGCGCCCCCGACCCCCGTACCGACGGCAAGGGTGAGGGCGAGGAGCCCGAGGTTGACGAGGTAGACCGGCCAGCGGAGCGTTCGCAGCCAGCGATAGTCGAAGATCGTCGCCACGACGAAGACCACCGCCGCGACGCCGGCCCAAAGGAGGCCGCGGGCGAAGGTCGAGTCCGGTCCGAGCACGAGGCGCCCGCCCTCGACGCTGTTCGTGTAGGCCATGGTCAGGCCCACCATCGTCAGGAGCGCGGCGTAGATGGTGAGCTGGAAGTCGTAGGACCGCCAGACGGCCGCGGCAGAGCGGCCGGCGATGTCGGCGAAGCGGGCGGGTTCGGCTCGTAGGACGCCCATCAGCCCGCCTCCCCGAGACGCCGAGCGACCGTCGAAGTGAGGTTCGGCATGCCGGCCGAGGGATCGCGGCGCGGGCGGCGAATCCCCACCCCAAGTCGGGCTGCTGGCCGGCGGGGCGGGTCGAGGCGGTGGAGTCGGCTCATGGGCTCTGGTAGAAGTTGCCGCGCTCGAGGAGGTCGAAGTTGCGGTAGTCCTGCTTGATCCCGTAATGGAGCTGCAGGTAGTACTTGACGATCTCCGTCGCGGCGTTCCCCTTGGTTCGCGAGTCGTACGCGAAGGCGAGGACGGCGAGCTCGGAGTCCGTCCGCGCCACGGCCCGCATCCCGTCGGGATCGTCCGGCCGCTTCCAGGGATCCTTTGGGACGAAGGCGACGAACCAGGAGTGGAACGGCAGGCGGCCCTTGGCGTCGCGAACGCCGAACTCGGCCGTTCCCGACTTGCCGGCCACGACGATGGGCAGGTCGACGAGGTTGTAGGTGTGGCGGATCGTGACGACCGTCCGCGCCGCCTGGCGCATCGTCCGGAGGACGCTCGCCGGCACGTCGAGCGTCCGGATGACCTCGGGCTCGAAGTCCCTCACGACCGTGCCGTCGGGGCCGAGGATCCGCCGCACGACCTGCGGCCGATACAAGGTCCCGCCGTTCGCCAGGGCCGCATAGGCGTTGATCAACTGGAGCGGGGTGACCGCATCGTAGCCCTGGCCGATCCCGGCCTGGTAGACCTCGCCCGGGTAGATCGGCTGCCCGAAGGTGTCGAGCTTCCACTGGTTCGAGGGCACGATGCCCGCCACCTCGCCCGGCAGGTCCACACCCGTGGGCGCTCCGAAGCCGAAGGCATGGGCCCACTCGGCGAGGCGGTCGATCCCGAGCATGCCCGCCACCTGATAGAAGTAGGTATCGCTCGAGTGCCCGAAGCCGCAGAAGACATCGCAGGGCCCCCAGCCTCGCCGGTTCCACTCGTAGAAGCGCGTCGAGCCGAGGGTAAGGTAGGGGCGCGTCTGGAGACGCTGCCGGGCCGTGATCTTGCCATCGGTGAGGGCGCCGACGGCGGTGACGAGCTTGTAGGTGGAGCCGGGGGGATAGTGGCCCTGGATGGCGTGATTGAGGAGTGGCTTGTTCGGGTCCTTGACGAGCCGCTGGAAGTCGGCGGCGCTGATCCCCCGCGCAAAGAGGTTGTTGTCGTACGTCGGAAGGCTGACCATGGCGAGGATCTCGCCCGTCTGCGGGTTCATGACGATGACGACCCCGCGCTTGAGTCCCGCGGTCTCCATCCCCCACCGGAGGGCCCGTTCGGCGAGTTCCTGCTCGCGGGCATCGATGGTCAGCTCCAGGGAGGCGCCGGCGGCCGGTGCGCGGACGGTCTGGAGGACCTGGAGTCGCCGACCGCGGGCGTCGCGCTCCACGATCTGGACCCCATACCCACCGCGCAGCGCGCTCTCGTAGACGGCCTCAACGCCGGTCTTGCCGATCAGATCGTCGGGGAGGTAGCCGGAGGACCGAAGGCGAGCGTATTCGGCCGCGTCGATGGGCCCCGTGTAGCCCAGGATCTGAGCTAGGAGCGGCCCATGGAGATACTCGCGGCGAGCTTCGACCACGACCTCGACACCGGGCAGGTCCAGGTGGGACTCGGCGATGAGGCGAGCCGTCGCCTCCGGGACGTCGGCGGCGACCCGAACGTACTCGAACCTGGAGCCCGGGCTGGCGTCGATGGTGGCCTTGATGTCGGCCGGGTCCTTGCCAAGGAGAGCGGCGAGGCGCCCGACGACCTCGTCGCGGAGCTCCATCGGCAGGTCGGCGGGCCGTACCTTGATCGAGAAGGTCGGGACGTTGCGCACGAGGGGCCGGCCCGTCCGATCGTAGATGAGGCCCCGCGTCGACGGGATCGCCTCCTCGACCCGGCTATTGCGATCGGCGAGGACAACGAAGTCGCCCCCTCGAACGATCTGGAGGTAGAAGAGCCGAGCCCCGAGAACGAGGACGACGAGCACGGCGACCGCGCCGAAGACGACGAACCGAGCGAGGCGCCGCTCGGCCAATCGCGGCTCGTGGAGGGCGATGTCGGTCATCGGTCCTGGAGTGGCTCCTCTCGTTGCCCGTCGTGGCCCGCACATCGGTCGGTCGCCCGGTTTCCGCCCGCTGCGGACCGCCGCCCCGGGCCGCCGGGCCGGCCCCCGAGCGATTCCGGACTCTGCGCCGCCCACACCTCCGGTCGCGCCGGCGGCGTCCCTAACAGGGTAGTCCAGCTGGGCCGCCGGGGCCAGGGCCGAACCCCGGGCCCCGGCGACGCGCCGGACGCTCAACGCGGTCTCGTGGCTCACTCGGCCGTCGCCCTCGGCGCCCGCGGCGATACCGAGGGCTTTTCGCGTCGCCGGCCGGGTCGCGCAGGGCGGGTCGCGCCGCCGGCCGGGTCACGCGGGTAATCGACCGGTCGCTCACCACTCGAAGCGGTCAGCCTCGAGGGCTCCCCGGTGGGACGGGCGATGCGGACGACCGACGGCGGTCGCCTACCATTCGAAGCGGTCAGCCTCGAGGGCACGGGCGCGAAGTGAGACGAGGAGGGGACCGGCCACGGCGGCCAGGACCGTGTCGTAGACGGCGCCCGGAAGGACGAGGCCGACCGGGTCGTCCACCCAGGCACGCCCCTGAGCGACGGCGATGACCACCGCCAGACCGAGACTGAAGGCCGGGCTTGCCGCTGCCACCAGAAGGATCGGTGCCAGGATCCGAAGGCCAGCCAGGACCCTGGCCGAGGCTGCGACGCCACCGACGACGAGGAGGAGGACGAAGACCGTCGCGCCGAGGGGTCGCGGAGCGAGGATGTCGAGAACGAGGCCGCCGGCGACGGCGACGGCGAGGCCGCCGTCGAACCCGAAGGCGGCTGTCACGATGACGGCGACGAGGAGGACGAGGTGGGGGTGCGCGCCGCCGACGTCGATGTACGGCGCAAGGGTGAGCTCGAGCAACGCCGCCAGCGCGGACCCGATCGCGGCGACGAGAACGAACATGGGGCGATCCTCGGAGGGCGCATGGTCGCACGGCTTCTTTGATCGGCGACCGCGAGGGACGGACGCTGGACCGCGAGTATAGAGGCGGCGTTCCGCGATGGGCAAGGCAGCCGAGCTGCTGCCATGCCCACCGGCCCCGTTCACCGCCGAGTCGAAGGCCAGCCGCGCCATGTCCGGCGCTGCGAGATGGACGCGTAGGGACGGGGTCGTCCCGGCTGTCACGACCCCGGCACCGGGTGGTGGACCGGGAGCCGGCTCGCGGCGGGCCTCGGGGCGTCGCCGGGCTCGGGACATCGCCGGCCGCGGCGGGACCGACGGGCGGCAGCGCCATCAGCGGCCAGGGGTCTCTCCCGCGCCGAGGGGCAGACCGTAGCGGGCCGCCATGGCGAGGATCCGGCCCCGCACGTGATCGTCGAGAAGCGGCAGCGCGTCCACCAGGAGCGGCCAGAGGTACTCGCGAAGGGCGCGGCCGCGGACCATCCACTGGTAGTAGTTGCGCCCGCCGTGGTGGTACGGCCCATAGAGGCGAGCCCCAGGGACTGCCGCCGCAAGCCAGAGGAAGAGCTGCTCGTGCCGGGCGTGCATCCGAAGGGTCACGTGGGGCTGGCGCCCGTCACCCCCGAAGTGGCCCTCCCCGACGAGCAGCCCGACCAGGAAGCCTCGCTGAAAGGGGTCGAGTGGTGCGAGAGCGGCCGCCGCGCCGAACCGACGGGTGGAACCGCGTTCCGATCGCGGATGCGTCGTCGGCCCTTTCGGGATCGGTGAACCCTTGACGGCGCGGCTCGCCTCCGAGCTCGCTTCCGAAGTCGGCGAGGAAGTCTGGTGCGGGCCGCCGTCGCGTCCGAGACCGGCCGTCCACGCCGATGGCCGACCGTCTTCCGCGGCGCCGCTGCTTGCGGTGCTCAGCCTCGGTCGGCATCGCCGCGTAGACATCGATGGCCGACCGTCTGCCCTGCCACGAGCGCCGCAGTCGGCGTCGCCCTCTGGACCCTCCGCAGATCGGCCGGAGCGCTCGCTCGCCTTGGTCATGGCGACACCCTACCGGTCGAGCCGCGCGCCGGCAAGGCCGGCGGATCGGAATGGGGACCGGCGACCGAGCGCTCCCCGGTTGTGGACTAGGCCCCGATGCGACGCGCGCCGTCGACGATCGGGATGGGGACCGGCGACGGAGCGCTGCCCGGGCGGAGGCGGGATCCGGAGTTGTTTCACCGCTATGTTTCCCGTGAAACGGGGCCTCGAGAAGGACTCGCCGGCCGCTCGAAACGGATCGAGGGCGACCGAGCCGGCGACCGCTGGTCGCGAGCCCACCATCCACCGAACTGGATTGGGGGCCTCGCCCCCTAGACGTGAGGTGTCAGTCGCCCCGGCGCACGGGTCCCAGAAGAGGCGGCTGGTTCGGGATGCACGGCCCAGATTTACGTCGCCGATAAGGACGCTCGGCGAGGATAGATCTCACATCCAGTTCGAACGCCGTTGTCGGCCCACCACCGACTCGGCTCGCCACGAACGAAACCGACCGATGCAATGAGAGCCACCTCCGCCGGGACGGCGACGGCCAGCCATTCGAGCACGGAACGCGGACACGAGCACCGCAGCCGGCCCCCGGCTCGCTTCGTCGGGCGAAGGATCGATACGCTCGAGTCCAGACCGGCCACGGCGAGGTCTTCGACACTCATCGGCCGGGCCCAGAGCGGGGGCGTCCGCGGTTGGATCGAGGGCAAATGGTAGAATGACGCATCGTGATCTCCCACGCGAGCGGCCACTAACGTTGGGCCAGACGATCGCCTGTGCCAACCAGAAGGGCGGCGTCGGCAAGACGACGACCGTCGTCAACCTCGCGGCGTACCTGGCCCTCGCCGGCAAGCGGATCCTCCTCGTCGACCTCGATCCCCAGGGGAACGCGACGAGTGGACTCGGTATCGACCGCAGCCGCGTGGTGCACTCCGTCTACGACGCCTTCATCGCAGGTATCCCGCTGGCGGAGCTCACCGTGCCGACGGCCATCGAGCGGCTCGCGCTCGTCCCGGCCGCCATCGGGCTCGCCGGAGCAGAGGTGGAGCTCGCACCCCTCCCCCAGCGCGAACGCCGCCTCGCCCGACTCGTCGGCGATGTGGCGTCGGCCTACGACTTCGTCTTCGTCGACTGCCCGCCCTCCCTCGGTCTCCTGACGGTGAACGCCCTGACGGCAGCCGACTCCGTCCTCGTGCCCCTCCAGTGCGAGTATTACGCCCTCGAGGGGCTTACCCAGCTCATCGCGACCCTCAACCTGGTGCGCGACCACCTCAACCCCAGACTCGAGGTGAAGGGCATCGTCCTCACCATGTACGACGCGCGGACGAATCTGTCCGCCGACGTCGCGGCCGAAGTCCGCCGCCACTTCGGTGCCACGGTCTTCGAGACGGTCGTGCCCCGCAGCGTGCGCCTCTCCGAGGCCCCCAGCTTCGGCCTGCCGATCTGCCTCTACCGGCCAGAGTCGCTGGGGGCGCTGGCCTACCGCGCCCTGGCGATGGAACTCCTCGCCCGCGACGACTCGCCGTCGAACCACGGCGACCATCGTTTCGCCGCCGCTGCGCCTCGGGCCGAGCGCGGGCCGTCGGGCCCCACTCGACCGACCGAGGTGGCAGCCGTGCCCTTCTCGACGCAGGGGGCGTCGGCGGTCGAGGGGCCCTCGACGCCCGCTGCTCCCGCGACGCCGGTTCCGACTGCTCCTGCCGACGGGACCGCTCGTCCGGCCCCGGCCCCATCCGCTCCACGGATGGCACCTGCCAGCGGCCTCCCGGCGCATCCAGCCACTGGAGGTCGCCCGTGACCGCGCGGAGCCTGAAGGGCACAAGCGGCCTCGGTCGCGGTCTCGCCTCCCTCATCCCGACGACAGCCTCGCCGACCGAGGCCCCCGTCGAGATCCCGCTCGACCGCGTCCGGGCGAACCCGTACCAGCCCCGGCGCCGGACCGACGACGTCGAGATCGCTCAGCTGGCGGCGAGCATCCGGGAGCACGGCGTCCTCCAGCCCGTCCTCGTGACCGAGACCCTCGACGGTTTCGAGCTCGTCGCCGGTGAGCGTCGCGTGCGCGCAGCGCGCCTCGCCGGCCTCACCCACATCCCGGCCGTCGTCCGCCAGCTCCCGGATCGCCACCGCCTCGAGCTCGCCCTCGTCGAGAACCTCCAGCGGGAGGATCTCAGCCCCATCGAGGAGGCGCACGGCTACCGACGCCTCATCGACGAGTTCGGTCTCAGCCAAGAGGAGATCGCCGCCCGCGTAGCGAAGGCCCGCTCGACGGTCGCCAACATCCTCCGGCTCCTCGAGCAGCCCGTCGAGGTCCAGGAGGCGGTTGCCGACGGGCGCCTCTCTGCCGGCCACGCCCGAGCCATCGCCGGCCTGCCGCCCGAGACCCAGCTCCGCCTCGTCGAGCTCGTCGTCGCCAAGGGCCTCAACGTCCGACAGACGGAGGAGCTCGCCCGCCGGCTCCGCAGCGAGGAGGGGCGCCAGCCGACCGATGACGCCGCGTCGGCCCACCCCTCGAAGACGGCCGTCGATCTCGAGCTGACCCGGGTCCAGGACGACCTTCAGCGCGCCCTCGGGACGAAGGTCCGCATCGCCCGAGGCCGCCGGGGCGGCCGGATCGTCATCGAGTACTACAGCGACGAGGAGCTCGGGCGGCTCTACGAGCGACTGACCGGAGGAGCGAGGTGACCGAGACCGCCGACCGAACCGTGGCGCCGGCGACACCCGCCCGGGATGGCAACGGAGCCTCGCCTCGGAGCGCCCGGTCGAAGCAGCGCACCCCCTCCGCCGACATCTACGACGCGAAGAGCATCCAGGTCCTCGAGGGCCTCGAGGCCGTTCGCCGTCGTCCGGGGATGTACATCGGTTCGACGGACGGCCGGGGCCTCCATCACCTCGTCTGGGAGGTCGTCGACAACTCTATCGACGAGGCGATGGCCGGCTTCGCGACGACGATCCGGGTCACCATCGCCAAGGACCACACCGTCATCGTCGAGGACGACGGGCGCGGCGTCCCCGTCGGGCGGCATCCGACCGGCAAGGATGCCCTCGAGGTCGTCCATACCGTGCTCCACGCCGGCGGCAAGTTCGGTGGCGGTGGCTACAAGGTCTCCGGCGGCCTCCACGGCGTCGGTGTCAGCGTCGTCAACGCACTCTCCGAGTGGATGCGGGTCGAATCGGCGCGCGACGGGGGCGTCTGGGTTCAGGAGTACGTCCGGGGAAAGCCGACGATGCCGGTCACGAAGATCGGCCCCCAGGGCCATCGACGCGGAACCCGCACCGCCTTCCGGGCCGACCTCGAGGTTTTCGGGGAGATCGACTACTCCTTCGAGACCATCGCCCAGCGACTCCGGGAGTCGGCCTACCTGACGAAGAGGATCTGGATCACCCTCGTCGACGAGCGAACGGACCGGGAGCGCTCCTTCTACTTCGAGGGTGGGCTCGTCTCCTTCGTCCGCTACCTCAACCGGAACAAGGAACCCCTCCACAGTCAGCCCATCTACGTCGAGCGCCGCGAGGGAACGACGACCATCGAGGTCGCCATCCAGTACACCGACACCTACACCGAGACGCTCCTCGCCTTCGCCAACAACATCAACACCGTCGACGGCGGGACGCACGTCACCGGCTTCCGGCGGGCCCTAACGCGCTCCCTGAACGACTGGGCGCGGCGAAGCGGCGTCCTCAAGGACAATGACGCGAACCTCACCGGGGACGACGTCCGAGAAGGCCTCACCGCCGTCATCAGCGTCAAGCTCACCGAACCCCAGTTCGAAGGCCAGACCAAGGCAAAGCTCGGCAACGCCGAAGTCGCCGGCCAGGTCGAGGCGGCCGTCGCCGACGCCCTGGGCGCCTACCTCGACGAGAACCCGGCCGACGGTCGCCGGATCATCGAGAAATGCCTCACCGCAGCCCGCGCTCGGGAGGCGGCCCGACGAGCGCGGGACCTGGTGATCCGCAAGGGAGCGCTCGAGGGCCTCTCGCTGCCCGGCAAGCTGGCCGACTGTCAGGAACGGGACCCTGCCCGGAGCGAGCTCTACATCGTCGAGGGGGACTCGGCCGGCGGCTCGGCGAAGCAGGGCCGCGACCGCCGCTTCCAGGCCGTCCTGCCGCTGCGGGGCAAGCTCTTGAACGTCGAGAAGGCCCGCCTCGACAAGATCCTCGCCAGCGAGAACGTGAAGCCGCTCATCATCGCCCTCGGAGCCGGGATCGGCGAGGGCTTCGATATCTCGAAGCTCCGCTACCACAAGATCATCATCATGACCGACGCCGACGTCGACGGGGCGCACATCCGAACTCTCCTCCTCACCTTCTTCTACCGCCACATGAAGGAGATCATCGAGCACGGCTACCTCTACATCGCCCAGCCGCCGCTCTACCGGATCAGCACCGGCAAGGTGACGCGGTACGCCCAGACGGAGCGGGAGCGGGACCGGATCATCAAGGAGCTCGGGGCGAAGAACCTGACCGTCCAGCGCTTCAAGGGCCTCGGCGAGATGAACGCCGAGCAGCTCTGGGAGACGACGATGAACCCCGAGACGCGGACCCTCCTCCGGGCCGAGATCGAGGATGCCGCCGAGGCGGACCGGATCTTCACGATGCTCATGGGCGAACGCGTCGAGCCCCGCAAGGACTTCATCAAGGCCGAAGCCCGCAGGGTGCGCAACCTCGATGTCTGATCCCGCGGCCCCGCCGGCGGTCAACATCCAGATCGCCGGCCGACGGGTCGAGCTCGCCCCGCACCACTGCTTCGGCTGCGGAACCCTCAACGCGGCCGGCCTCCAGCTCGTCCTCCACGTCGACGGGACGACCTGCTGGACCGAACTCGAGCTCGATCGACGCTTCGAGGGCTGGGAGGGGATCGCCCACGGCGGGATCGTCAGCGCCATCCTCGACGAGGTCATGGCCTGGTCGCTCGTCGAGCACGACAGCTGGGGTCTGACGGCTCGTCTGAACGTCGCCTTCCGGCGCCCGGTCCCCATCGGGCGCCGCATCCGAGCCGAGGGATGGGTCGTCGAGGCCGGGCGTCGCCTCCTCCGGACCGTCGGCCGGGTCGTCGACCCCGGATCGGGCGAGGTCCTGGCGACGGCGGAGGCCGCCTACGTCCCGGCCCCCGAGGCCCGCAAGCGCGAGCTCCGCGAGCGGTACCAGTTTCGGCTCGTGGCGGAAACCGAGGCGTCCCGGTCGACGGGCGATCGGACTGATGTGCCCGAGGCGGTGGCCAAGGGCCGGCCCGCCGCATCCCGCCTACCCCTCGAGGACCCCCTGATCCATGGCTGAGGAGTCGAACGTCCGGACCGTCCGGATCGAGGAGGAGATGCGCGTCTCCTACCTCGACTACGCGATGAGCGTCATCGTCGCTCGGGCCCTCCCCGACGTCCGCGACGGCTTGAAGCCCGTCCACCGTCGGATTCTCTACACGATGGGCGAGATGGGCCTCTCGGCGACGAGCTCCTACCGGAAGTGCGCGGCCATCGTCGGCGAGGTCATGGGGAAGTACCACCCGCACGGCGACGTCGCCCTCTACGACGCCCTCGTCCGCCTCGCCCAGGACTTCTCGATGCGCTACCCGCTCGTCGACGGGCAGGGCAACTTCGGCTCCATCGACGGCGACTCCCCGGCCGCCATGCGCTACACCGAGGCCCGCCTGACGGCCATCGCCGCCGAGATGCTCGCCGATATCGACCGCGAGACCGTCGACTTCGTCGACAACTACGACGGCACCCAGAAGGAGCCCGTCGTCCTCCCGGCGAAGCTCCCGAATCTCCTCGTGAACGGGAGCTCCGGGATCGCCGTCGGCATGGCGACGAACATTCCGCCCCACCACCTCGGCGAGGTCGTCGACGCCACCATCGCCCTCATCGACGACCCCGAGATCACCTCGGACGACCTCTGCAACTACGTCAAGGGGCCGGACTTCCCGACCGGGGGGACGATCTTCCGCTACGACACCCGCCGCAACCCGCTGACGGGCCAGCAGGAGACCTTCGACGCCATCCGCGAGATGTACGCCCACGGCCACGGGCGGGTCGTCATGCGGGCCCAGGTCGCCTTCGAGGAGACCCGCCACGACCGGATCGCGATCATCGTCTCCGAGCTCCCCTACCAGGTCAACAAGGCCGCCCTCCTGGAGAAGATCGCCGACCTCGTCCGCGAGAAGCGGATCGACGGGATCGCCGAGCTGCGGGACGAATCCGATCGGGACGGGATGCGGATCTACATCGAGGTGAAGCGGGATGCCAACCCGCACAAGGTCCTGAACAACCTCTTCAAGCACACCCCGATGCAGCTCGCCTTCAACATGCACATGCTCGCCCTCGTCGACGGGCAGCCCCAGACCTTGCCGTTGAAGGCGGTCCTCCAGCACTACATCGACTACCGGCGGGAGGTCGTCCGGCGCCGGACGGAGTTCGACCTGGAGAAGGCCCGCGCCCGAGCCCACATCCTCGAGGGCCTCAAGATCGCCCTCGACCACCTCGACGCGGTCATCAAGACGATCCGCGAATCGGCCGACGTCGAGACCGCCCGCTCGAACCTCATGGCCCGCTTCGGCCTCTCGGAGGCCCAGGCCCAGGCGATCCTCGACATGCGCCTCGCCCGCCTGGCGGCCCTCGAGCGCCAGAAGATCGAGGACGAGTACCTGGCCGTCATCCAGCTCATCGCCGAGCTCGAGGACATCCTCGCCAACCCGGCCCGGGTCCTCCAGATCATCAAGGACGAGCTCCTGGAGCTGAAGCGAAAGTACGCCGGCGAGCGACGGACGCGAGTCGAAGACTCGGCGACGCGCGAGATGACCGACGAGGACCTCATCGCCGACGAGGACGTCGTCATCACCATCTCCCGGCGTGGCTACATCAAGCGCCAGCCCCTCGCCACCTACCGCCGCCAGCACCGCGGCGGCAAGGGGATCATCGGCCACGTCACTCGCGAGGAGGACGCCGTCGAGCACCTCCTCGTCGCCAACACCCACGATTGGGCGCTCTTCTTCACGAACCGCGGCCGGGTCTTCTCGGCCAAGGTCCACCAGATCCCCGACGCCTCGCGCCAGGCCAAGGGCCTCCCCATCGTCAACCTCCCCGGCGTCCAGGTCGAGGCGGGCGAGGTCCCCGTGGCGACCATCACCCTGCCTGACTTCGAGGCGGGGCGGTACCTCGTCCTCGCCACCCGACGGGGGATGATCAAGAAGACGCCGCTCGAGCAGTTCGAGCGGGTCCGCGCGACCGGGATCCGGGCCATCACCATCGCCCCAGACGACGAGCTGGCCTGGGTCGACGTCTCGACCGGCAACGACGACATCATCCTGGCGACCGCCCTCGGCAAACTCGCCCGCTTCGCCGAAACCGAGGTTCGGCCCATGGGCCGCGACGCGGCCGGCGTCATCGGCATCCGCCTCGCCAAGGCCAACGACGAGGTCGTCTCCATGTCCGTCGTCGCCCCCGACGCCGACCTCCTCGTCCTGACGGAGACCGGCTACGGCAAGCGGGTCGCCCTCGGCGAGTTCCGCCGCAAGCACCGGGGCGGCCAGGGCGTCGGGCTCATTGCCCTCGAGGGCCGCAAGACCGGACGGGTCGCCGCCGTCGCCCAGGTCACCGAGGCCGACGAAGAGCTCCTCCTCATCAGTGCCGCCGGGCAGGTCGTCCGGACCCAGCTCGGGACCATCAACCGCTACTCCCCGGGTGCCCGCGGCGTCATCGTCATGCGCCTCAACGAAGGCGATCGGGTCGTCGGGATCGCCGCCTTCCGACCCGGGCTGGCGGCGCGACGCGGCATCGGCGACAATGGCAGCCCCGCCGGGACCGACTCCGACGGGCAGGGAGGCGACGAGGCCCCGACCCGCTCCAGCGGGCGCCGTCCCGCCGACCGGTGAGCCGCTCGGCGGATCCGACCCGGCGGGCGACGACCGTCGCTCGGGAGACGACGATGTACGCGGACGACTTCGGGATCTACCACGGCAACGCCAACCCCGAGCTCGCTCGGAAGATCTGCGCCTATCTCGGGGTCCAGCCCGGCCGGGCGGACGTCTTCCAGTTCGCCAATGAGAACATCTTCGTCCGGATCCTCGACAACGTCCGCGAGAAGGACATCTTCGTCGTCCAGCCGACCTGCCGGCCGGTGAATCAGTCGATCATGGAGCTCCTGATCATGATCGACGCCTTCAAGCGGGCGTCGGCCGGCCGGATCACGGCCGTCGTCCCCTACTACGCCTACGGCCGCTCGGACAAGAAGGACCAGCCCCGGGTCCCAATCACGGCCCGGCTCGTGGCGGACATGATCACCGTCGCCGGCGCCGACCGGCTCCTCACGATGGACCTCCACCAGGGCCAGATCCAGGGCTTCTTCAACATCCCCGTCGACGAGCTGACGGCCGTCCACCTCCTCTCGAACTACTTCCGCCAGAAGCAGCTGGAAGACCTCGTCGTCGTCACCGACCTCGGCTTTGCCAAGCGGGCGCGAACCTTCGCCGAGCTCCTCGACGCACCGCTGGCGATCATCGAGAAGCGGCGGATCGGGAACCTCGACCGGGCCGAGCTCCTCAACGTCATCGGCGAGGTCCGCGACCGCCAGGCGATCATCGTCGACGACGAGGTTGACACGGCGGGGACGCTCATGGAGACCGTCCGGGCCCTCGAGCGCGAGGGCGCGAAGCGGATCTTCGCCTGCGCCACCCACGGCGTCCTCTCGGACCCGGCCATCGATCGGATCCGGGCCTCGAGCGTCGCCGAGGTCGTCCTCACCGACACGATCCCCCTCCCGCCGGCCAAGCGGCTACCGAAGATCACGACCATCTCGGTCGCCCCGCTCATCGGCGAGGCGATCAAGCGGATCCACCGGGGCGAATCGGTGGGCGCCCTCTTCAGCAGCGAGATCTCCTTCACCCAGGAGCTCCTCCTCTGGGAGGACGGCGTCGCCCGGACCCTCGACGTCCGCCCCGACCAGGCCGACCCGGAGACGGGCGGCGAGGGGGCGGCGAGCGGCCCCGAGGGGGCCGAAGGCGCCGAACCGCCGGCCGCCTGACCATCGATCCAACCTTCACAGCCCAGGGAGACCGATGACCCTCCAACTCCACCGACCCGATCGCCGCGGCGGGCTCGAGCCGCGCCCGGTCAGCGAAGAGAACTGGCAGCGCCGGCTCCGCTCGCGCCGCTGGGGCGCCTCGCTCCCCGAGGGCCGCCTGCCGGCCCTCCGGAACCCCGAGGCCTGGCCGACCCCGACCCGGGTCTCGGTCGTCTTCTGGCTCCTTCTCGCCGTTCTCACCTTCGTCCTCATCGTCGTCGGCTACGGAACGGGCTTCTGGGGCTAGGCCGATGTCCGGCGGAGGTGGTCGCTCCGGGGTCGAGCCACGGGAGCCCATGGCACCGAACCGGGCCACGCGCCCGGCCGAGCCCGGCGCCACCAACGCCGGCCCCGCCGGCCGGGGCTCCACCGACCTCGCGCCGGAGGATCTCATCGAGCGGCTGCAGGACGTTCTGGCCCGCCATCCGGCCGTTGCCGTCGCCTATCTCTTCGGCTCCCGAGCCCGCGGCCGAACCTCGCCCCTCTCCGACATCGACGTCGCCGTCCTCCTGGATCGGGCCTTCGCCGGCGATCGCTTCGCCCTGCAGCTCGAGCTGGCGGGCAGCATCGCCGCGGCAGTCGGGTCGGACGCCGTCGACGTCGTCCTCCTCGACGACGCCCCACCGTCCCTTGCGTATCGAGTCTTGCGGGACGGTCGGGTCATCCTTTGTCGCGACGAGCTGCTTCGAGTCCGCCACCGGCTGCGGGCCATCGACGAGTATCTCGACACGGAACTGCTTCGCCGACGGAACCGCGCTATCCTCCGCCGTCGGCTGGCGGAGGGCACCTTTGGTCGATCGTGAAGCCTTCGACCGACGGCTCCGCCTTCTCGACCGGCGGATCGCGCTCCTGCGCGAGATCGCCGCCGCCGGGCACGAGCGGTTCCGATCGGACCCGCACCTTCAAGCCGAGGCCGAGCGCCACCTCCAGATCGCCATCCAGGCCGCCATCGACGCCGGCCATCAGCTCCTCGCCGAGGAGTTCTCGGAGGCGCCCGAGACGTATCGACAGGTGTTCGAGCTCCTGGGACGCCACGGCGTCATCGATGCGGCCCTCGCCGCCCGCCTGGCGCTCGCGGCCGGCCTTCGAAATGTGCTCGTCCACGCCTACCTCGATGTCGACCCGGAGCTGATCTGGGCCAGCTTCGATCGGCTCGACGACCTCGTCGTACTTGCCCGACGCCTGAGCGAGTGGCTCGACCGAGGCGGGACCGACCCGTAACCGGGCAACCCGGCCCGTCGACCGGCGGGTGGGTTCCCCGAGACCGCGCCCCGATCGGCCACCCGCCACTCACCGGCGACTGATTCGGCTCGACCGTTCGGCTCGACCGCCCTGGCCGGCGCGCTGCCGGAGGCCGATCGGCCGCCCACCGCGAGCCGGTCGACGGCCGGGGCCTATACTGCAGCGGCGATGCTTTCCATCCTCACCCGCTTCGTCGATTCGAACGAACGCGAGCTGAAGCGAATCTGGCCGTACGTCGAGCGGACGAACGCCCTCGAACCCGAGTTCGAGGCGCTCTCCGACGCCGAGATCCGAGAGCGCATCGCCGCCCTCCGGGCCGAGATCGAGGAGGTCGCCGTCGAGCCCGAGCCGAGCGAGGACGAGCTCCACCACCCGGACCTCGAGCGTCGCCGGGAGCTGGCCAAGGAGCGTCGCCGGCGAACCCTGGCCCAGATCAACGAGGCCCTCGACGAGATCCTGCCCGAGGTCTTCGCCGCCGCCCGCGAGGCGATGAAGCGAACCCTCGGGATGCGCCACTTCGACGTCCAGCTCCTCGGCGGAGTCGTCCTCCACCAGGGCAAGATCGCCGAGATGAAGACCGGCGAGGGCAAGACCCTCGTCGCCCCGCTGGCGGCGATCCTCAACGCCCTCGCCGGCCGCGGCGCTCACGTCGTCACGGTCAACGACTACCTCGCCCGCCGCGACGCCCAGTGGATGGGTCCCATCTACCACTTCCTCGGCATCTCGGTCGGCGTCATCACCCACGACACGAGCTACGTCTTCGAGCCCGGCTACCCGACCAGCGACGAGCGCCTCCTCAACCTCCGGCCCTGCACCCGCCAGGAGGCCTACGCCGCCGACGTCACCTACGGGACGAACAACGAGTTCGGCTTCGACTACCTCCGCGACAACATGGTCGTCGACCTCCGGCAGCGGGTCCAGCGGGGGCACCACTACGCCATCGTCGACGAGGTCGACAACATCCTCATCGACGAGGCCCGGACACCACTCATCATCAGCGGCCAGGCGGAGGAATCGGCCGACCTCTACTACACCTTCGCCCGCCTCGTGCCGCGCCTCAAGCCGCGCCCCGAGGGCGCCACGGAGGGCGGCGACTACTTCGTCGATCTCAAGGAGCGGGCGGTCTCCCCCACCGAGGAGGGGATCGCCAAGATGGAGCGCTGGCTCGGGGTCGAGAACCTCTACGACGCCGACCCGCGGCTCGCCCGCCACTTCGAGCAGGCCCTCCGGGCCCACGCCCTCTACAAGCGGGATCGGGACTACATCGTCGAGAACGGCGAGATCATCATCGTCGACGAGTTCACGGGCCGGAAGATGCCCGGCCGCCGCTGGAGCGAGGGCCTCCACCAGGCCATCGAGGCGAAGGAGGGCCTTCGAGTCCAGCGCGAGTCGGTCACCCTGGCGACGATCACCTTCCAGAACTACTTCCGCCTCTACGACAAGCTGGCCGGCATGACCGGCACGGCCATGACCGAGGCCGAGGAGTTCCACAAGATCTACAACCTCGAGGTCGTCGCCATTCCGACCCACAAGCCGATGATCCGGGTCGACGAGCCCGACCTCGTCTTCCGGACCGAGAAGGGCAAGTTCGAGGCGGTCATCGACGAGATCGAGGAGATGGTCGCGGCCGGCCGGCCGGTCCTCGTCGGGACGACCTCGGTCGAGAAGAGCGAGCTCCTCTCCGAGATGCTGAAGCGACGCGGCATCAAGCACGAGGTCCTCAATGCCAAGTTCCACGAGAAGGAGGCGATGATCGTCGCCCAGGCCGGCCGCTCGGGCGCGGTCACCATCGCCACGAACATGGCCGGCCGCGGCACGGACATCCTCCTCGGCGGCAACCCGGCCGGTCTCGCCTCCGAGATCCTCCGCCGGCGCGGCCTCAATCCAGCCGAGGTGGACAAGGCGACCTACGAGGCGGCCTACGCCGAGGCGAAGGCGATCTGCGATGCCGACCACGAGCGGGTGGTCGCCGCCGGTGGCCTCCACATCATCGGCACCGAACGCCACGAGAGCCGCCGGATCGACAACCAGCTCCGGGGCCGGGCCGGACGGCAGGGCGACCCGGGTAGCTCCCGCTTCTACCTCTCGCTCCAGGACGACCTCCTCCGCCGCTTCGCCGGCGATCGAGTCCAGGCCCTCATGGAGCGGCTCGGCCTCGACGACGACGTCGCCATCGAGAGCCGGCTCGTCTCCAAGACCATCGAGAGTGCCCAGGCTCGGGTCGAGGGCTACAACTTCGACATCCGCAAGCGGGTCGTCGAGTTCGACGACGTCATCAACCGCCAGCGCGAGACGATCTACGCCGAGCGGGACAAGGTCCTCCGCAACGAAGACCTCACCGAGACGATCCGGAGCTTCCTCGACGAGGAGATCGAAGCCCTCCTCGAGGCCCACCTGGCGAGCCAGAGCCCCGACGACTGGAACATCCCAGCTCTGGCCAACGCCCTCCGCCTCATGGGCCTCGACGGCCCGGGGACGAGCGAGGACGAGCTCTGGGAGCTCGGGAGCCGGGAGGCCATCGGCGAGCACCTCCGCGACCTCGTCGACGAGCGGCTTGAGGCCCGGGAGCGGGAGTACGGCGAGGAGGCCTGGTCGTACGCGGAGCGGCTCGTCCTCCTGCGGACCATCGACAGCCTCTGGGTCGAGCACCTGACCGCTATCGACGACATGCGCCGCGGGATCGGCCTGCGGGGCTATGCCCAGCAGGACCCCCTCAACGAGTTCCGTCGGGAAGCGTTCCGGATGTACCAGGAGCTGCGGGACATGATCCGCCACGCCGTGGCGACGACGATCTTCCGGGTCACCATCACCCGCTCACCGGCCGAGACGGCAGCGACGGCGGGCGGTGGCGACGGGGCGGGGCCGACGGGCGCGCAGTCCCTCACCGCCACCGGAGGCGCGATCCGCGGACCGGTCCCAGGCGGTGGGATCACCCGCCAGATGGCGGCGGCGGGGGCGGCCCGGGCGAGTGCGGCCGCGGGCGGCGCCCGCCCCGGCTACACGCCCGACGGGAAGCGGATCGGCCGCAACGATCCCTGCTGGTGCGGTTCGGGGATCAAGTACAAGAAGTGCCACGGCCGCTGAGCCGCCGAGCGAGCGTCGGGGGTGACGGCGGCGTCCGGGGGCGCTCGGCCCATGGCCCGTGACCTCGTCCGGCTCGGCCTGGCGGTCGCCGTCGGCCTCGCCCTCGTCGTCGGCTACGCGACGTATCGGATCTGGGAGCAGGGCGCCCGCGACGAGCGCCGCCCGGCCGGGGCGATCGTCGTCCTCGGGGCCGCCCAGTACGACGGCCGGCCGTCGCCCGTCTACCGGGCCCGGCTCGACCACGCCGTCCGGCTCTGGCAGGAGGGCTGGGCGCCGCTCCTCGTCGTGACCGGCGGCAAGCAGCCCGGCGACCGAACGACGGAGGCTGCCGTCGGCCGGGCCTACGCCATCGCCCGCGGTGTCGATCCCCAGCGGATCCTCTCGGAGGATGCGGGCCGGACGACCCTCGAGTCGCTCCGGAACGTCGCCCGACTCCTTCGCCAGCACGGGATCCGGGACGCCATCTTCGTCTCCGACCCGACCCACATGCTCCGGGTCCTCCGGATCGCCCGGGACGAGGGGGTCGTCGCCTGGGGCTCGCCGACGCCGGCCTCGCCCGTCGCGCGCGACCCGGACCGGCGGCTCCGGGCCACCGTCCACGAGCTCGGCGCCCTCGCCCTCTACTTCCTCTTCCAGACCAGCCCGGCC
>DAOTYQ010000009.1:0-1582 GCA_034434735.1 Chloroflexota bacterium
TCTGTCCGGCCTGCTTCGGGCCCCTGGAGGTCGAGTACGACCTCGCCGCCGCCCGGGCGAGCCTGACCCGATCCACCGTCGCCAGCCGCCCGCCCGGCATCTGGCGGTACCTCGAGCTCCTGCCCGTCGACGCCGCTCCGCGGCGTGGCCTCGCCGTCGGCTCGACCCCCCTTCTCGAGGCGAGCCGCCTCGGCTCCGAGCTCGGCATCGGTCGGCTCTGGCTGAAGGACGACACCCGAAACCCGACCCTTTCCTTCAAGGATCGCCCCGTCGCCGTCGCCGCGGCCCGGGCCGTCGAGTTCGGCTTCGACGTCCTCGCCTGCGCCTCCACGGGGAACCTCGCCGGGGCCGTCGCCGCCGCCGCGGCGGCCCTCGGCCTGCGGGCCTACGTCTTCATCCCGGCCGATCTCGAGCCGGCGAAGGTCGACCACGCCCTCGCCTACGGTGCGACCGTCGTCCCCATCGAAGGGACGTACGACGAGATCAACCGCCTCAGCCTCGAGGTCGCCGACGAGGAGGGCTGGGCCTTCGTGAACGTGAACCTCCGGCCCTACTACGCCGAGGGGAGCAAGACCCTCGCCTTCGAGATCGCCGAGGGCCTCGGCTGGCGCCTGCCCGACGTCATCGTCGCCCCCATCGCCTCCGGTGCCCTCTTCACGAAGGTCGCCCGGGGGATCGAGGAGCTCGTCGTGCTCGGCCTCGTCGAGCCGCGGCCGGTCCGCTTCGTCGGCGCCCAGCCGGCGGGTTGCGCCCCGGTGGCGACGGCCTTCGCCCGAGGGGCGGCCGACATCGCGCCGGTCCGGACGCCCGAGACCATCGTCCGTTCCCTCGCCATCGGCTCGCCGGCCGACGGCCTCTACGCCCTCGAACTCGCCCGAACGAGCCGCGGCTCCATCGAAGCCGTCCCCGACGCGGCCACCGCGGCCGCCATCCGGCGCCTGGCGGCGACGGAGGGGATCTTCGCCGAGACCGCCGGCGGGGTGACCATCGCGGCCGTCGAGCAGGCCCGCCGGGCGGGGGTCATCGGCCCCGACGACGAGGTCGTCGCCCTCGTCACGGGCAACGGGGTGAAGACCCCAGACGCGCGGACCTTCGGCCTCGAGCCGCGGCGGGCCGGCCCCGACGAGCCGGGCCTTGCGCCGCCGATCCGACCCTCCTTTGCCGCCTTCGAGGCCTGGTATCGGGGCGGCCGCTAGTCGGCGTGCCGCCACCCCGACACCATCGATCCCCCTCTTGAGCGTGGAGTCCCTTGGATGAGTACGGTTCGAATCCCGCCCGTCCTCCGCTCGGCGACCGGCGGCGCAAAACAGATCGAGGTCGCCGGGACGACGGTCGGCGAGGCCCTCGAGGCGCTCGTCGGCGCCTATCCGGCCCTCCGGGCCCAGCTCTTCGGCCCCGACGGCCAGTTGAACCGCTTCGTGAACATCTACGTCAACGACACCGACGTCCGGCACCTCCAGGACGTCGCGACCCCGATCGCCGAGCGCGACACCATCGTCATCCTGCCGGCCATGGCCGGCGGCCGCTAGCCCGATCGGCGGTCCCACCGCGCTCCGGGGCGACCGCTCGTGACTCAGGAAGC
>DAOTYQ010000010.1:0-8123 GCA_034434735.1 Chloroflexota bacterium
CGGCCAGGGATCGACCGCGGGTGCTGACACGGCCGGCGCCGTCTCCGCGTCGCCGCCCGCGGCAGAGGCGCCTGCTCCGGACACGGTCGGCGGGATCGGCGGGGCGCCGGTGACGCCGCCCCCGACGGAGGCAGCGGGGTCGACGGAGCCGCTCGGTGGCTCGCCCCTGAGCTGGCTGATCACCTTGGGCGCAACCGGCGCGGTGCTCGCCGGCCTCCTCAGACGGACCGCCCGGGCGGGCGGTGGGTCGGGGTGATCAGCGTTCGGGACACAGCACGCGCCGGCCGCCCCGGGCGGGGATCTCCAGCGCCAATCGGGGCACCTCGGTTCTCTGCCCTGGGCTGGAGGGTGCGCCTGCGCCCGCTCCGCGTAGGCCTGCCGGACGTGGCACCTCCCCGCCGACAGACATCCGATCAAACGAGCGCTTCGGCGACGGCAGGGGCGGCCTGGAGGATCGCGCGGTCGTCGGTGATGAGCGGCAGCCCGCGATCTTCCGCGAGCGCGACGTACGCGGCATCGTAAGCGGTAAGCCCCCGGCCTACCCACGACGCCACGAGGTCGAGCGGCGGCTGGACGGTCATGAATCCGAGGTCTCTCAGGGCCGCCGCGAGCTCGAGGAGCGCCGCCCCCGTCCAGCCCCACCGGCGTCCGGCGACGTTGAGCAGCTCGAGGAAGAGGAGCGGCGGCACCACGACCTCGAGTCGGCCCCGCTCATACTCCGCACGGAGCCGTCGCGACTGCAGGCCGCCGGGCTCGTCGGCTGGCGTGAACCACTTCAGGACGACCGAGGCGTCGAGAACCAGGCGCCTCACCGCGCGTCGCGCTCAGCCCGGATCGCCGCGGTGGCCTCTTCGCGGACACCCTGCTCACGGACCAGCCGCTCGAGGGAGGTCAGCGCCCTCCTCACACGGGGGTCTCGGCCGGGCCCCCGGGCGAGCCCGAGCTGGCGGGCCACGAGCTGTCGGAGATACGCGCTCCGCGACAGCCCGGCCCCCCGGGCCTCACGGTCGACGTGGGCGAGGAGTTCATCGTCGATCGAGACGAGGATCTTGGGCATGGAGCAAGGATATCGCGATATCCGCGGCGGTGACGGGATTGGGCGGCTGGCCGGCAAGGTCGGATCGGGCTAGCGCATCTCGCGACCCGCGAACGCCGCCTGCTGCGCCTGACGGCCCTCGTCATAGGCCACAATGTGCGTCAGCCGCGCGTGGCCGGTCGTGGTGTGCGGCGGGGCGCGGGCTTGCTGGCATCACGAGAGGCAGACGCCATGGGACCTGCTCCGACGGTGCAACTTGGGTCCAGCTTCCGCGGGCTTCGCCCCGCTCGCGGCGCATGACTCGCCTCGAAGCCCTCACCAAGGGAGCCGCCGTCCGGGGCATCGTGCCGGGCACGCCCGTCACCGTCGTAGCCGTCGACTGGATCAGCCCCACCGCCGTCGAGCTCACCTACAAGACCCCCGACGGCCGCGTCGCCAACCGCCTCCTCTACCGCGACGACGAAGCGCACCTGGAGCTCCTCGAGCGGCCGGCCGCCTGGGCCTTCGACGGCGACGGCGACGCCTTTCGGCTCGTCGCCGAGGCGAAGCGGATCGACCTCGCCTACCTCTTCGACTCCTACGTCGCCGTCAGCACCGCCCTCGTCGAGCCGCTCCCGCACCAGATCACGGCCGTCTACGAGGAGATGCTCCCCCGCCAGCCGCTCCGATTCCTTCTTGCCGACGATCCGGGTGCCGGCAAGACGATCATGACCGGCCTCTACATCCGCGAGCTCCTCATCCGGGCCGACCTGCGCCGCTGCCTCATCGTCGCCCCCGGCAACCTGGTCGACCTGTGGCAGGAGGAGCTGGACGAGAAGCTGCGCCTCCCCTTCGACATCCTGACCACGGACCGCATCGAGACGAGCCGGACCGGCAACCCCTTCGCCGAGCACGACCTGCTCATCGCCCGGCTCGACAAGCTCGCCCGCGACGACGAGCCCGGTGGTCTCCAGGACCGCCTCCTCGCCGCCCCCGAATGGGACCTCGTCGTCTTCGATGAGGCCCACAAGCTATCTGCCCAGCTCGTCGCCGACGAGGTGAAAGAGACGAAGCGCCGCCGTCTCGCCGTCCGCCTCCGCGAGCGGACCCGCCACCTCCTCCTCCTGACCGCCACGCCACATACGGGCAAGCCCGAGGAGTTCGAGCTCTTCATGAGCCTCCTCGACCCCGATCGGTTCGCCGGCCACCGCCGCTCCAGGGCCGAACACCCGCCGCCGGCGCCCGACGCGTCCGATCTCATGCGGCGAGTGGTCAAGGAGCGGCTCGTTCGCTTCGATGGCAGTCCCCTCTTCCCGCCTCGGCGAGCCTTCGTGAAGCCCTACCGGCTCTCGCCGCCCGAGCAGCACCTCTACGAGGCGGTGACCGAGTACGTCAGGACGGAGATGGACCGGGCGGATCGCCTCCGGGACGCCGGCGAGCGAGCCCGCGGCGTCATCGTCGGGTTCGCCCTCACCGTCCTGCAACGCCGGCTCGCCTCGAGCCCCGAGGCGATCTACCGCTCCCTCCGACGCCGCCGGGAACGGCTCGAGCGCCGCCTCGCCGAGGTGGAGCGTCAGCGGCACGCGGCCCAGCGCATGCCGACGCCGAGCGCCGAAGTCCCGCCCCTCGAGGTCGAACTGACGACGGCCGCCGACGCGCAGGAGCTCCTCGAGTTCGCCGACGACGCCCCGGCCGCCGAGGTCGAACGCCTGGAGGAGACCCTGGTCGATCTCGCCACCGCGGCGACGACCGTCGCCGAGCTGCAGACCGAAATCGAGAGCCTCCGCCGCCTCGAGCGGCTCGCCGCCGAGGTCCGCCGGCTCGGCACCGACGCCAAGTGGTCCGAGTTCGCCGAGCTCCTTCAGGACAGCCCGGAGATGCGGGATGCCGCGGGTGCTCGACGCAAGCTCGTCGTCTTCACCGAGCACCGCGACACCCTCGAATACCTCGTCGACCGGCTGGCGACCCTCCTCGGCCGTCCGGAGCAGATCGTCGCCATCCACGGCGGACTGGCGCGGGGCGCGCGACGCGCCGCCGAGGCCCGCTTCAAGACCGACCCCGAGGCAGTCGTGCTCGTGGCCACCGATGCCGCCGGCGAGGGGATCAACCTCCAGCGGGCCCACCTCATGGTGAACTACGACCTGCCCTGGAACCCGAACCGCCTCGAGCAGCGCTTCGGGCGGATCCACCGGATCGGCCAGACCGAACCCTGCTACCTCTGGAACCTGGTCGCCATCGAGACCCGCGAAGGCGATGTCTACGCGACACTCCTCGACAAGCTCACCCGGGCGGCCGAGGATCTCGGCGGCCAGGTCTTCGACGTCCTCGGCGAACTCACCTTCGGCGACCGGCCGCTCCGTGACCTCCTCATCGAGGCGATCCGCTCCGGCGCTCGCCCGGAGACCTGGGCGGAGATCGAGCGCGACATCGACGCCGCCGTGGACCGGGAACGGCTCCAGCGACTTCTCGACGAGCGGGCCCTCGGGGCCGAGGTTCTCGACACGACGCGGATCCAGGCGGTCCGCGAAGCCATGGATCGGGCGAACGCCCGCCGCCTCCAGCCCCACTTCATCCGTTCCTTCTTCCTCGAGGCCTTTCGACGCCTCGGGGGCGCCATCGTCGAGCGCGAGCGCGGCCGCTACGAGATCACCCACGTCCCGATCCGAATCCGGGAAGCCGCCCGCCGCGCCGGCCTTCGGCCTCCCGTCCAGCGCCGCTACGAACGGATCACCTTCGAGAAGGATGGGATCGCCATCGCCGGCCTCCCCCTCGCCGAGTTCGTCTGCCCGGGCCACCCGCTCCTCGACGCGACCATCGACGTCCTCCTCGCCGACCACACCGACCTCCTCGGGCGAGGAACGATCCTCATCGACTCGGACGATCCGTCCGAGGAGCCCCGGGTCCTCGTCTTCCTCGAGGACGTCATCGTCGACGCCCGCAGCCGGTTGGACGGTCGTCCCTCGGTCGTGAGCCGGCGGCTCGACTTCGTGGAGCTCTTCGCCGACGGGCGAGCCCGCAACGCCGGTCCGGCACCGTACCACGACTACGAGCCCCTCGCGCCCGAGCTTCGAGCGGCCGTGATGGCTGCCCTCACCGGTGCCGACTGGCTGAGCGCGTACACTCTCGGGCGGCGAGCCCTCGGCTTCGCCGCCGAGACCGTCAGTCGAGGCCATCTCGAGGAGGTCCGACGACGAACGCTCGAGCGGGTGGCGAAGATCCGTCGGGAGGTGACCGCTCGCCTCCGGTACGAGATCAACTACTGGGACCGGCGGGCAGCCGAGCTCGCCCTGGCCGAGGAGGCCGGCAAGACGGCGCGTCTCAACAGCGCTCGGGCGAAGGCACGGGCGGACGACCTGAGCGAGCGGCTGGAGACACGCCTTCGGGAGCTCGAAGCGGAGGAACGGCTCGACGCGCTGCCGCCGGTCGTCGTCGGCGCGGCCCTCGTCGTCCCGGCCGGCTTGGTCGCCCGCCTGGCCCCGGAGGCTGTGCCACCACCGGAGCGGGGGCCGAAGGAGACGGCGGCCGTGGAAGCGGCGGCGATGGCGGCGGTCTTGGCGGCCGAACGAGCGGCTGGCTTCGAGCCGCGGGACGTCTCGGCGGAGAACCTCGGCTACGACGTGGAGGCGCGCGACCCGACGACGGGCCGGCTCCGGTACATCGAGGTGAAGGGGCGAGCGGAGGGGGCGACGACGATCACGGTGACTCGGAACGAGATCCTCTGCTCGCTCAACGTCCCGGAACAGTGGTATCTGGCGATCGTCGAGGTCCGGGACGGGCAGGCGGCAGCGCCGGTCTACCTGCGGGCGCCGTTCCGCCGGGAGCCGGACTTCGGTGCGACGTCGGTGACGTACTCGATCCGGGACCTGACCGCAGGGGCGTCATCAGGACGGACGTAGCCCGGCCGACCGATAACCCGAAGGAGCAACTTCCCTCTACCCCGTCCGGTCTCCCGGCGAGATGAGCTGCTTTCGGACTATCGCTCCCGCTTGAGGGCGCCCAGCTGGTCCGGGGTCAGCCCCCTGTACGCAGAATCGATGAGCTGCATGTCGGGTTGCGGCGGCGTTGGAGGCTCCGCCGTCGGCGGAGGCGCGCTCGGCCTAGCGGTTGGTTCGATCGGTGTCGCGCTCTCGGGTGCCTGAGGCTCCTCGTTCCCGTCCATCTTGTCTCCTTCGCTACGTCCAGCACGGCACAGCGGGGTTCTTCGGGGGTGGCCACCCAGGCAAGCCGCCTCCGATCGCAGGGGCTCGTTCTTTCATCACCAAGTCCTACTGAGGGGGCTGGCGACAGAGGCGAGTACCAGACATGCGGCGGCGATGCCGAAGAACACCATCTGAACTCTGAGCGCGTGAGCCTTCGCCGCGACCTTCTGGTCGTTGCCTTCCACGGCATGCGCGCGCGTCAACACGAATGTGTCCAGCGTCTCGTCGTGCTCCCGACTGCGATACTCCAGGAGACGCTGCGGCGACGGAACGGTCGCGATCGGGCGCGGCCAGAGAACCGCTACGCCGCCGGCTAGCGCCACCATCAAGCTGATGAGCGCGACGACGAACAGGCATCGTGGTTCCAGGCTTCCTTGAACCCCCTCGGCGTTGTTGACGGCCAACGCAAGGACCACTCCCGTGCCCGCCAAGATCGCAGCAGCCTTGCGCTCGAGGCCGTCCATCTCCTCCCATTGGAGGTCGGCGCGTCGTCTGAGTTCCTCGTTGAGGAGGATGAGCTGCTCACGTGAGGGGTGGTTCGCTCCCGCCATCTTTAACATCATACCGAACAGCCGTTCGACCTCAAAACGATAGCACGGATACACCCCCAGCTACGGCCCGTCTCGGCATAATCGCATCCGCCGGTTGCGCCGGCGCGCGTCCACGAACGCATTGAGGCCGAGGCGAACGCCGTCCACGGGGAGATGCGGGCCTTCGGCTTCTGGGACACAGAGTCGCCGTTCCCGCTGCCGACGCGCTGAGGCGGCCCCGCTATCGGCGCGTGGAGGGACGGGGGTTGCGTGCTCCCTCGGGCCGGCTCCACCGATCAACGTGGGTCGGCGACGGTCGGCCGGTAGACCCTGAGCGGAGTATCCTGGACTGGCCCGTGCTGGCGGCCGAAGCAGGCCCGTCGCGCGAGTTCGGGCCCGAGAACCGCGGCGCGTGCCAACCGAGGTGACACGGCCTCTCATTAGCGTTCGGGTCCGGATCGAGACCGACGGGAGGACAGGAGGGACGACGTGGCCGACCGGAGTGCCATCGAGTGGACCGACGCCACCTGGAACCCCGTGACCGGCTGCACGAAGGTCTCCCCCGGCTGCGCCCACTGCTACGCCGAGACCTTCGCCGAGCGGTTCCGGGGCGTGCCAGGCCACCCCTACGAGTCCGGCTTCGACCTCCGCCTTCGCCCCGAGCGCCTCACCGTCCCGCTCCTCTGGCGCACGCCGCGGCGGATCTTCGTGAACTCGATGAGCGACCTCTTCCACGAGGCGATCCCCGAGGACTTCGTCGCCGACGTCTTTGCCGTCATGGAGGCCGCCAGCTGGCACCAGTTCCAGGTGCTGACCAAGCGCCACGAACGGCTCGCCGAGCTCGCCCCGCGCCTCCCCTGGCCGCCGAACGTCTGGGTGGGCGTCTCCATCGAGAACGACCGCTGGGTCCATCGGGCCGACGCTCTTCGGACCGTGCCGGCGGCCGTCCGCTTCATCTCCGCCGAGCCGCTCCTTGGCCCGCTGACCCATCTTGACCTGAGCGGCATCGACTGGCTCATCGCCGGCGGCGAGTCCGGCCTACGCCACCGGCCGCCGAAGGCCGACTGGTTCCGGGATCTGCGCGATCGCTGTCGTGCGGCCGGCGTCGCCTTCTTCTTCAAGCAGTGGGGCGGCCGACACCCGAAGGCCGGCGGCCGCCTACTCGACGGCCGCACCTGGGACGAGTACCCGGTGCCGCGGCCCCGCTGGCGTCGCCAGCCGCCGGGCGTCTCGCCCCTGGCCCGGAGGAGACTGGTCACCGTCGGGGCCTGACGGCAGTTGGGGGATGAGCGATGGGAGGTAGGAGACGGCCGGCGGGCGGTGGCCGACCCTTCGGTGGACCCTGGACGGAGGAACGGCTCAAGGCCCTCGAAGCTTACCTGCGGGCGTACACGACGGCCTTGAAGCGTCAGTCCTTCGAGCGCGTCTACGTCGACGCCTTCGCCGGCCCGGGCTGGGCACGGCAGCCCCCGACCGAACTGCTCGGGGATCTCGACCCCGAGGACACGGGCTACCGGGAGGGATCGCCCAGGCGAGCCCTCCACCTCGGAGGCTTCGACCAGTACGTGTTTATCGATAAGAGCCGGGCTGCCGTAGAAGCCCTCGATCGCCTTCAGACTGACTTCCCGGCCAGCGCCACGCAGATCCAGGTCATCCAGGGAGACGCAAACGTCGAGGTCCCGAAGCTGTGCTCCGGGTTCGACTGGAAGCGGACGCGGGGCGTCATCTACTTCGACCCTTTCGGGCTGGAGTTGGCGTGGGACACCCTCGAGGCCGTCGCCCGGACAAAGCTGGACGTGTGGCTGCTCTTCCCCATCGGCGCGGCGAACCGGATGATGACGCGGAGCGGGGAGATCGACGAGAAGTGGCAGGAGGCGCTGGACCGGCTATTGGGAGGTCCGGAGTGGCGGCAGAACATGTATCGCCACGAGGGTGAACAGCTCGGCTGGAACGGCACGATCGATCCCCTTCGCCGCAAAGCGCCATGGCCGCGGCTCCTTCAGCACGTCAAGCTCCGTCTCGGGCAGCTCTTTGCCGGCCGTGTCGCCGAACCCGTCATCCAGCTCAACTCGCGGCAGGCACCGCTCTACGCCGTCTTCTTCGCCGTGGCGAATCCGGACCGGAGGGCGTGGGACCTCGCGCACGGGATCGCGCAGCATATCCTGGGCAAGCTCCGACATCCCGAGGAGGTCACGTGGTAGCCCGCCGGAAACTCATCGAAGTCGCCCTTCCCCTTGAGGCCATCAACCGCGAGTCGGCCCGTGAGAAGAGCATCCGCCACGGCCACCCCTCAACCCTCCACCTTTGGTGGGCCCGTCGCCCCCTCGCCGCCTGCCGGGCCGTTCTCTTCGCCTCGCTCGTCGACGACCCGTCGTCCCA
>DAOTYQ010000011.1:0-30700 GCA_034434735.1 Chloroflexota bacterium
GCTGGCTGGCGGGGAAGGATTCGAACCTTCGATCTGCTGATCCAGAGTCAGCTGCCTTACCGCTTGGCCACCCGCCAGCGCGGGGCCCATTCTAGCGAAGCTTCGGCCGACCATCCCCGGCGACGGGCGCAGCCCAGGGCAGTCCGGCCGGCTGCGGGGGCTCGGGAATTCGGGCCAAATGGCCCTCCCCCTGTATCCGGCGCCGTCGGTAGCCTCCGCGGCCACATGGTGATGGTTCCGACGCTGCTTTCCTGTTCCGCGCCCCGGATCGACGCGGGTCTCGCCCGAGGTTCGGATGGCCGCCGGTGGGCGCCAGCCGCGGCCAGCGGAGCGGCTTGGTGAGCCGAGCGGAGGCGGTGGGCACGGCCCGGGCCATGGGCGTCAGCCGCCTCGCCGTCGACCTGCCGGGACGGATCGACCTCGCCGCCGCCCGGCGCGCCCTCGAGCAGCCGGACTGGCTGGGGACGCCGGTCGCGCCGCCGCCGGACCGGCCCGAGATGCGCCGCTACCTGACCGACCTCGTCCTCCAGCTCTCGGCCGTCGGGCGGCCGCTCGAGTTTCGAAAGGCGGCCTACGTCGACGTCGGTCCCGTCGCCGAGCGCGGGCGGCGCCTCGAGGTGGAGATCGGCTGGCGCTCGGCCACGATGGCGCCGCTCTTTCCGGTCTTCGCCGGGACCCTCCTCGTCACCGCGGCCGGGCTCGTCCTCGAGGGCGCCTACGCGCCGCCCTTCGGCGAAGCGGGGATGCTCATCGACAAGGCCGCCCTCGGGGGCGTGGCCCGCCGGACGGCGCGCTGGTTCGTCGGCCGGGTCGGCGCCGAGCTCGGCCTGGACCCGCTCCCCTTCGGCCCGGAAGCCGGAGGCGACTGAGCTCGACTCCAGGTTCCACCTATCCTCTCGGTGTGGCCGAACCCCGTCCGACCGACTGCACCGAGTCCGCATCGCCGCGCCCGGCGACGGTCGGGCACCGGGCTGGCCCGACGATGCGGGGGCGCCTCCTGGCCGACGATGGCCCGGGCGACCCGGCCTGGAACCTCGCCCTCGACGAGGCCGTCGCCCGCTCGGCGGGCCCCCATCCCACCGTCCGACTCTGGCGCAACGACCGAGCCGTCGTCGTCGGCCGGTTCCAGCTCGCCGCCGCCGAGGTCGACCTCGGTCTCGCCCGAGCTGCCCGGATCCCGGTCCTGCGCCGCTTCACGGGCGGCGGCGCCGTCTACCACGACCCGGGCAACCTGAACGTCTCGCTCGTCCTCCCTCGCCGCGAACCGCCGCTGCGCGCGCGGCCCGACCTGGTCGGGCTGCCGGCCGTCTACGCGCTCCTCCTGGCACCCCTCGCCGCGGCCGTCGAGCGGCTCGGCCTCGCCGTCGAGCGGACGGAACGCGACCTGCTCGTCGAGGGCCGGAAGGTGAGCGGGGTCGCCGCCTGGCTGGGCCGCGACCAGATCCTCGTCCACGCGACCCTCCTCGTCTCGGCCGACCTGGAGCTCCTCGAGCGGGTCCTCGACGGGCCCGGAGCGCCCGGCGATCCGCGCTGGGAACGGACCCGGAGTCGACGGATGCCGGTCACCTCGCTGGCTCGGGTTCTCGGCCGGACGCCGGAGCCGTCGGCAGTGGCCGGGGCCGTGGCCGAAGCCTTCGCGCTCGCCTACGGCTTCGAGCTCGAGCCGACGCGACCCTCCTCGGACGAGCTCGCCCGAGCGACCGAGCTCCTCGCCGCTCGCTACCGCCAGCCGACCTGGCACGCCGACTGACGCCGGCCCGACGCTGGGGAAGGGGAGGGGAGGGAACGCCGGGCGAGCCGGACGGGTGGCGGAGACCACGGTGGCGGAGCCGGAGCGGCAGCCGACGCCGCCGCCGCGGACGGCGGTCCCGCGCGTCGTCTCGACGCCGTCACGGCGGCGGAGCCCGAACGGCCAACCTTCGGTCAGCGGCGTCCTCGGTGGTAGCGCTCCATGAGCTCGCTGATCGCGGCCCTGGCTTCCGCCCACTCCGGCTCGTCGGCGACGAGCCCCGCCTCCCGGCCCCAGCGGGCGAGCTGGGCCATGGCGGTGACGATGGCGTTGTGGGCCGCGCTCCGGGCTCGCCCGCCCTCGACGAGCCCCGTCACGAGGTAGCGCCGGACGAGCTCGAAAGGAGCGCTCCAGCGCCCGATGACGATCCGGTCGCCGCGCCGCAGCGACTCGAGGTACTCGTCGTCGCCGACGGGGAAGCGGTCGTGCTCGGCGACGTGGTCGGGCAGGGCGAGGCGTCGACCGGGCTCGGCCCGCGAGGCGAAGCGCCCATCGTCGTCGCTCGACTGGTAGCAGACCGGACAGCTCGGCAAGGGGGCGTCGGGGCGCGGCGGCGCCCCGAGCGGGAGCCCGCAGCGCCGGCAGACGGCCGCCCCCGCCCGGCTGGCGGCGAGCCCGCACTGGAGGCAGACGCGACCTCGGGCAGGCGGGCCGAGCGCGCTCGGCCCGGAACCTCCTCGGTGGGAAACCGCTCGCATCGGGTCGAGGATACGCGCGGCCCACACTAGCGGCGATGGCGTTTCGGTCATGGTCGCAGCATGACTGTCTGCCCATGCCCGGCTTCGCCCAGTCACCAGGGTAGGGCGAAAGCAAGCGCGGCGGCACCAAGAAAGGCTTGCACGGCTCGCGCGGCTGCGCTAGGATGCCGCTCGCACTTGCGCAAACGTGAGTGCACATTTGTGCAACGGGAGGATGACGGGCAGGTGGCGCCACCCGGGCGGCGCATCCGACACGAGGAGTTCCTCGCGGAACTGGCGCGGGCCTACTACGAGCGCGATCTCACGCAGGAGCAGGTAGCCGGCGAGTTCGGGATCTCCCGCTCGCAGGTCTCCCGCTACCTCAAGGAGGCGCGGGAACGGGACATCGTCCAGATCAGGGTGGTGGGGCCCGATGCCCGCGACCGATCGCTCGAGGCGGCGCTCCGGTCGGCCTTCCCGGGCCTTCGCGGCGCCGTCGTCGCGTCGGTCTTCTCGGCCAATCCATCC
Source organism: Chloroflexota bacterium (assembly GCA_034434735.1). Taxonomy (GTDB): domain Bacteria; phylum Chloroflexota; class Limnocylindria; order Limnocylindrales; family CSP1-4; genus BPIH01. The sequence goes on from DAOTYQ010000011.1 coordinate 2,995, forward strand.
ACCGTCCGGCGGGCCATCGCCAGGGCCGGGGCGAGACTGCTGGCGCGACTCGTGCGGCCGGGCATGACGATCTCGATCGGGGCGGGTCGGACGCTCGCCGCGCTCGTCGACCTCCTGGACTACCGACCGCTCCAGGGTGTCACGGTGGCCCAGGCGATGGGTAACGCCGGACACGAGGGGCTCGAGATCGACTACCACGCCATCGCCCAGCGCGCGGCCCTCGCCTTCGGTGGTCGAGCGGTCCAGATCAATGCGCCCGCGATCCTGGGATCGGGCACGCGGGCCGACGAGCTCGAGGCCTCGAACCCCCAGATCCGAGATGCCCTACGGATCTCGCGCTCGGCACAACTCTTTCTGCTCGGCATCGGCTCGATGACGGGCGATCAAATCTACGTTCGAACTGGTCTCATCCGGCCTGAAGAGCTCGACGAGCTTGCGGAGGCCGGTGCCGTCGGCGATCTGTGCGGCAACTTCTTCGACCTCGCCGGTAAGCCGGTCCCGGGTCCCTTCGACGACCGCGTCGTCGGCATCCACCTCGATGACCTGGCGCGGGCCCCGCTCGTCGTGGGATGCGGCGGCGGCGAAGAGAAGGTGACCGCGATCCTCGGAGCGTTGCGGGGCCGCTTCGTCACAGCCCTGGTGACAGACGAGCACACCGCTCGCGGCGTGCTCGACGCGGCCACATCGAGTGGCAGTCACGTTGGCGGCGTGGGCCGCCGAGCAGTCCAAGTATTGGAGGAGGTAGCACGATGAGAAGATCGTCGTCGGTCTTCGCCTCGGTGGTCGCCTTGGTGGTCGCGGCCTGTGCCGGGGCCCCGTCGCCGACACCGCCGCCTTCGACGGCGCCGAGCGCGACACCGACCGAGGCCCCGTCGCCGTCGCCCACCCTGCCCGAGCGCGGCAAGATCCTGCGGACCGGCAAGGTCGTTGGATCCGAGATCCCGCTGACGCCGGAGCAGGAGGCCCTCCACCGCGCGACCTCGTCCGGCAAGCTCGTCGGGATCGTCGCGACGACGATGGAGACCGAGTACCACAAGAACCTCAACGAGTCCGCCAAGGCCCGCGCCGAGGCGCTCGGCTACACCGCCGAGATCTGCGACTCGCAAGTCGACCGCGCCAAGGCCCTCCAGTGCTTCGAGGGCTTCATCTCGAAGGGGGCCATCGCGATCATCACGACCGGCGACGCCGAGACCCTGGGGGCCGCCGTCCGACAGGCGACCGACGCCGGCATCGTCGTCGTTCAGGTCACCGGCTTGAGCCTCGGAGACTATGGGGCGATCACCGTGTCGGTCGACAACGTCACCATCGGCTACGAGGAAGGGAAGGCAGCCGGCGAGTTCGCGGCCAAGACCTGGCCGAACGAGGAGGTCGAGGCGATCATCCTCGACTTCCCCGAGTACGCGTCGCTGGTCGAGCGCGCCGACGCCATCGAGCGCGGGATGCGCGAGGCAAACCCGAAGGTCAAGGTCGTCGGCCGCTTCCTGGGTGGCTTGCCGGACAACGGCGTCACCTCGGTCGAGACGGCGCTCCAGCGGTTCCCGAATCTGCGTCTCGTGACGGGCATCAACGACGGCGGCAACCTCGGCGGCTACCAAGCCCTCGTGGCGGCCGGCAAGAAGCCCGGCGAGGTCGCCGTCTTCGGGATCGACTGCGATCCTCGAGCCGTCGAACTCATCGACCAGGGCACGATGTACGAGGGCTGCGTCGACACGAACCCGAAGGCGACCGGCGAGCTGGCGGTCAACGCCTTCGCCCGCCTCCTCGCCGGGGCGGACGTGCCCGGCACCATCGAGGTCCCGGTCTTCGTCTACACCGGACGCTGAGGATCGGGCGTGGAGCGCTGGGTCGAGATCGATATCGACTGGTTCGGCTCGCCCCCCTGGGACGAGCGGATCGGCGAGTTCGTCGACCGGATCGGTCCGTTGCTGGAAAGCGCATCGGAGGGTCGCGGCGTCTGCTTCAACATCGGCTGGCTCAGTGATCTGGTCACCGAGTGGACGGGCCGCCCGGATCAGCGGCTCCCGCTTCGGTCGAGGCGGTACGCCCGCTGGTCGCAACTCAGCTACGAGGACCTCCGGCGCTTCCTCGCCGAGGTCCGGCGACGGGCCGACGCCGCGGGCCTCGCGAACCTGCGGCTCGGGGTCCTTGTGGCCGGCCTCGGGCAGGTCGTCGCGCCGCCGGATACGGGGGCGATGTATGACCTGTACAGCGCCTGGTACGACCGGCACCCAGAGCTCTACCCACTCGACGTTTCGTCGCTCCCCGGCCCGGATCTCGACCCTCGGGTCCCGCTCCGCGCCGACGACTACCCGTACGCGTCGCGGCCGGGCGGGATCCGGGCCGGGGAGCCCTTTCCGGAGTTCTTCGGTGACCAATGGGGTGCGGTCGCCGGCTTTCTGGGCCTCGACCTCGTGCACTTCCGGGACGGCTTCCTCGGTCCGCTCCTCTACACCCGGATCGGGCCGTACGGGCCGACGGCGAGCCCGGATCCCGAGGAGAACCGGACCTGGACCGACGCCGTCCGGCGGCTCTTCCGGGCCGCCAAGGAGGCCCATCCCTCGGGACTGGTCATGGCCTACTCGTCGGGCATTTCGGGCATCGCCGAGTGGGCGACGGGCTGTGTCGACCTCGAGGCGATCGTCGCCGACGGGGCGCTCGACATCTTCGTCGACCAGACCTGGGGTGGGGCCTGGCAGGATTGGTGGGACGACCTCTGGAAGGGCTGGACCTTCCAGCAGGCCTACCTCCTCGGTCACGGAGCCCAGATCCGCGGCGGCAACGAACGGCGCGTCAAGGACGGGCGGCCGCCCTGTCGGCACTACAAGCTCATCGAGACCTGGGACGGCTGGGAGCCGTGGGACACCCTCCACGACGTCCCCGGGAAACTGGCCTGGGCATGCTGGGCCTTTAGCCATGCCGCCGTCATCGGGCCGGAGGGTCGCCTCGCCGTACCGGAAGGGACCTACATCAGCTGGATGAACGACTGGAACGGTCGTCTCATCGGCCCCGCCGAGGTGGCCTGGCTCCGCCGGCATCTCGACGCGGCAGAGCGGAGTGCGGCCGCCCTCGAAGCGGTGTACGGTCCGTTGCTCGTCTACGACCGCCGCGGTCTCGAGGCCGTCGTCGAGCGGGATCCCGCCTCGAACAATTCCATCTGGCTCGAGGACTACGTCGCCCTGCTGGCGAAGTGGGGTGTGCCGATCGGTGCCGTGACCCGGAGCGAGTGGTTGCCGGAGCACTGGCCCGACGGCGCCGTCGCCGGCGTGACCGCCGACGCCTCGTCGCGGCGCCTCCTCGGACTCGGAGGGCCCCTCCTCGTCGCCGGGCGAGCCGATCGGATCGACCCTGCCCTCCTCGAGGCGGCCGGCCTGTCGTCCACCGGCGAGCTGCGGGCGGCGGGCTACACGTTGGGCTCGACGACGAGCCCCGACCTGCCGGCCGAGGAGCGGCTTCACCTGCCCGACCGCGTCCCTGTTCGAGCGGGCCCGGGGACCTGGGTGGGCTACTCCGCCCCCGAGGGCCCCCTGCTGGCCGGCAACGATCGCGTCCTCTACTGGCAGCCGCCGGATCTGGCCGATCCGGGCAACCCACTCGTGCCCCGTTCGCAGCTCGGCGCGCTCTCGCCGTACATCGAGGCCGGGCGGGCACTCCAGGGACGCATCGGCGACGGCATCCGCGTCGAGGCGGTGGCGCCCCACGAGCCGGTGGCGGTCCATCTCTGGAGGAGCGGCGGCGTCGTCCATCTCCTGGCCGGCAACCTCGAAAGCCGCTGGTTCGGCGACGCGCGCTTCCCGCGCCGGGCCGTCGTCGTCATCCCGCGCCGACGGGTCGGCCTTCGGCCAGGCGTCGGTTACCGCCTCGTCGCCGAGGAGGGGCCGCAGCCCGAGCTCCGCTCGGAGCCGACGGCGGACGAACTGCGGTTCGAGCTGACCGTCCCACCCGAGGGCTTCGTGTTGGCCCGGCTCGTGGAGGGACCGTGATGACGGTCGCCCGAACTGGGACGGCGCCGGAAGTCGTACGAGAGACCCTCCGGACCCGCCTCGTCGAGTTCCTCGCCGAGTACGGGTTCCTCGTCTTCTTCGGTCTCTGGGTCGCCTTCCTCGCCTTGGCGACCCCGCTCTTCTTGACCCCCCAGAACATCATCCTCCTGTTGCGCCAGGCAGCCATCTTCGGGATCCCGGCGATCGGCGCCACCTTCGTCCTCATCCTCGGCGAGCTCGACATCAGCTTCGGCTCGACCATCGGCTTCGCCGGAGCCGTGGGCGCGAGCCTCATCGTCGCCGGTGTCGACCCACTGCTCGGGATCCTCGCGGGGGTCGGGGTCGGCCTGGCCATCGGCCTCGTCAACGGTTTCCTCGTGACGGTCGTTCGGATCCCCTCGGTGGTGGCGACCCTCGGCATGCTCGGGATCGTGCTGGGGATCGGACTCGTCTACACCGGCGGTCGGAGCATCTTCGGCCCGCAGCTCGATCCCATCCTGCCGCTCGCCCAGGGCTGGCTCGGTCCGGTGCCGATCCCGGTCGTCATCCTCTTCGTGGCCTACGGCTTGGCCTGGTTCGTCCTGACCCAGACGCGGTTCGGGATGCACGTCTACCTCGTCGGTGACAACGCCGAGGCCGCCTATCGGGCCGGGATCCCGGTGGAGCGGATCAAGATGGCCGTCTTTGCCCTTGCCGGCGCCACCGCCGGTCTAGGCGGCATGATCCTGGTCGCCCGCGTGTCCCAAGCCCAGGCGTCCCTCGGCTCGGAGTCGCTCTTTCCGGTTCTGACGGCGGTCATCCTCGGGGGCGTGAGTCTCACCGGTGGACGAGGGCGGGTCGAGAACACCCTCATCGCCTCGGTCTTCCTCGCCTCCATCGTGAACGGCTTGATCCTCCTCGGAGTCGATCCGAACGCCCAGCGAGTGATCCAGGGCGCCATCCTCGTCCTCGCCGTCTCGCTCGATCGGTTGCGGAGATAGGAGGCCGCGGCTGTGACGGAGTCTCAGCAGGACTGGTTCTCGGGACGGCGCCCGACGCGGTCGGCCGGGGTGCGGGTCGAGGCGCGGGCGGAGCAGTACATCGACGGTCGCTGGGTCGCACCCACCGAGGGCACGTTGCCGGTCCGGTCGCCGGCCACCAACGAGGTCGTCGCCGAGGTCGCCAAGGGCGGGCGTGCGGAGGTCGAGCGGGCTGTCGCCGCAGCGCGGCGCGCCTTCGACGAAGGTCCCTGGCCCAGGATGGCGGCCTCGGTCCGAGGGCGGTACCTCCTTCGCCTGGCAGCCCTCCTCGAAGCCCGGACGGATGAGTTGGCGCTCCTCGAGTCGTTGAACAACGGCAAGCCGATCCGCGAGAGCTCGGCCATCGACGTTCCCCTCGCCGTCGACTGCCTCGAGTACTTTGCTGGGTATGCGACGAAGCTCGCCGGCGAAACGCTCCCGGTTCCCGGCGAGGTCTTGAGCTACACGCTCCGGGAGCCGATCGGGGTCGTCGGCGCCATCACCCCGTTCAACTTCCCCTTGCTCTTGGCCGTCTGGAAGATCGCGCCGGCCCTTGCCTTCGGCAACACCGTCGTCGTCAAGCCCTCCTCGGTGACGCCGCTCACGACCCTCCGCTTGGCGGAGCTCGCCGACGAGGCAGGGCTGCCGCCCGGCGTCCTCAATGTCGTCGTCGGCGAAGCCGCGTTGGGAACGGAGCTCGTGACCCACCCCGCCGTCGACAAGGTCACCTTCACCGGCTCGACGGCCGTCGGCAAGGAGATCGTGGCTCGGGCCGCCGCGACGCTCAAGCGAGTCAGCCTCGAGTTGGGTGGCAAGGCACCGAACATCGTCTTCGCCGATGCCGATGTCGACGATGCCGTCGCGGGAGCCCTCTTCGGCGTCTACTGGACCCAGGGTCAGATCTGTACAGCCGGCTCCCGCATCTACGTCGAGCGACCACTCTTCGAGGCCTTCGTCGATCGCTTCGCGGCGCGCGCCGCCGCCCTGCGCGTCGGCGACCCCTTGGATCCCAGAACGCAGATCGGGCCCGTCGTCTCGCGGGCCCAGTGCGAGCGCGTGCAGCGCTACATCGAGGCGGGTCGACAGGCGGGAGCCAGGATCCTCGTCGGCGGCGCCCCTCCCGAGGATCCGGAGCTCGCTCGAGGCAACTTCGTCCGGCCCACGGTGTTCGTCGACGCGACGCCCGACATGACGATCGTTCGCGAAGAGATCTTCGGTCCCGTCGCCGTGATCATGCCCTTCGATTCCGAGCGCGAGGTCGTGGCCTGGGCCAACGACACGGAGTACGGCCTCACGGCAGGGGTCTGGACCTGCGACGTCAAGCGAGCGCATCGGGTCGCCCGAGCCCTTCGCGCCGGCACGGTCTGGGTCAACCACTACAACGTCATCAGTTCCGAGGCGCCCTTCGGTGGCTACCGCCAATCCGGCTGGGCCCGGGAAAACGGTCCCCAGGCGCTCGAGGCCTACACCGAGGTGAAGCACGTCTCGGTCAACCTTGCCCCGCGGGCGCGGGATTGGTTCGCCGAGCCATGAGCGGAGGTCGGGCTTCGGCCGCGCCTCGAGCTGGAGGAGCCCAGAGCAGGGGCGCCCGGGTCTTCGACCAGCACTTTCCCGAGCGACTCGTCTTCGGACGGGGCGCCTTGGACTCGGTGGGTTCGCTGGCGGCCGGCCTCGGGCGGTCCGCCCTCGTCGTGACGGACCGCGGCTTGCTCGGGACTGGCCTCGTCGACCGGGTCGTCGACGCGTTGCGGGAGACCGGGCTGGCCGTCCACGTCTTCGCCGAGGTGGCCCCGAACCCCACGACCGACCACGTCGAGGCGGGGCTCGCCGCGGGGGCGGAGCGCGCCATCGACGTCCTCGTCGCCGTCGGCGGCGGTAGCGTCCACGACTGCGCGAAGGCCATCGCCCTCGTCGCCGCGAACGGGGGCGAGGTCGCCGACTACGTCGGCGTCGATCGGTCGGTTCACCCGGCGATCCCGGTCCTGGCTGTGAACACGACGGCAGGTTCGGGCGCCGACGTGAGCCGCTACGCCGTCATCACCGACCCCGACCGTCGGACGAAGATGATCATCGCCGACCGGCACTGTACCCCGGCGATCGCCCTCAACGACCCGCTGGCGACGCTCAGCCTGCCGCGCGATCAGACGGTGGCGACGGGGCTCGATGCCCTGACCCACGCCATCGAGGCGGTCGTCTCGACGGCTGCCTCGCCCCTGAGCGACCTCCTCGCCCTGGAGGCGATCAGCCTCATCGCCGAGGCGCTGCCCCGGGTGGTCCGCGACGGACGCGATGCAGAGGGTCGCGAGGCGATGCTCCGGGCGGCGACGTTCGCGGGGCTCGCCATCAACGGCGCCCTCGTCGGGGCCGTCCACGCCCTCGCCCATGCCCTCGGTGCCCTGACGGATCTCCCGCACGGGGTGTGCAACGGCCTCCTCCTGCCGGCGGTCGTCGAGTTCAATCTGCCGGCCGCGTCGGCCGGGTACGAGCGCGTCGCCCGGGCTTTCGGAAAGGGAGCCACCGCTGCCCGTCTGCCCCAGACGCTGCGGGCCTTCACGCGAGGGCTCGGCCTGCCGGCCGGCCTAGGAGCAGCCGGCGTGGCGCCCTCGCTCGTCCCGCAGCTCGTCGATCGGGCCCTCGCCGACCTGTGCCTGACGACGAATCCGCGACCCGTTAGCCGCGAGGACGCGGCCGCCATCTACGAACGGGCATGGTGAGCGGCGGTGGCGCGCTTGGGATCGTCGAGGTCGAGGGCATGACCGCCGCCCTGGCCGTGGCCGACACCATGGCGAAGGCCGCCCCCGTCGCCTTGAGCGGGCCGGCCACTATCGGCGACGGCCTCGTCGACTGGTTCGTCCACGGCTCGATCGCCGCCGTCGAGGAGGCCGTGGCGGTCGTCGACCGCACGCACGCCGGCGCCCTCCGTTCGGTCACCGTCATCGGTCGTCCCGACCCGATGGTCGTCGAGATCTTCGTCGCCGCCGGTCGACCCGACGGCGAGGCGAATCGGGAGGAGGGCTGGCTATTGCGGTAGACGACACGATCGACAGATCTGACGGTCCGCCAGCGAGGCACGCGGCCAGTCGAACGAGCGGACGTGATGGTTGTTGAGCGAAACGCGCGATCACGGAGGAAGGAGACACCAATGGCAGAGCAGACCCGAAGCGCCGGAAACGCCATCGGCATGATCGAGACCCATGGCCTCGTGGCTGCCATCGAAGCGGCGGACGCCATGGTCAAGGCGGCCCAAGTGACGCTCGTGTCGCGGCAGCTCGTGGGCGATGGCCTCGTCACGGTCATCGTCAAGGGCGAGGTCGGGGCGGTCAAGACCGCCGTCGAGGCAGGGGCGCAGGCAGCGCAGCGCGTCGGCGAGCTGGTGAGCCAGCACGTCATTGCCCGGCCCGACGAGACGGTGGAGGCGGTCATGGTGGCGAAGTGATGCTGGGGCGGGCGGTCGGCGCGGTCCCGTCCATCGAGGGATGGCGATGGCCGAGCTAGGGCCGCCGGCGACCCTCCGGGCAGCCCTCGTTCTGGATCGCATCGGCGAGCAGTACGCGGCCTACTGGGGGCTGATGGCCCAAGGGTCGCTCCCTCTGCCGGGGATGACCCAGCTCCTGATCGAGGTGGCGCCGTCGAACCTCGTCTTCGACCTCGGCGACGCTGCCTTCAAGGCAGCGGCGGTCGAGTCGGCGGGGATGCTCGTGGAGCGCGATTTCGCTCTCCTCGAGCTCCACGGCCGTGACCCGAGTGCGGTCTTCGAGGCCCGCGCCGCCATCCTCGACCGTCTCCCTCGAGAACGGCTCGAGGTGGTCGCGCCGAGGCTCGTGAGCCAGCAGCGACTGACGCGGATCACCGCCGACCACAGCCACCTCTTCAACAAGGTGCGTCGCGGCAGTTGGGCGCTCCCGGGTGAGACCCTGTACGTCGTGGAGGTGAGTCCAGCGGCTCACGTCTACCTGTTGGCGAACGAGATCGAAAAGGCGTCGGCGTGTCGCCTCGTTCGGGTCGCCGGGACCGGTCTCTTCGGTCGTCTCATCGTCGCCGGCACGGATGGCGACACCAACGAGGCCGAGCGGATCACGACCCGGATCCTCGCCCAGGGCGCTGCCGGGACCCACTGACCGCAGGATGGAGGAAGCCATGGACTTGGCACGCGTTGCCGGGAGCCTCGTCTGTTCCGTCAAGGATTCGCGACTGACGGGGAGCAAGCTCCTGCTCGTGGCCCCGGCAGGGCCGGACGGCAGCCCGATAGCAGCCGACCCCTACGTTGCCGTCGACCTGGTCGGCGCCGGCGAGGGGGAGGTCGTCCTCGTCGCCCGAGGCTCACCCGCGGCGCGGCTCATCGACCCGAGCGCGGCGGCGGTGGACGCAGCCATCGTCGGCATCGTCGACACCGTCCAGAGCGGCGGCCGAGCCCTCTACGAGAAGGAGTGACGCTCGGTGAGCCAAGGCGTCGTCTTGCGGGCCTTCGGCATCGTGTCGAGGATGCAGCCTCGCTACGCGGCCTACGAGGCCACGGTGGCCGACGGCGACATCCCCCTGGCGGGGATGGCGCAACTGTTCCTGGAGCTCGCTCCCGGGAACGAGGTCTACCGCCTCGCCGACGCTGCGCTCAAGGCGACGAGCGTCCGTCCTGGGTCGCAGGTCGTCGAGCGCGAGTTCGGCTTCTTGGCCCTCCACCACGACGACCCCCAGGTCGTCGCCGAAGCCGGTCGAATCATGCTCGAGTCCGTCGGCCTCAGCCCGCAGGACCGCCAGGTCCCGACCGTCGTCTCGGTCAACATCATCACGAACGTGACGCCCTTTCAGGCCCAGCTCATCAACCGCTTCCGGCGTGGCTCCCTCCTCGTACCCCACTCGACGTTGCTCGTCATGGAAGTGACGCCGGCTGCCTACATCCTCCTCGCGGCGAACGAAGCCGAGCGAGCGAGCGAGATCGATCTCATCGACATCCGCCCCGTCGGCCGCTTCGGCCGGCTCTACTTGAGCGGCGACGAGGCGAGCGTCCGCGAGGCCGCCGAGGCCGCCCGGCGCAGCCTCGCCGCGGTCGAAGGTCGGCCGTCCGGCGCGACGGAGGGAGCGTGATGCAGACGCGGATGCTCACCTGGGCCGTCGTCGCCAATCCTCGGCAGCTCCGAGCCGTCCGGGCCGCCGGTGGGGTCGACGCCGTCGTCGTCGGGGGCCCGACGCCGATCTATGGCCGGCCCGGCGAGGCCCTCGTCGTCTGGCTCGATCCGGTGCCGGGTCGCGATCCGGGCACCATCATCGCCGCCCTGCCGGTGCGCGCCGGGGTCTTGGTCCCGGCGACTCCCGAGGGCCTCGCCGTCGTCGAGGCCTTGGCCCTCCGACGGCGCGGGCCACGGGCCGTCATCGTCCGGGCCCCGGCCGACGTCCGGCGCGCCCTCGACGCTGGAGCGACGCATCTGGTGGCAGAGCTCGGCCAGGCCGAAGCGATCCTCGCCCTCGGCGGCCCGCTGCCATTCCTCGTGCAGGTCCGCGATGGGGCGGAGCGTGGACGGGCGGTCGGCCTCGGCGCCGTCGGGGTCGTGGTCCCGGCCGACCTGGTGACGGAGAGCGCCGAGGGACGCGTCGGCTCGGTCCGCCGGCTTGGAGCGGGCGCCACGATCCTCGGGCCCCGTCCGGGCGGCGCCCCGACCATCGGCGATCTCTTCATGGCGACGGTTCGTCGCCACCCCGAGGTCGAGGCCGTCGTCCACGTCCGGCGAGGGCGGCGCCTGTCCTACGCCGAGCTCGCTCGCGAGGTCGACGCGGTCGCTCGAAGCCTGATCGCGGCCGACGTTGCGCCAGGGGACCGGGTCGCCATCTGGGCGAGGAACGTGCCCGAGTGGCCGATCGTCCAACTGGCGAGCGCCGTCGTCGGGGTCGTCCTCGTCACCGTCAATCCGAGCCTGGCCGAGGACGAAGTCCGCTTCGTGCTCGGGAATTCGGGATCGAAGCTCCTGTTGGCTTCACCCCGCGACGCCGCCCAGCAGTCCCTCTTGGAAGCCCTCGTCGCCGACCGGCCCCAGGGCCTCGAACGGGCTGTCCTCCTCGAGTCTTCCGGCGTCACCCCGCCCGTGGGCATCGACGCATGGTCGAGCTTCCTGCGGGACGGCGAGTCCGCGTCTCCTGCCGCTGTGCGACAGAGGGCGCGGCGCGTTCGCCCGGACGATGTCGCGGCGATCCTCTACACCTCGGGCACGACTGGACGCCCGAAGGGCGCCATGCTCACCCACCGTGGGCTGGTCGAGAACGCCGCCGCCGTGGCCGCCAACCTCGGGCTCGGCCCGACGGACCGGCTCTGCCTCGCGGTCCCGTTCCATCACTGCTTCGGGAGCGTCATGGGAACGCTCGGCGCCGTCACGGCCGGTACGACGCTCGTCGTGCCCGACGACTGGTTCGATCCCGCGGCCGTCCTCGATGCCATCGAGCGGGAGCGATGCACGGTCCTCTACGGGGTGCCGACGATGTTCATCGCTCTCCTCGCCGAGGCGAGTCGGCGGTCTCGGGACCTGCGCTCGCTGCGCACCGGGATCATCGCCGGAGCCCCGGTCGATCCCGCCCTCGCCGAGCGAGCGGCCCGCGAGCTCCACATCCCGGAGCTCGTCGTGGCCTACGGCCTCACGGAGGCCTCGCCGGTCATCACCCAGACGGCGCGGACGGATCCGCCGGAGATCCGCCTCGGCACCGTCGGTCGTCCGATCCCCGGCGCCGCCGTTCGGATCGTCGACCCCTCGAGCGGCGCCGACGTGCCCGACGGACAGCCGGGCGAGCTCGTGACGCGAGGTCCCATGGTGATGGCGGGCTACTTCGGCGATCCGGCCGGGACGGCCGCTGCCATCGATGCCGACGGCTGGCTCCACACCGGCGATCTCGCCGTTCGAGCACCGTCCGGGGTCGTGCGGATCGTCGGCCGCCTGAAGGAAATGATCATCCGAGGCGGAGAGAACGTCTATCCGGCCGAGATCGAGGCCGTCGGGCGCCGCCACCCGGGCGTCACCGACGTGGCCGTCGTCGGCGTGCCGTCGAGCTACTTCGGCGAGGAGATCGCAGCCTTCGTCGTCGTCGCTCCCGGGGAGACCGTGAGCGCGGACGAGCTACGCCGCCATTTCGCCGAGCATCTCGCCCCGTTCAAGGTCCCGCGCTGGATCCACTTCGTCGATGGCTTGCCGATGACCGCCTCCGGAAAGGTGAAGAAGGACGTGCTCCGGGCCCGGGCCGAGGCCTTGGCCCAGGGCAGTGGCGATGACGGCGTCGGGGCGTCGGCCGGATCCGGCCGCGGCGCGATGGCCGGCCCTCGGCCGCCGCTCCCGCTCCTGTCGTCGAAGGCGGTCCCCGGGCTCGCCCGTCTCGACGCCGCCGACCGGGCCCGCTCGCTCGAGGGAGCAGGGACCCGCCCCGATCCCACCGCTGGCCCGGGGCCTTGCCCGCCGACGCCGCCGGGGCCGCCGCTCCGCCTGCCAGATCGGGCGCCCCGGCGGGGCTGGATCCGGCCGGCGGTGCCAGCCTGGGTCTGGCGCCTCCGGGCGGCCGAGGGTTCGCTCGCAGGCCCAACCAGATCGATGGATGCAGACCATGCAACAGGACAGGAGATGACCACGCAGCAACTCCAGGCAGCCCGCCGCCGTGGACAGCGGATCAAGACGTGGGGCATCGGCGGTGATGTCCGCCGCCAGATCGAAGCGACCGGCGAGCACCCGATCATGTATCGGGCCCTCGGGACCCCACCGCAGCGAACCCACCCGTTCAACCTCTACTGGGACATCCGGAGCCAGCCCGAGGCCCTCCGCGGGACCTTCGAGACGGCCTCGGAGATCGCCGAGGTGGCGCGTCGCATCGTCGAGCGCCGGCCCGTCGGGGCGATCGGTCTCGGCTCGGGGACGAGCCAGTTCGTGGCCCAGGTGGCCAACGCCGCCCTGGCACGCTTTGCGGGGATCCCGGGCTGGGACTACGACTCGCTCCACTTCCTGCGGTATCCGCCGCCGGTCGACTTCGCCCGGTTCGTTGCCTTCGCCTATTCCGGCAGCGGAAGCACGGTCGACACGGTCGCCGCCGCTCGTCACTGCCGAGCGGCAGGCGCGCTGACCGTGGCCTTCACCTCGGTCGATGGCAGCCCGGTGGTGGAAGCGTCGGACGCGCGGATTCTCACGGCCGGGGGCTTCGACACGGGCGGTTCCGACACCTTCCACTACACGACCCGGGTCGCCGCGAGCATCTATCTCGCCCTCGAGCTGGGGAAGCGACTGCGGCCGGGCGCTGAGGCGTACGACCGACTGCAAGGGGAACTCGTCGCGACCGCCGAGGCGATGGAGCGGATCTTCGACGACGTCGAGGCGCGCTGCCGGACCATCGCCGAGCGCTTCCTGGACGTGCGGGCGATCCTCGTCGTCGGGGCCGGGCCGAACTACGGCACGGCCGAGGAGATCGCCCTCAAGTTCGACGAGATGGCCCACATTCCGACCAAGGCGATGAACCCCGGTCGTCACATCCACGGTGCCCTCGGCCTGACCGACGAGCAGATCCTCACCGTCTTGGTCGCTCCACCAGGACCCTCGTACGGCGAGATGGTGTCGCTGGCGAAGGTGACCGAGATCCTCAAGACGCCATCGGTCGCCATCGTCAGCGAGGACGACACGGAGGTCGCCGATCGGTGCGACTACGTCATCCGACTGCCTGCAACCGACGAAGCGGTCTTCGCCGTCCTCGCCGTCCTGCCGGGCCAGCTCCTCCCGTATTGGTGCGGCGTCGGCCTCGGCCTCAACCCGGACACCCAACGCTCCAACATCCCGAAGCACGCCAAGGTCTGGAACATGCTCTTCCCGCCGGGAACCCACTGACGGAGCAGGCAGCGGAGATGGGTGACACCCCGCCGGTGGCCAGGACCCCGAGGGTCAGCGTCATCGGTCCGACGAACATCGATCTCTTCCTTCGCGGCGAAGCGCCTCGGGATCTCGACCGACTTCGCGCGTGGGTCGGTCCGGCCGAGGTGACGATCACCGCCGCTGGTTCGGTCGGCTACACGGTCCAGGTCATGGCCCGGCTCGGACTCGCCGTCGAGGTTTGCACGACCGTCGGCGACGATCCCTTCGGGCACGTCCTCGAGCGGATGCTCCGGGAGGCCGAGATCGGCACCGCGTACGTCGAGCGGACCCACGGCGAGACGGCGATCGCCATCTACATGCTCCTGTTCGGGGACCCCAAGCGACCCATGACCTACCGCTTGCCGACCTTCGGGCCGTGGCCGGATCCGCCCCCCGTCCTCGACGGCCGAACGCCCGCGCCCGATCTCGTCCACAGCGGCGGCCTCCTCCATTTCCCCGAGCGCTACCACGGTGGCTTGGCGGGCGTCTTCCGGGAGGCGCGGCAACGCGGCATCCGAACGGCCATCGATCCCCAATTCCCGCTCGTCGATGAGCGCCCGCCGTGGAGTCGGTTCTGCGACGACGCCCTCGCCGAGGCCGACGTCCTCCTGTGTGACGAGGGGGAGGCCAGGGCCCTCTTCGACGTGGTCGACCTCGCCGAGGCGATCCGGGCCGCTCACCGGGCCGGCCCGTCGGTCGTCGTCGTCAAGCGGGGGCCAGCCGGATCCCTCGTCTCCGACGGCCGCGTCGTCATCGAGCAGCCGGCCGTGCCCGTCCCTCCCGAGCGGATCGTCGAGTCGGTCGGCGCCGGCGACGCCTACGATGCCGGCTTCCTCGACTGCCTCCTCCGGGGCGGCTCGCTCGCCGAGGCCGCACGCTGGGCGACGGCGACGGCCGCCCTGAGCCTGGGCGGCCGCGGTGGCGCGGAGACCGTGACCGGCAGGGGCGCCGTCGAGGCGCTCCTGCCGAATGTCCCGGAAGCGCGGTCCTGGGCCCTCCCCGCGGACTGAGCGCCGTGCTCGTCTGCCTCGGTCCGAACCCCGCCGTCGACCGGACGGCCCTCGTCGAGGCGCTGGAGCCGAAGGAGATCCTCCGGCCCATCGAGGTCGTCGTCCTGCCGGGCGGCAAAGCCCTCTGTGCGGCACGCGCGGCGCGGGCTCTCGGGGCGGGGGTCGGCGTCGGCCTCATCGTCGGTGGCCATGCTGGGCGCTGGCTCGTCGAGGCGAGCGAGCGGGAAGGCCTCGGCCCGCTTGCCGTCGAGAGCGGTGTCGAAACGCGGACCACGTATGTCGTCGTCGATCGGCGCGCTCGGCAGATCGCCGTATACGAACCGTCGGCAGCCGTGTCGCCCGCGGTCTTCGAGGCCTTCCTCGGCATGGTGGCAAGCCGACTGCTGCCGACGGCAAGCTGGGTGATCGCCGCCGGCAGCCTGCCGACCGGGATCGCGCCGGACGGCTTCGGGGCCATCGTCGAGGAGTGCCGTCGCGCCGGCCGACCCTGCCTGGTCGACACGTCCGGTGACGCGCTGCGGGTGGCCGTCGCCGCTCGGCCGACAGTCGTCAAGGTCAGCCTTCCGGAGGCCGAGGCGGCTGGCTTCGGTGGGTCGGCGCGCGAGGCCGCCGAAGCCATCGCCGCCGCCGGGGCAGCGCTGGCCGTCGTCACCGATGGGGAGCGCGGGGCCGTCGCGACCGACGGACGTCGCCTCTGGCGGGTCGTCCCGCCCCGGATCCGCGTCGTCTGCGCCATCGGGTCGGGCGACGCCTTCGCCGCCGGCCTCGTCGTCGCGCTCTCGCGTGGCAGGGCGGTCGAGGAGGCGCTCGCCTGGGGGGCGGCGGCCGGGGCTGCCAACGCCCTGACCCTGGGGGCCGGTCGGCTCGCGCTCGCCGATCACGAGGCCCAGCTCGGCCGGGTCAGGGTGACCGAGCTGCCGTCGTGGCGGACCGTCGCCCGTGCCGGGCAGCGCGGTGCGAGATCGGAGGATCAAGGAGGTTGAGACCGTGACGAAGGATCCCAGCGAGTTGCCCGACCCGGTCCTCCTGCGGGTTATCGACGAACTCGAGCGACGGCGGCCGGGCGCTCCCCTCTCGGGAACGGGCATCCGCCCGCGCCGGCAGCCCTGGACCTACCGTGACCTCGAGCGGCTCGTCGCCCTCAAAGAGGAGGCCCGCCGCCGCGGGCTCGTCGAGGCGACCGACGGCGATGGGTCTCAGGCAGGCTAACTCGAGGGCGCGACGGCCGGGCTGACTCGGTACCAGTTTGGCGGGGGCTCTGGGAGGCTGCCCAGGGGATGGCGGGCCCACCACGGCCGCGCCGCCCGCTCGACGATCTCGGTCAGCCGTCCGATCCGCGCTACCGCTTCCTGGCCAAGGAACCGCTGCCGCTCCGGCCCCGCCAGCCGGGTCGCTTCCCCCCAGACCGCTCGCCCGACGACGACGCCGCTCGCCCCGGTCTCGCACGCGATCTCGACGAGCCGTTCGAACCGCGCGGGGCTCACGCCGCCGGAGAGGAGCGTCCATGGGATCCCGACGGCGTCGTCGAGCTCGCGACAGGCGGCCTCGATCTCGACCTCGGGATCGCCGGGATCGGCTGGCACCTCGCACTTGAGGACGTCCGGTCCGAAGGCGCCGAGCCGATGGGCGGCCTCGACGACGAGGGAGCGCCGCTCGGCACCCGAGAGCGCCCGCCCAGGCTCCAGGGCGTAGACGAGCACCTCGAGGAACAGGGCGACCTCGAGCCGGCGACACGCCTCGACGGTGGTGGCGACGAGGTCCTCCTGGATCGGGGCCGTCGGGGCGGCCGGGTGGTAATAGACGAGGAGCTTGACCGCGTCGGCTCCCGCCCGCCGGGCGGCTTCGACGCCCCAACCATCGAGGATGACGCTCCGACGGGCCTCGGGCGATCCGACGTAGCCGGTGGCCTCCAGGGCCACGACGAGACCGACCGAACCCGGGACGGCGCGGGCGACGAGACACTGGGCGAGCCCGTACTCGGGATCGAGGAGGACCGCCGACGAGCGCGGTCCGAGGGTGCTCACGACATCGCGCTTGAAGCCGACGAGTTCGTCGTCGGTCACCGAATCCGGAGCCGACGGCCGCAGCTCCCGGCGCAGATTGCGCCGATGATCCATCGCCAGGACGACGAACCGACCGCTCGGGCTCGAGCACGCCTGGAGGCCGCGGAGGCGGCCGAGATCCAGCGGCCGCGGGTCGGCATCGCGGGGGTCGAAGGCCATGGCTGCCGGTCTGTTCGTCAGTCGACGGCGGGTCGGGCGGCTGCCGCTTCGTCGGTGGCCGAGGTCCGGCTTGCCGGGCTGGTCTGGCCCAGGCCTGCCACGAGTCGAACGATCTCCTCGCGATCGGTCTTCGAGGTCTCGCGGATCCCGACGAGGCGACCGAGCCGCATGACCGCGATGCGGGTGGAGAGGCTGAAGACGTGGTCGAGGTTGTGGCTGACGATGATCTGCGTCAAGCCGCGTTCGGCGAGCCGGGCGATGAGGTCCTGGACCCGTCGCTGCTCCTGCAGGCCGAGGGCCGCCAGGGGCTCGTCCATGATGAGGATCCGCGAACCCCAGTGGACGGCCCGGCCGATGGCGACGGCCTGGCGCTGCCCTCCGGACAGCCGCCGGACCTGCTGTCGGATGGACGGGATGCGGACGTTCAGCTCCTCGAGGATCTGGAGCGTCGCCGCCTGCATGGCCGGCCGGTTGAGGATCCCGAGCGGGCCGAGGCGCCGGACGATCTCGCGGCCCATGAAGACGTTCTCGACGACGTCGCGGTGGTCGGCAAGGGCCAGGTCCTGGTGGACCGTTTCGATCCCGACGGCCCGGGCGGCGGCCGGGCTCGCGAAGCGGATGGGGTGACCATCGACCTCGAGATGCCCGCTGTCAGGCTGCAGGACCCCCGAGAGAATCTTGATCAGGGTGGACTTGCCGGCCCCGTTATCGCCGACGATGGCGGTGACCGTCGAGGCCGGAAACTCGATGGTCACGTCCTCGACGGCGTGGATCCCCCCGAAGGCCTTGGAGACGCCGCGGGCTGCCAGAAGCGGCGGAACCGCCCCCGTGGACTCGGGAACCTCGGGGACGACGGGGGACTCGATGGTGGCCACCGGCGGGCTAGCTCCTCAAGCGGTCGGCGGATCTGGGTTCACGAGGCTGCAGCCGATGGCGCCAGGGTAGCCAGCCAGCCCTCGTCGGCGCAAGTGTGCTGCACATCTGTGCGGCAAGGAAGGGGGTATAGTCGCCACCGCCATGACCACGGCCGACCGCTTCCGGGCCTTCGTCGTCGAACGGACCGCCGACGGGCTCGACCGCCGGGTCCGCGAGCTCAGCCCGGCCGAGCTCCCCCCGGGCGACGTCCTCGTCCGGGTCGAGTGGTCGAGCGTCAACTACAAGGACGGGCTTGCCGCCCAGCCCGAGGGACGGGTGGCCCGGATCAGCCCCCTCGTGCCGGGCATCGACCTGGCCGGGACGGTCGTCGAGAGCGCGGCGCCGTCGATCCCACCGGGCAGCGCCGTCCTCGCCCACGGCTACGAGCTCGGCGTCTCGCACCACGGCGGCTACGCGGAGTATGCCCGCCTGCCCGCCGATTGGATCGTCCCCCTCCCGGCCGGCCTGACGACCCGCGAGGCGATGGCCATCGGGACGGCCGGCTACACGGCGGCCATGGCCATCGTCGCCCTGGAAGCGCGGGGCCTCGCTCCGGGCGCGGGATCGGTCCTCGTGACCGGTGCCTCGGGCGGGCTCGGCCGCCACGCCGTCGCCATCCTCGCCGCCCGGGGCTACGAGGTCTGGGCGGCGACGGGCAAGCCCGAGGAAGCCGATCGGCTCCGGGGCCTCGGTGCGGCCGGCATCCTCACCCGGGCCGAGGTGAGCGCCCCGAGCGAGCGGCCGCTGGAGTCCGGCCGGTGGGCCGGGGCCATCGACGCCGTCGGCGGGCCGACGCTGCCGTACATCCTGCGGACCCTGCGGCCCGGGGCAGCCGTGGCTGCCTGCGGCAACGCCGGGGGCGCCGCCTTCACGACCAGCGTCTATCCCTTCATTCTGCGTGGGGTCGCTCTGCTCGGCATGGACTCGGCGAACGTCCCCATCGCCGAGCGGCGGGCCCTCTGGGCGCGCCTGGCGGCGGATCTGCGGCCGCCCCGCCTCGACGAGGCGGTCACCGAAATCGGCCTCGACGAGCTGGCCTCCGCCCTCGACGCCATCGTCGCCGGGGCCGCCCGCGGTCGCTGGGTCGTCCGGCTGGAGTGAGGGATCTGCGGCCTGGTTCCCTTCCGATTGCCGGCGAGCCGGCTGCTCGATGGGAGGCGCCTCCTGGCCGGCGCCCAATGACGGCCGAGCCCCGGCGGCATGGCTCCGGACGTTGCGGTGGGTTCGTTACACCGACGGAGGCGGGTCCCGTGGAGCACCCTCGTCGAGGTCGCCCGGGGAGCGCCGGCTACCCGGTCGCCGTGATTCAGGTCCGGAAGCTCGGCGGTCCCGACGTCGGGCTCGGTCAGGAGGTCCATCCCGACATCGTCTCCGGGCCGTTGCTCGCGCCCCTGCCGAACCAGGAGGCGTACCAGGAGTGAGGGCGATTGGCCGGGGCCTCGTGGCAGCCGCGGGCGTCCTCCTCGTCGTCGGCTGCGGGCCGCTCCCGAGCCCGTCACCGTCGCCAGTCGCTGCCTCGCCGGAGACCTGCCCGGAGGCGGCCCTTTCCACCCTCCCGCCCGGCTTCGTTGCCGACCCACCGTTCCTCGCCGGTGCGAGCCCGCCGTTTGGGGTCCGCCGGACCTACCGCGACCCGGCCGGGCGCGAGCTCTCCGTCCTCTCAGGCATCGAGACGGGCGAGATCGCCGGAACCGACACCGGGGAGCGGCTAAGCGTCCGCGGCCACGGAGCGATGATCAAGGCGACGGCCTCCGGCGATACCTTCGTTGCCTCGTGGCTGGAGGGCCCGCCCGGTGCGCCCTGCAGCGCGTACGCCGTCATCGGGACCAGGTTCGACCTGCCGAGCTTCCTCCAGGCGCTCGCGGGCGTCCGCTGAAGACCTCCATCGGGCCTGGGCTGCCTGCGCGCGTTTTCCTCCGATGCCGGACACGCGGTTCGTGGTCTGGCTGGAACGGGACCCGGCCGAGCCGTGTCACCAGTACACGGTCATCGGGGTTGGTCTGCCGCAGTCGGAGTGGGATGCCGTGCTGACCGGGATCCGATGATCGACAACCACCGCGGTGATGGTGCGGAGGTGCTCTCGAAGGCCTTCGCGCCCCCTCGGTTCCGCATCACCAGACTGACCCGGGCGATCGAGCGACGGTAGCGGCGCCGCCCCGGCCGATCGGCGCTACACTACGAGCCGACAACCGAAGACCGCCTCCGGGGAGCGCACGTCGCGCTGAGAGTGTGGTTCGACCACAGACCCGCGGAACCTGATCTGGTTCGTACCAGCGAAGGGAGCAGGCCCTGATGGACGCCGTCCTCTCCGGAGGGCGGCGTTTCGTTGTCTCGACGAGACGAGCCGCCCGCCGCGGCGCCTGCTCGGCGGTCGGCGACGCAGGTAAGGAGGTCTTGGATGGCAACGTCCGTTTCGCAGCCGAGTTTGGCCGGCCTGCCGGAGGTCCGATGGCGGACCCGCGACATCGTCGTCACCGCCGTCATCGGGGTCGCCTTCGGGGTCGTCTTCTGGGCCTGGGGTCTCGCCTGGAGCGCGAGCGACCCGCTCTTCGCCGTCGCGCCCTGGGCGAAGGATCTCTTCTACGCCGTCTGGCTCGTCCCGGCGGTCCTCGCGCCGCTCATCGTCCGCAAGCCCGGGGCGGCCCTCTTCGCCGAGATGGTCGGGGCCGGCGTGTCGACGATCCTCGGCAGCCAGTGGGGGCCGGACACGCTCCTCTCGGGCTTCGTCCAGGGGGCCGGGGCCGAGCTCGTCTTCGCCTTCACCCTCTACCGGCTCTGGGGCTTCCCGGTCCTCGCCGTCGCCGCCATCGCCTCGGCGGCCGCAGCCTGGATCCACGACTGGGCCATCTGGTATGCCGACGTCGCCCTGGAGGTCCAGCTCGTCCGCGGCCTGATGATGGCGATCTCGGCCCTGGTCATCACCGCCTACGGCTCCGTCCTCCTCGTCCGGGCGCTCCGGCGAGCCGGCGTGCTCGAGGGTTTTCCGGCCGGACAGGAGGGGTGAGCCCCGGTTACCCGGCCCGGCGGCACCCGTGGCGGTCGGCGCCGGCCGCTGACACGGCTTCCGGTGTCGGCCGGCACGGCCGTCACGCAGGTCCGGAGTCGCCGTTCGGACCGGCGGCGGGCTGGGCGGCGGCCTGAGATGACCGTTCCCGTGCCGGCGGGCCGGCCCGCGACCATCGAGGCCGAGGCGATCGGCTTCCAGTACGCGGGTCGGCCCAGGCCGGCCTTCGCCGATGTCTCCTTTCGGCTCGAGCCCGGCGAGTGCCTCCTCGTCGTCGGGCCGTCGGGGTCGGGCAAGAGCAGCCTCGCCCTGGCCATCGCCGGCCTGATCCCGCGCGAGTTCCCCGGACGCTGGAGCGGCCGGCTGCGGGTGGCCGGCCTCGATCCGACGACGGCCGAGGCGACGGCGGTCGCGGCTCGGGTCGGGATCGTCTTCCAGGACCCGGCGAGCCAGCTCGTCATGGACCGGGTCGAGGACGACGTCGCCTTCGGGCTCGAAAACCTCGGCTGGCCGCCGGCGGCGATGCGGACCCGTGTCCCGGAGGCGCTCGAGGCGGTCGGCTTGGCCGGTTTCGAGCGCCGCCGCTCGACGACGCTCTCGGGCGGCGAACAACAGCGCCTCGCCCTCGCCGGCGTCCTCGCCCCCCGGCCGGGCATCCTCGTCCTCGACGAGCCGACGGCGAACCTCGACCCGCCGGGCGCTCGGGCCTTCGCCGAGCGACTCGCCGGGCTCCATCGCCGCCGGGCGGCGACCATCGTCCTCGTCGAGCACCGGGTCGAGCTGGCCTGGCCGCTCGCCGACTGGATCCTCGCCCTCGGCGACGACGGCCGGCCGATGGAGTTCGGGCGCCCGGCCGAGGTCCTCGCGCGGTCGGCGGAGCGCCTCGCCCGGGCCGGGATCTGGCTGCCCGGGGAGGAGGCCCGGATCGCAGCCGCCTCCGCCAGGCTCGCGCCAGGCGGTCGCGACGGTCGCCTGCCGACGGGCCCGGCCGTCGTGGAGGCACGGGACGTCGGCTATTCCTACGACCGGCGGACCGCCGCCCTGCGGAGCGTCTCGCTGGCGGTGGGAGCCGGGGAGCGGGTCGCCCTCGTCGGCCCGAACGGGAGCGGAAAGTCGACCCTCGGCCGGCTCCTCGTCGGTCTCCTCCGCCCGACGGCCGGGTGGATCCGCCTGGCCGGTTCGGAGCGCGCCGGCCAGCCGCCGGCGGATCCGGCCCGCCTCCCCGCCCCCGAGCTCGCCCGGCGAGCCGGCTACGTCTTCCAGGACCCTGAGCAGCAGTTCGTGACGAGCCGCGTCGCCGACGAGGTCATGATCGGCCTCGGGCCGGCTGAACGGGCCGCCGCCGCCGAGCTCATGGACCGGATCGGGCTCCCTCTGTCCGAGTTTGGGGACCGGAGCCCGTACACCCTCTCGGGCGGGGAGCAGCGCCGCCTCTCGCTCGCCTGTGCCCTCGTTCGGCGGCCGGCTCTCCTCGTCCTCGACGAGCCCACCTTCGGCCAGGACCGCCGCGGCTACGAGGCGCTCCTCGCCATCCTCGGGGAGCGTCTCGATGCCGGCTGCGCCGTCCTGGCGGCGACCCACGACGAGCGCTTCGTGGCCGACTTCGCCGGCCGGGTGGTCGGCCTCGAGGGCGGCCGGATCGTCGACGACCGGATCGTCCCGGCGGCTCGCCCGACCCTCGACGCCGGCGAGTCCGCGGCGGTCGCTCACCGCTCGGTTGCCGCGGAGCCCCGGTCGGCGCCTTCGGGGGAGGGGTGACAGGGGTGATCGCCCTCGCTGCCCCTGCCGACGAGCAGCTGGCCAGCCCCCTCGGCCGGACGAGCCCCCTCGTCAAGCTCGGGATCGCCCTCGTCTGGCTCCTCGGTCTCGTCCTCACCCTCGATCCACGACCGCCCCTCATCCTGATCGCCCTCGCCGTCGGCGCGGGACTCGTCCTCGGTCGGATCCCGGCCCGCCGGCTGGCGGCCGGCCTCCTGCCGCTCTGGAGCGTCGCCGTCGGGATCGGCGTTTTCAACGCCCTCTTCTCGGGCACGAACGTCGACCCGACCCTGGCCGAGTTCGCCCGGCTGGGTCCATTTCGGGTCACCGAGCAAGCGGTGGCCAACGGGGTGGCCATCGCCCTCCGGGTCCTGACCATCGCCGCCGTGGGGGTCGTCTTCGGCCTGACGACGGATTCAACCCGCCTCGTCGACGCCCTCGTCCAGCAAGGTCGATTGCCCGAGCGCTTCGGCTACGGTGCCCTGGCCGCCTACCAGGCCATCCCCCGCCTGGCCGAGGCCCTGACGACGCTCCGCCAGGCGCGCCGGATCCGGGGCCTCCGAACGAGCTGGCACCCGTCGATCCTGGTCGGTCTCCTCGTCCTCGCCATCCGCCACGGCGACCGCCTCGCCCTGGCCATGGACGCCCGGGCCTTCGGGGCGGGCCCGCGCTCGCGCTACCGCGAGGTTCGCTGGACGGCCCTCGACGGCGTCGTCGGAGTGGCGGCCATCGTCGCCCTCGTCGGCGCCCTCGCCGTCGGGGCGGCGTAGCCGAAGGCCGGTCCCGCCGGGTCGGCCGTCCCCCGCCGGTCGGCCGTCCCCCGCCGGTCCACCGCCCCGTCCCGCCTACCGGATCGCCCGACTGCGCTCCCGGCCGCGGTGGTGGAGAATGGACGACCACATCGACGACTGGAGGACGATGCGATGACCGAGGTTACCGAGCGGATCACGACCCATCAGCAGTTCATCGGCGGGGAGTTCGTCGACGCCGCCAGCGGCGAGCTCCTCGACGTGCTCAACCCGGCGACCGGGCAGGTCATCGCCCGCGTCCCGGCCAGCGGCCCGGAGGATGTCGATCGGGCGGTGGAGGCCGCTGCCCGGGCCTTCGAGACCTGGCAGCACTCGACCCCGCAGGATCGGAGCCTCATGCTCCTCAAGCTCGCCGACGCCATCGAGGCCCACGCCGAGGAGCTCGGTCGCCTCGAGGCCGCCAACGCCGGCAAGCCGGTCGGGGCGGCCATCGACGAGATGACGACCTCGGCCGACAATCTCCGCTTCTTCGCCGGCGCCTGCCGGGTCATGGAGGGCAAGGCCGTCAACGAGTACCTCGCCGGCCACACCTCCCTCATCCGGCGCGAGCCGGTCGGCGTCGTCGCCTCCATCGCCCCCTGGAACTACCCGCTCTACATGGCCGGCTGGAAGATCGGGCCCGCCCTCGCTGCCGGGAACACCGTCGTCCTCAAGCCCTCGGCCCGGACGCCCCTGACGACGCTCCGCCTCGCCGAGCTGGCGGCCGAGATCTTCCCGCCGGGCGTCCTCAACGTCGTCACCGGCACCGGCGACGCCATCGGCGAGCCCCTC
Source organism: Chloroflexota bacterium (assembly GCA_034434735.1). GTDB lineage: Bacteria > Chloroflexota > Limnocylindria > Limnocylindrales > CSP1-4 > BPIH01. The sequence continues at coordinate 27,320 of DAOTYQ010000011.1, forward strand.
GTCGCCCACCCGAAGGTCGGCATGATCTCGCTGACCGGCGACACGGCGACCGGGAAGCGGATCGCCAAGATCGCCGCCGACCGGGTCAAGCGGCTCCACCTCGAGCTCGGCGGGAAGGCGCCGGTCATCGTCTTCGACGACGCCGACCTCGAGGCGGCGGCCGAGACGATCCGGATGGCCGGCTACTGGAACAGCGGCCAGGACTGCACCGCCGCCTGCCGGGTCCTCGCCGGGCCGAAGATCTACGACCGCTTCGTCGCCACCCTGGCCGACCAGGTCCGGACCATCAAGTGGGGCGACCCGGCCGAAGCCGACGACATCGAGATGGGCTCGCTCATCGCCAAGTCGCAGGTCGAGAAGGTGGCCGGGATGGTCGAGCGGGCGAAGGCGGGGGCCGAGCTCGTCCTCGGCGGCGAGATCCCCGACCGGCCGGGCTTCTTCTACACGCCGACGATCCTGGCCGGCCCGGACCAGAAGAGCGAGATCGTCCAGGACGAGGTCTTCGGCCCGGTCGTGACCGTCCAGCGCTTCAGCGACGAGGAGACGGCGATCCGCTGGGCGAACGACACCCGCTACGGGCTGGCCGCCTCCGTCTTCACCTCGGACATCGGACGGGCGATGCGGGTGGCGAAGGCGATCCAGTTCGGAACCGTCTGGATCAACGAGCACTTCACCCTCGTCTCCGAGATGCCCCACGGCGGCTTCAAGGAGTCGGGCTACGGCAAGGACCAGTCGATGTACGCCATCGAGGACTACACCGTCGTCAAGCACGTCATGATCAAGCTCTGACGGCGCCGCCGCGCCCCCGAGGATCAGCTCGCGGCGGCCGTGTGCTCCGGGCACTCCATGGCCGCCTCGGCCGGGCTGAGGTCGCGGCGGATCAGGGCGCAACGGTGCGGACGCTCCGAGCCCGGTGCCACGTTCGGCCGGAAGTGGACGCAGCCGGCGCACGGGGCGGCGACGACGAGACGACCGGAGCGGACGAGGGCGGCGACGAGCTCGGCCAGGCCGGTCTCGATCCGATCGAGGCTGGCCGGCGGGAGAGCGGCGAGCGCGGCGTCCAGCTCGCTCGTCAGCGCGGCGAGGCGCTCGTAGAGCCGCTCCCCGTCGGCGCTGAGGCGGAGGATCGTTCGCCGGCCGTCGTCGGGGTGGGGGAGGCGGAGGATGAGGCCGCGCTCGATGAGGGGGGCCACGATGCCGACGGCCGTGGGCGGTCGGACCCCGAGGATGCGGGCCAGCTGGCCGGGCGTCGCCATGTCCGGCCGGGTCCGAGCGGCGAAGCGAAGCGCCTCGGCCTGGGCCGGGGTGAGGCCGATGGCCGAGACCGCCGCCCGAAGCTCGCCGTCGACGAGTCGGGCGAGCCGGAGGAGGGCAGTGACGATGCCGCTCCGCCGCTCGGCGTCGGAGGCGGCGTCCCCGCGCGTCCGGGCGGACGATCCGCCCCGACGGGCGGCGGCGTCGGGGGCGAAGGGTCGTGTCACGTCATCTCCTGCAGCGGGCTTGACGCATGATACATCGGCCTCCTATCATTCGCCATTAGCTAGGCATCCTATCTATCAGCCCTGGCGGAGACTGGAGGTGCACGATGGCAACGGCAACCATTCCCGGCTATCGGATGGGCGATCCCTCGCTGCCGGCCGCGGCGACGAGCCAGGCGGAGCTGGCCAAGATCCAGGAGGCGCTCCTCATGACCGAGGACGACATCACCGCCCTCCGAGAGGCGAAGGCGATCCTGGCGCCGCGGGTCGAGGAGCTCCTCGATGTCTGGTACGGGTTCGTCGGCTCCAAGGACTTCCTCCTCGCCTACTTCTCGACGCCGAGCGGTCCGGACTCGAACTACCTCGGCCGCGTCCGGGCGCGGTTCGGCCAGTGGGTCCTCGATACCTGCGAGGGCGACTTCGGTCCCGACTGGGTTGCCTACGCGGAGGAGGTGGGTCGCCGGCACGCGGCCGGCAAGAACGCCACCGACGGGGTCGTGGGAGCGCCCGAGATCGTTCACTTCCGCTACGTCGTCGCCCTCGTCTACCCGATCTACGCGACGGTCCGGCCCTTCCTGGAGGCCGGGGCGCGGGACGCCGCCCATCTCGAGCGGATGCACCAGGCTTGGCTGAAGGCGGTCCTCCTCAACGTCGTCCTCTGGAGCCGGGCCTACGTCCGGGACGGCTGGTTCTAGGTATCCAGTAGGCGATCTGCAAGCGCGCTTGACAAGCTATAGCAAGGCGGCATACCCTCGGGCTGGAGGCGGGTGGGTGCCCGCCCTTCGAGTCCAGGAGGTGCTGCCTTGCGAAGGATCGTTGTTTCGCTCGCCGTCGCCGGGTCGGTAGCGGCTGCGGCCGCCGGGTGCGGCTCGGCTGCCTCGAGCCCCGAGGTCTCGTCCCCGCCGGTCTCCGCCGAGCCGTCTCCGTCCGCGAGCCCGGTCGCCACGCCGTCACCGGGTGGGACGCTCGTCGTCTACTCGGGTCGGAGCAAGGAGCTCGTCGGGCCGCTCATCGAGCAGTTCCAGACCGCGACCGGCATCGAGGTCCAGGTCCGCTACGCCGGAACCTCGGAGCTGGCGGCGACCCTCCTCGAGGAAGGCTCGAACTCGCCGGCCGACGTCTTCTTCGCCCAGGATGCGGGCGCCCTCGGCGCCGTCGCCCGGGCCGGACTGAGCGCTCCGCTTCCCGACGCGATCCTCCAGCGGGTCGACGCCCGCTTCCGCTCCCCGAGCGGGACCTGGGTCGGTGCTTCAGGGCGAGTCCGGGTCGCCGTCTACGACGCCCGGGAACTGGGGCCTGACGATCTCCCAGCCTCCGTCCGCGGCTTCGTCGATCCGGTCTGGAAGGGCCGGTTGGGCTGGGCGCCGACGAACGCCTCCTTCCACAGCTTCGTGACCGCCCTCCGGGTCCTGTGGGGCGAGGCGGCGGCCAGGGACTGGCTCGCGGCGATGAAGGCCAACGAGCCCCGGGCCTACGAAGGCAACAGCCAGGCCCTCCAGGCCGTGGCTGCCGGCGAGGTCGACGTCGCCCTCGTCAACCACTACTACCTGATGCGCCAGCTCGCCGAGGCGGGCGGCGACTACCCGGTCCGCAACCACTTCTTCGGCGCTGGCGACCCAGGCTCGCTCGTCAACGTCGCCGGGGCGGCGATCCTGGCCAGCTCGAAGAATCGGGCGGCGGCCGAGGCGTTCGTGGCGTACCTCCTCGGCGTCGACGCCCAGCGCTACTTCGCCGAGAAGACCTTCGAGTACCCGCTCGTGCCCGAGGTCCCCGCTCCGGCTGGCCTGCCGGCCCTCTCCGAGCTCGATCCGCCCGACCTCGACCTGTCCGACCTCGCCGATCTCGAGCGGACCCTCGAACTGCTCCGGGAGGTGGGCATCCTCTGATGGGCGGGCGGTGGGTC
>DAOTYQ010000012.1:0-2447 GCA_034434735.1 Chloroflexota bacterium
CCTCGCCGGCCGCTGGACCGACTCGCCCGACCTCTTGCCGGTCGAGAACCCGGCCCGGCCGGGCGAGCTCGCCGGGGCGACGTACCAGGCCACCGCGGAGCAGTACGAGGAGGCCGTGACGGCCGCCGTCGCCGCCTTCGAAGAGACCCGCCGCCTGCCGGCGTACGAGCGCGGTCGCATCCTCCGCGAGATCAGCGCCGGGATCAAGGAGCGGCGCGAAGAGCTCGGCCGGCTCATCGCCCTGGAAGCCGGCAAGCCGATCCGGGACGCCCTCGCCGAGGTCGACCGGGCCGTCCTCACCTTCCGCCTCGGGGCCGAAGAGGCCGAGCGGATGTACGGCGAGGTCATCCCCCTCGACCTCATGGCCAGCTCGAAGGGGCGGGTCGGGATCACCCGCCGCTTCCCGGTCGGGCCGGTGGCGGCCATCAGCCCCTTCAACTTCCCCCTCAACCTGGCCGCCCACAAGCTCGCTCCGGCCATCGCCGCCGGCTGCTCCATCGTCCTCAAGCCGCCCTCCAAGGATCCGCTGACGATGCTCACCGTGGCCGAGATCGTCGAGCGGACGGGGCTGCCGGCCGGGGCGGTGAGCATCTTGCCGATGACCCGCGAGCTCGGCGATCGGCTCGTCGCTGACCCGCGCTTCAAGCTCCTCACCTTCACTGGCAGCCCGTCCGTCGGCTGGCGGATGAAGGAGCGGGCCGGCAAGAAGAAGGTCGTCCTCGAACTCGGCGGCAACGCCGGGGTCATCGTCGATGCCTCGGCTGACCTCGACTGGGCGGTGAAGCGGATCCTCGTCGGCGCCTTCACCTACGCCGGGCAGATCTGCATCAGCGTCCAGCGGATCTTCGTCCACGAATCGGTCTGGGATCGCTTCCTGGATCGCTTCCTGGCCGGGGCCGCCGGGCTCAAGGTCGGCGACCCCCTCGACCCGGCGACCGATCTGGGGCCGATGGTCGACCGGGCCGCCGCCGAACGGACCCAGCGCTGGGTCAACGAGGCCGTCGCCATGGGCGGCAAGGTCCTCCTCGGCGGTCGGGCCGACGGTGCCTACTTCCCCCCGACCGTCCTCGTCGATACGCCGGTGACCGCCCAGGTCTGCAGCAACGAGGCCTTCGCCCCGCTCGTCGTCGTCTTCCCGTTCCGGGACTTCGAGGACGCCGTCCGGGCCGTCAACGACAGCTTCTTCGGCCTCCAGACGGGCGTCTTCACCAATGACCTCGCCCACGCCTGGCGGGCCTTCGAGGAGCTCGAGGTCGGCGGGGTCATCGTCAACGACATCCCGACCTACCGGATCGACCACATGCCCTACGGCGGGGTGAAGGACTCTGGCCTCGGCCGCGAAGGCCTCCGCTGGTCCATCGAGGACATGACCGAGCTGCGGCTCATGGTTCTCGCCTGGCCGAGCTGAGGGCGCTCCTGGGCTCGGTCGCGGGCGCCTCGCCCACCCGCGGGTTGGCCGACCGGTGTCGCACGCCCTCCATCCACAAATACTTGCAGGCAAGAGTTACGAATACCTGATATCCTTGTGCTTCGCGGACCGCCCGTCCGAGCGACGCCGGCGAGCCGCGACGCCTTCCCATCGGGCGTGGCCGACGACGGAACGAAGGAGACGTGGGCACGAGTCGAGCAGTTCCGCGGGGGGCCCGACCGCCGGGGCTCTCGCCCCTCGCCATCGAGGTCGCCCTGGCCCTCGGCCAGGCCCGGTCCGGGCTCCGCTTGGCCGAGCTGGCGAGCGGGGTCGAGGCGCCGGTCAGCTCCGTCCAGACGGCCCTCCGCTCGCTCATCGAGGCTGGGATCGTCGAGCGCCTCGAGCGCCAGCCGCCGACCTATCGGCTCGTCGAGGATCACCCGGCGACCCTCGATCTGGTGAACCTGGCCGGCCGCCTCACGCCGCCCGACCTCAGCCTGGGCATCGTCGTCCGGAGCTGCCCGGCGGTCCTCTACGCCGCCCGCGACGCCCTCGGGGTCGTTGTCGCCCTCGATCCCGCCGCAGCGGAGGAGGACCGGGCCCGCCTCCGGGCAACCATCGAGCGGTTGAAGGCCGATCGGCGATGTTCGAGCGCCATCGCCGTCTTCGAGACGGCCGAGCTCGCCCGTCTCCTGCGGGTCGACCTCGCCCTCCGGGCCCGCCTCGCGGCCGCCGAACCGCTCCGGGGCCGGCTTTCCTCCGTCCGGCTCGTCGGTGAGCGGGCGAGGGCATCGGCTCCTTGAGCCGCCCACCGCCGAGGCGTCCACCGACGAGGCCGCGCTACCGAGCGCGCCGCCGCCGAAGCCAGCCGCGTCGCCAGCAACGCCTACGGCACTGCCGTCGCCGTTCGCCCTACACTCCCGCCATGACCGCCCAGCCACGGCCCCGGACGGCCGCCGACCTCGTCGTCGCTTGCCTCGAGGCCGAGGGCTGCGAGGTCGTCTTCTCCGTCCCCGGGGAAGAGACCCTCGACCTCCTC
>DAOTYQ010000013.1:0-1719 GCA_034434735.1 Chloroflexota bacterium
ACGACGGACGGCGAGACCTCGGGGTCGGCGAGGAGCCGCTCGAGGACCGCCTCTGTCGCCGCCGGGGCATAGGTCCGCATCGTCGATCCTCCTCTCGAACGGGCGTTCGGTTTGCCTGGTCGCGAGCGTACCACGCATCTTGCCGGTCCGTTGTGTCAGCTTGGCTGACACGGGTGGTCGCAGTGGGTCGGCGACCGTCGGATCCGGCAGTCGGGGAGCCCCGAAGGCGGATTTGACAGGCCGCTCGGGCGTAGCTACGCTGCCCGGACCATGTCCGGACGAGACGGAACGCCGCCCCGCCGTCGCCCATCGCCCCCGAAGGACCCGGGCTCCGACGCCGAGCCCGTCGGGTCGGGCGCTTCCGGCCTCGTCCCGGCCGAGCGGCTCGCTGGTCTCGGGATCGCCGGCCTGTCTCGGCGCCGGGTCGCCGTCGCCGTCGGCCTCGTCGTCGTCGCCTGGATCACCGTCGCCGTCGGTCGCCAGCTCGGGGCCGCCGGAGCGGCCCAGGCACGGGCCGAGGCGCTGGCGGCCGAGGTCGAGCGCCGCTCGGCCGAGGTGGCCGCGCTCGAGGCCGAGCTGGCCCAGATCCAGGACCCGGCCTACGTCGGGCAGGAGGCGCGGGGCTACGGTCTCGGGGCGCCGAACGAGATCCCCTTCGCCCTCGACCCGGCCGCCCCGCCGCTGCCACCGAACGCACCCGGCTCGGCGGCGACCCGCCTCGGCGAGATCGTCGAGCGGCCGAGCCCGCTCGAGGTCTGGCTGACGGTCCTCTTCGGCCCCGACCCGGGCGACTGACCCGAGCGAGGGGCGCGTGGGCGCGCGCATCCGGCCGCGGACGGCGAGGCCGCCGAGGCCGCGCGTGGGTCCGACCGACTCCATCGTCGACGTGCCCGGGGTCCGGGTCGGTCAGGTCGAGCTCTCGGCGGGCGAGGTCGCAGCGGCGACGCCGATGACCGGCCTGAGCGTCGTCGTCGTTCCGGGCGGCGCCCTCGGTGCCGTCGACGTCCGGGGCGGGGCGCCGGGGACCCGCGAGACCGACGCCCTCGGGCCGAGCGCGGCCGGCGAACGGGTCCACGCCGTCTGCATCGTCGGCCGGAGCGTCTTCGGCCTCGCCGCGGCGGACGGGGCCGTGGCCGAACTGGAGCGGCGAGGGATCGGGCTGCGGATCGACCTCGGACCGGCGGGTCGCTTGACCATCCCGATCGTCGCGGCCGCCGTCATCTTCGACTTCGCCACCGCGACCCGACCATCCGACCGGGAGCGGCCGAGGGCGCCCTTGCCGTCGCCCGGGCCCTCGATCTGCCGCCGACGCGGCCGGCCGCCGGTCGGGCCGGAGCCGGGGCCGGAGCGGGCTTCGGGCGCCTGGGCGGGCGGTGGCGGCCCGGTGGGGTCGGCCACGCCTCGCTCGTCGTCGAGACCGGGACGGGCACCCTCGTCGTCGGGGCCCTCGCCGTCCTCAACGCGGCGGGGACGGTCGTCTCCGGCGGGCGGCGGTCGCCGGATCGACTCCCGGACGTGGGCACCATCGAGGGCGCGCGCTGGAACACCGTTCCGGTCGTCGTCGCCACGAATGCCGCCCTCTCGAAGCCGGAGCTGGCCCGGGTCGCCATCATGGCCCACGACGGGATCGCCCGCCTCGTCCGGCCGAGTCATACGGCCCTCGACGGCGACACCGTCTTCGCCCTGGCCGTGCCCGACGGGCCGGAGACGCCGGCCGTC
>DAOTYQ010000014.1:0-7076 GCA_034434735.1 Chloroflexota bacterium
TCGATCGGGTCGTCCGGGTCGCCGGTTGGGCCTTCATCGTCGTGGCGATGTTCGTCGTGGCCCTCGGCGGCTTCTGGCCGGAGCGACAAGAAGCGATCCTCGTCCTCCTAGCCCTCGCCGGACTCGGCATCCTGCTCGTCCACGATCTCTTGCCGCTCGGCGTCCTGGGCGCCTGGAAGTACGCCATCGTGGGGAGTCTGGCGCTCACCTTCGCCGCCCTCCTTGTCCTTCTGACCGGACAGGCGGCGAGCCCCTTCTTCTTCGCCTTCCCGCTCATCGTCGGCGGGGCGGCCCTCGCCCTGCCGGGCCCGGCCGTGGCCGCCTTCACCGGCCTGGCCGGCGTCGCCTACCTCGCGGCCGCCCTCGCCCCCATCGGTGGCCCGCCGCTCGACGATCTCGGACTCGCCACCGTCGCCGTCAACTTCACCGCCCTCGGGCTGATCGCCTACGTGGCCGCCATGGTCGTCGCCGAGCACCGCCGGTCCCGCGACGAGGCGATCCGGCTCTCGACCATCGACGCCCTGACCGGCCTCTTCAACCGCTCCTTCTTCTTCGCGGCGGTGGAGCGGGAGATCGCCCGGAGCGAACGCTCGGGCCGCGGCTTCTGCATCCTCATGATCGACCTCGACGATCTCAAGCTCGTCAACGACCGCTTCGGCCACTTCGTCGGCGACCGGCTCCTCGAGGCCGTCGCCCGGGTCATCGGCAGCCGCGTCCGGCGGATCGACATCGCCGCCCGCTACGGCGGCGACGAGTTCGTCGTCCTCCTCCCGGAGACCGACGTGGGCGGTGGTCTCGTCCTGGCCGAGAAGATCCGGCAGGGCGCCACCGCCCTCCGGATCCCGATCCCGGGCGGCTCGCCGATCCGGGCCTCGCTCTCCATCGGAGTCGCCGCCTATCCCACCGACGGCGCCACGGCCGACGAGCTCCTCAGCGCCGCGGACCAGGCGATGTACGTGAGCAAGCGGGCCGGCCGCGACCGGGTCTCCGGGACGATGGCGTCGGACCGGGCGACGGACGTTGGCGCAGCAACGGCGATCCCGATCCACGTCGCGCGCTGGCAGCGGATCGAGGTCGGGGTCGGGAGGCTCGCTCTGCGGCGTTGACCCCGGCCGGCGCCGCCGGCCCTCTCGGGCCGACGGTGTACGATCGCGGCGTGAGCGGTTTTTCGACCCGCGCCATCCGGGCCGCCTCGACGCCGCCTCGGGTGGACGAGGTGCCCACGGCGGTGCCGATCTACCAGAGCGCGACCTTCCAGGCCGCCGACGCCGAGACCCTGGCCGACGTCATCGCCTTCCGGCGTCCCGGCTTCAGCTACAGCCGCCTCGGCAACCCCACCGTCGCCGCTGCCGCCGCGGCCGTCGCCGAGATCGAGGGCGCCGAGGCCGGCTACGGCTTCGCCTCGGGGATGGCGGCGATCTTCACGACCCTTACCGCCCTCGTCGAGGCGGGCGACCGGATCGTCGCCTCGCGGGCCCTCTACGGCTCGACCCAGGCCGTCCTCGGAACCGGTCTCCGCCGCTTCGGGGTCGAGGTCGCCTTCGTCGACCCGACCGACCTCGCCGCCGTCGAGGCCGCCCTCGCCGAGCGCCCGACCCGGGTCTTCTACGTCGAGACCATCGCCAACCCGACGACCATCGTCGCCGACGTGCCCCGCCTCGTCGAGATCGCCCACCGGGCCGGCGCCCTCGCCGTCGTCGACAACACCTTCGCCTCGCCCTACGTCTTCCGGCCCCTCGAGCACGGCGCCGATCTCGTCGTCGAATCGGCGACGAAGTGGCTGGCCGGCCACTCCGACGTCCTGGCCGGCTTCGTCGCCGGCGGCCGGACCCTCATCGAGGCGATCCGGGACCGACAGATCGAGACCGGGGGGACCCTCGCGCCCTTCAGCGCCTTCCTCGTCCTGCGCGGGATCGAGACCCTCGCCGTCCGGATGGAGCGCCACGCCGCCACGGCCCGGGCTCTCGCGGCTTGGCTCGAGGGCCAGGACGGCGTCGCTCGCGTCTTCTACCCGGGCCTGGCGAGCCACCCTCAGGCCGCCGTCGCCGCCCGCCTCTTCCGAACCGGCGGCGGGATGCTCGCCTTTGAGCTGGCGGGCGGGCGCGCCGCCGGCGCCGCCTTCATCGACGCGCTGACCATCCCCCAGCGCACGGCCTCCCTGGGCAGCGTCCACACCTTCGTCGTCCACCCGCCCTCGACGAGCCAGCGCCAGCTCTCGGAGGCCGAGCTCGCCGCCGCCGGGGTTGCGCCGGGGCTCCTCCGCGTCTCGGTCGGCCTCGAGGATCTGGACGACCTCGTCGAGGACTTCGAGCGGGGCCTGCAGGCGGCGCGCGGTGCCGGCGCGGGTGGTGCCGGTGGACTCGATGCCGGTGGGCTCGGCGCCGGCGCGGGAGGTCCCGCTTCGCCGCCTGCGGCCGCCGGCTTGCCGGCCGGCCGGCCGTAGAGGAGGTCGCCATCGCGACCGTCGCGACCGGTCGACCGGTCGCCGCCGACGCCGTCCGTCCGGGGCCCGTCGCCCGCCTCGGCGGTGCGATCTGGGGCCTCCTCACCTCGGTGGACTTCGCCGTCGTCCAGATCATCGTCCTTGGCCTCCTCGCGAGCGTCGGTCTCGTCCTCCGACAGCTCCCCGACTTCGCCTTCCGCTCGCCGACGGACTACGCCAACGAGATGGCGAAGCTCCACGACCGCTACGACCCGACCCTCGGGCCGGCCGTCGTCGACCTCTTCGAGCGGCTCGGCTTCTTCTCCGTCTTCCGCTCGACCCCCTTCTCCATCGGCCTCGCCGTCCTGCTCGTCTCCATCGTCGCCTGCACCATCGATCGGCTGCCGCGGCTGTGGCGGCAGGTGCGCGACGTCCGGGTCGTCCAGCCGGAGCCGTTCTTCGACCCGCGGCTACCGGACCGGGCGACCATCGACGGCTGCACCCCCGAGGCCGTCCGAACCGCCCTCCGCCGGCGCGGCTTCCGGGTTCGCGAGGCGACCGTCGACGGCGTCCACTACCTCTACGGCGACCGGAACCAGTACGCGACGCTGGCGACGATCTTCACCCACGCCGGGCTCGTCCTCCTCCTCGTCGCCTCGGCGGTGACGAGCCGCTTCGGTGACGAGGTCGGCCTCGTCGTCGCCGAGGGCGCCTCGACGACGGTCCAGCCCATCGGCACGCCCGGCCTCCTCCTGGTCAAGAACTACGGCTTCGAGGCGCCGGGCTTCGAGACCGGGCAGCCCCGCGACTTCGTGACCGACCTCGGCGTCTTCCAGAACGGCCGCGAGATCGCCCGCAAGCAGATCCGGGTGAACGATCCGCTCTCCGTCGCCGGCTACACCTTCCACCAGAACGGTTTCGGGCCGGCCCCCGAGCTCGTCCTCCGCGATGCGGCCGGGCGGCCGCTCTGGGACGGCCCGGTCCCCCTCACCGACGCGGCGGCCGGCTTTCCCTACGGCCAGCTCTCGGTCCCCGGGCGCGACGTCGGCCTGGAGCTCCTCCTCCAGCGGGCCGCCGACGGGCGCGGGATCGTCCTCGTCCTCCCGTACCGGGTCGTCGGTCGGAACCCCGACGGGTCGCCGGTCATCGCCGAGCTCGCCCCGATGGCCATCGCCGTCGGCGAGACGCAGACGGTGCCCGGCCTCGACTTCACGGTCGGGCTGCGGCGCTTCGCCGACTACACGCTCATCATCGCCAAGCACGATCCGGGCCAGGGCCTCGTCTGGCTCGCCTTCGGCTCCCTCCTCCTCGGCATCGTCGGGACCTTCCACTTCCCGCGGCGCCGGGTCTGGGCTCGTCTCCGGCCGGACGGCTCCCTCGCCCTCGTCGCTCGGGCCGACCGGTACGTCGACCCGCGGCGGGCCTTCGGGCCGCTCCTCGACGATCTCGTCCGGGCGCGAGCCGTCGCCCGTCGAGACTAGGCGGCAGGCAGGGGACGGCGGTGGCGACCCTCGAGGACGTCCGCTCGGCCCTCTTTCCGGCGGCGCGCCCGGTCGGGACACCGGCCCCGGAGCGGCTCGCCACGCAGGTCAGCTGGGTCCGGGTCATGCGGGCCCGGGTCCCCGCCTTCGACACCCTCGAAGCCGGCGATCTCGCCATCGTCCCCGCCTCGGCCCTCCGCGTCGTCGCGCCCGGCCCGGCCGAGACGGCCGCCCTCGTCGGCGCCCTCGTTCGGGCCCGGGTCGCCGGCTGCTGCATCGTCGGCGCCGACGCCCCGTCGGACGAGCCCGATCGCTCGCTGACGGCGAGCGAGGCCCTCGCCGTCGCCGCCGCCAACGCCGGGCTGCCGACCTTCCGCCTCCCCGAGGCCGAGCCGGTCGCCCTCGAGCGGAGCGTCATCGGCCTCCTCGTCAACCGACGGGCCGAGCTCGAGCACCAGGCCGCCCGCCTCGAGGCCCAGCTCGAGCGGCTCGCCCTGGCCGGGGCCGATCTGGCCGGCCTCGCCGGGGCCGTCGCCGCGGCCCTCGGGCGGGCGATCGTCATCGAGGGCCGAACGGGGGCGGTCCTCGCCGCCTTCGCCCCGCCCGACCGACCCGAGGCCGCCGCCGCCGTCCAGGCCTACCATGCCCGCCGGGCGGGGATCGTCCTCCGGGTCCCGCTGCCGGGGATCGAGCCCGGACGGGGTGCGGAGCGAGACTCGCCCGCCTCCGGATCGCGGGCGGCCTCCTCGGGCAACCTGCTCGTCCTCGGCGACCGACCGGCGACGGAGTTCGAGCGGGTCGCCGCCGATCGGATCGCGGGGCTCCTCGCCCTCGAGATCGTGCGCGGCGACGTCGCCCGTCGGATCGCCGAGCGCGATCGCGGCGCCGAGAGTCTCCCCGCCGACGGGCCGCCGTGGATCGTCCTCGTGGCTCGCCAGGGTGGGCCGCCCGAGACTCCCGCGAGCCTCGAGGCCCGGGAAGCGGTCCGGCGCGAGCTTCGGCTCCTCGCGCCCCTCGGTCGCCTCGTCCTCCGCGGCGATGCCGAGAGCCTCGAGATCCGGGCCGTCCTCGCCGCCGACGCCGCCGATCCCGGCGGCCTCGATCTCGCCCGGCGGATCGGGGCCTTCCTCGGCCGGCTCGTCGCCGTCTCCCGGCCCTTCGCCCGCCCTGGGGAGCGGGCCGTGGCCGAGGCCGAGGCCCGGGCGACCCTCGAGGCGGCCGAGGCCCTCGAAGCGGCCGGGTCGCCGGTCGGCCCCATCGCCCGAGCCGACCGGCTCGCCGCCTACCGACTCCTGAGCGTCGTGCACAACCTGCCCGAAGGGCGGCGCCACGCTCGCGCCCTCCTCGCCCCCCTCCTCGTCGGCCGGCCGACCGTCGTCCGCGAGCGCCTGGCGACCCTCCGGGCGGTCCTCGACTCGGGCGGCCCGGTCGAAGCGGCGGCCCGGCTCGGTGTCCACCGGAACACCGTCGCCTACCGGCTCCGGCGGATCGAGGCCCTGGCCGGCTGGAGCCCGACCGATCCCGAGCTCCGCCTGCCCCTCGCCCTCGCCGTGTATCTTGTGCAGTCTGAACTAGCAGCTGATACCAAACCGCAACCAACGAGCGCCTGAGTGGCTGCTAGAGTCGCTCCGTCACGTCCGTCTGGGCTATGGTTGGTGCCCAGCGCATCAGCTCACTCGAAGGAGGCCGCGTTGGCGGAAGCGATCGCGCCCGAGGCGCGCGAGAAGATCGAATGGGCGAAGGCGAACGGGATCCGCTTCGTCCAGCTCCAGTTCACCGACATCCTGGGCGCCGTGAAGGCGGTCACGATCCCGATCCACCAGCTCGAGGCTTCGGTGGCCCACGGGACCTGGTTCGACGGAAGCTCGATCGAGGGCTTCACCCGGATCGCCGAGTCGGACCAGTACCTCATGCCCGACATGAGCACCTTCGCCGAAATCCCCTGGCAGCCGGGTTCCGGCCCTCGGGGGACGGCGCGGGTCATCTGCGACGTCTACACGCCGCGGGGTGAGCCCTTCGTCGGCGATCCGCGCTACGTCCTCCGGCGCCAGGTGGAGCGGGCCCGGAAGCTCGGCTATATCGTGAACATGGGTCCCGAGCTCGAGTTCTTCCTCTTCCGCCGAGAGAACGGCGAGATCAAGCCGCTCCCCCACGACGAGGCCGGCTACTTCGACTTCTCGACGGATCTCGCCCAGGAGATCCGGCAGGACATGGTCGACGCCCTCGAGGCCTTCGGGATCCGGGTCGAGGCGGCCCACCACGAGGTCGCCGTCGGCCAGCACGAGATCGACTTCGAGTACGCCGACGCTCTCCGGACCGCCGACAATGCCATCACCTTCAAGTTCACCCTGAAGGCGATCGCCAACCAGCACGGCCTCTACGCGACGTTCATGCCGAAGCCGATCTACGGGATCAACGGCTCGGGCATGCACACCCACCAGTCGCTCTACTCCATCGCCGAGGGTCGGAATGCCTTCGCCGATCCCTCGAACGAGTACGGCCTCTCCGCTGTCGCCCGCTCGTACATGGCCGGGATCCTCGCCCATGCCCGGGGGATGATCGCCGTCCTCGCCCCGCTCGTGAACTCCTACAAGCGACTCGTCCCCGGTTACGAGGCGCCGACGTACCTGACCTGGGGGCGGACGAACCGCTCGGCCCTCATCCGGGTGCCAAAGGTCTCCCCGGGCAAGTCGATCGAAGGGACGCGGGTCGAGGTCCGCTGTCCGGATCCGTCCTCGAACACCTACCTCGCCTTCGCGGTCATGATCGCCGCCGGCCTCGACGGGGTCGAGCGCGGCCTGGAGCTCGGCGAGCCGGTCGAGGAGTCGGTCTTCGAGATGGACGAGGTCCGGCTCAAGGAGAAGGGGATCCGGGAACTGCCGGGGACTCTGGCCGAGGCGATCGACGAGCTCGAGAAGGACCCGGTGATCTGCGAGGCGCTCGGTGACCACGTCCTCTCTCACTTCGTCGAGGCGAAGCGGGCCGAGTGGGAGGAGTACCGGACCCAGGTCACCCAGTGGGAGATCGATCGCTACCTCGAGGCCTACTGATCGGCCGACCTTTTCGCCGCGCTCGGACGGCGTCGAGTTCCGAGCCCTGAGCTTGCTGGTGCGCAGCCGGAACGGGCGGGCCCCTTTGCGGGGGTCCGCCCGGTTCGGTTTCGATGGCCGCGA
>DAOTYQ010000015.1:0-4092 GCA_034434735.1 Chloroflexota bacterium
CAACCTCCCCGCGGTCTACGACGCCCACTACGTCGCCCTGGCCGAGCTGCTCGGGGCGACGCTCTGGACGGCCGACCAGCGGCTGCTTCGTGCCCTCGGCGGCCGGCTGCCGTTTGTCCGCTCGATCGCCGACTATGGGACCTCAGCTTGAGGAGAGGGGCCCCGCCAAGGCGACCACAACCGGTGGCCCGAGGCGTCCTCCACGCCGTGGCCGGCTCCGTGGAGGGCAATGGCTGGGCGCTCCGCGTGGCCGTCTCCTGCCGCGTCTCGGTCCGCCTCGGCGGGCGACGATCCGGGGAACCGAGCCGCCGACGATTCCAAGCGCCATCACATCGACCTGTCAGCTCGGGGTCGGCTCCCGGAACTGCGTCGCCCCGCAGGCGGCGACCTCCTCGGTCACCGTTTCCGGTGGATCGGTCCCCGGCGGCGGCTCCTCCGGCGGACCCGCGCTCGGCCGACCGTCGGGGCCGATCCGGATGAGGGCGCTCTTCTCGAGCGTCCAACTGCCGAGGACCGCGCAGTCCGGGCGGAGGACCTCGACGAGGGGCCGATAGCCGGCCTGGAGCGAGGTCGCACGGGCTCCCTTGCCGGGCGGCACGCGGAAGACATGGACCTCGCCGTACGACCAGCTGAGGCGGAGGAGGTACTCGTCGGCCGTGGGGTTGGAGACGGTGACGACGATCCGCTCGTAGCCGCAGGCGGTGACGAGCGCGGCGAGCGCGAGGAGGCCGCCCAACACCCGTCGGCGTCGGCGAGCGCGCCGTGCGGCGACCCGAACGGTCGCCTCGGCCGCTACGGGCATCGGAGCCGCCCGAGACGGCGGGGCATCTCGACCGCTGTGGTGCTCGGATCGACGACCGTCCGATCGCCGAGCGGCGCCTCGAGGGTGACGACGTATTCGATCGGGGTCCCCGCGGCCCTGGCCGGGCGAAACGGCATCCTGCGCGACCGGACGCCCCCTCCCGAGCATCACGGCATCGTCACCGACACGGCAAAGGCCCGATGCAGTCCGTCTGTCGGACCGCCGCCCCGGTGGTCGCATCGACGACCGTTCGATCGCCGAGCGGCGCTTCGAGGGTGACGACGTACTCGATCGGGATCCCCGCCGCCGGTGCGGGGACGGGGAACCGGAACGAGCGGACGGCGACGACGACCGAGGTCGGCGTCTCGGTCACCGAGCTCACGCGGGACCAGGTCGCCACGCCGGTGAGCGTCCCGACGACGATCGTCCGGTCGCCGACGAGGCGGTAGTAGTCGATCGGGTCGGGCCGGTCGAGGGCGACGAAGACGCCGGCGCCGGCGGCGAGGACGAGAGCCGCGACGAGCCATGACTTTCCGGCGCTCGCGGCATGTGGGATCATCACGGCACTACCCTCATGCGTCCGCTCCTGGTATCCGGTCTACGTCGGCGGCGCTGCGCCGGAGGACGAACCCTACGACATCCATCGCTACGGTGCCACCTTGAGCGATCCGGGTAGGCCATAGTACGCGTCCCAGATGTCGGTGAACCACACGGTGCAGGCGACCACCTGCGCAAACCAGCCGCTGAAGATCCCGACCGCGGCCACTCGGGTCGCCGACAGCTTCCGATACACCGGGGCTCCGGAGTCTCCTCGAGTCGGGCACGTGTTGCCAAGAGCGCGGGCTTCGACGACGTTTCGAGCCCACACGTTGGGCCCCGCCACGAGGTAGAGGATGTTGAGGCCGGTCCCCACCACCATCCCGCACCACTCCCCGGTCACGACCCCGTTCACGCAGGCCGCGTCACCCCATTGCGACCGCCGTGACGCCATGCTGTCGACCGCAGATGCGGTGCTCGTGTGCGGCCCGCCCGAGTACACGTAAGGCCCCGAGCTGTACGACGAACGGTACCGGACGAGCGCCAAGTGACCACGATACACGCTCTGGCCGGAGAAATACTGGGTCCCGTACGTGGCATCCCAGTTCTCTTCGGAGGCGCTTCGGATGAAGCCGACGTTGTTGTAGTTCGGATAGTTGACGCTGTTGCTTCCTGTCGGTGCACAGTGCCCGGCCGTGAGCATCCCCGACACACCTGAGCCGACGTTCCATGGGAAGCCCGTCGTGCACGTTAGGTCGGGGTAGAACTTCGCGCCGCCCCAGAATGGCGGGGAGTCGGAGTCGCGATTGGCTGCCGTCGATGCGCCCGGCGGCGGACCCTGAATCCGGACCGCGATCCGCTCCGTCCCGAAGCGAGCGGCGAGGGCATCGAGCAGCTCGTCGGGAGCCTCGCTCACCGTGATGATGATCCGGTTGTTCTTCTGGTCGGCCTCGGTCTTCCAGATCCGATCGGCCCCCGGAACGCCATCCGCATTGAGCCGCGTGACCGCGTCGGCGAGCGCATCGAGCTCGGCAACAGAGGCCGGAGCCGGCCGGAGACGGACCGTTCGCCCGCCGGCCGAGAGTCGATCGACCGCAGCCGCTGCCACCGTCTCCCCAAGCCCTGTGGCGAAGGAGAGCTCGAGGACCCCGGACGCCGCGTCGAGCCACGGGTAGCCAAGATCATCGCGGTGGGCATAGGCGAGCTCGAGGGCCGTATTGAACGCGGCCGCCTGATCCTCGTCGGCCGGGCGGACCTGGATCGCCTCCGGCCCGACGACGGCGATCCCGTTCGAGGTCGTGTCTTCCGCTTGGGCAGACCGAAGATTGCTGAGCGAAGGACCAGAGCCGCTGAGCGAGCCCGAGACCGGCGCGGTCGCACCCGGGAACCCGACCTGAGCGACGAGAACGAGAGCAGCGAACCAGCTCCCCCAACCAGGGAGGGAGGTTTGGCGACGCTTCATGACGACTCCCCCAGCTTCCCCCGGGTCCATTGCGTCGCCCGGGTCTGGCCCATTCTCTCTCTCTCTCTCTCTCTCTGTCGCCGTCAAGCCCCAACGTCGATTGTTTAGGACTGCGGCGAGGAGGGTCAACGCCTGAGGACCGCCACCACGCGCACGGTGTCCACGCCGCGCCCGACGGCGCAAGGCCGCGCCGCTACCCCTCCCGGACCCCCCAGGGCGAGGCGTAGTCGACGAGCAGATCGAGGAACGGCCGCGGCGGGAACGCCTCCGGGCCCAGGACCCCGGCCCCCTGCCAGACCCCGGCGGCGAGGAGCTCGAGGGCGACGACCGGGTTGATCGCCGTCTGCCAGACCACCGCTTGCGCCCCGTCGCGGGCCATCGACTCGGCGTTGTCGACGACGTGGTAGAGGTAGACCTCCCGCGGCGCCCCGTCCTTGCCCCGCCCCCGAACCCACGTCCCGGCGCAGGTCTTGCCGTGCATCCGGTCGCCGAGGGTCGCAGGATCCGGGAGGCAGGCCGCCACGACGTCCCGCGGCGAGACCTCGACGCCCCCGACCCGGACCGGATCGGTCCGATCGAGGCCGATCTTGTGGAGGACCTGAAGGACCTCGATGAACTCGGCCCCCAGGCCGTACTTGAACGTCACCCGCCCGGCGTCGATCCAACGCGGGATGAGGACGACCTCCTCGTGCTCGACGTTCACGCACTCGACCGGCCCGATCCCCTCCGGGAAGACGAAGGTCTCGGGCTCGCTGAAGGGCGGCGTCGTGTACCAGCCGCGGCCCCGTTCCCAAACGACCGGCGGGTTCAGGCACTCCTCGATGGTCGTCCAGATCGAGAAGGAGGGCGCGAAGGCATAGCCCTCGACGACGAGGTTCGCCCCGTCGCGGACCCCGATCTCGTCGATCTCGTCGAAGAGCTCGTCGGCGGCGTAGCGGGCAAAGACGTCGGACAGACCGGGCTCGACCCCGATCCCCACGAGGGCGAGGCGGCCCGCAGCCTCCCAGTCGACGGCCCGGGCGAACTGCTCGTCGCCGAGCTTGACCCCCGGGAGCTCGTAGGGGCGCTCCGGGTGCGGCCGCGAGAGCGACATCGCCATGTCGAGGTAGTCGGCACCGGCGGCGAGGGCGGCCTCGAAGATCGGCAGGACGAAGCGCGGATCGACGGCGTTGAGGACGTGGGTCGCCCCGGTCGCGCGGACGAGCGCTTCGACCGTCGCCCGGTCGCCGGCATCGACCGATCGGCCGACGGCCACGAACCGCTGATCGCCGACCCGATCGACGGCCCGGCG
>DAOTYQ010000016.1:0-4668 GCA_034434735.1 Chloroflexota bacterium
CGACGCCAGGCGGGCGGTTGGTACGGGCAGAGGGGATCCGCCGCCAGCGGGTCACCGGTGGCGGCATAGGCGCGGGCCCGCGAGCCACCACAGACAGCCCTGAACTCGCAGGCGCCACACTTCCCTTTCAGGGCGTCCGGGTCGCGCAGCGCCCTGAGGAGCTCCGCCCCGCGATAGACCGCCACGAGGTCCTGCGACGAAGACGATCCCCTTCCCGTCGTTGACGCATCTCCTCGGCGACGAGGGTGTTGATCTGGAGCCCGAGACCGGCCGCCCGGACCCAACGGGCCGCCTCGAGGGTCGCCTCGAACGTCCCGCCGATGCCGCGGATGGCGTCGTGCCGCTCCGCCGTCGAGCCATCGAGGCTGAGGGCGACCGAGTCGACACCGGTGGTCGCGAGCCGCTCGACGACCGTCCTCTGCAGGTTCGGCGTCGCGCTGGGGGTGAGCGAGACCGCCAGGCCGAGCTGCCGAGCGGCCGCGATGAGCTCGAAGAGGTCCGTCCGCTTCAGGGGGTCGCCGCCCGTCACGACGAGCCGGGGCAGCGGCCGGCCGAAGCCGGCCATCGCCTCCAGGAGCCGGCGGCCCTCGGCGGTGTCGAGCTCGCCTGGAACCGGCTCTGGGATCGCTTCGGCCCGACAGTGGCGACAGGCGAGATCGCAGGCCCTGGTGACCTCCCAATAGACGAGGATCGGCCGCTCGTCGAAGCGCGGGACCGGAGGCCCAGCCAGGACCGGCCGTTCGTCCCGAGGCACGCCGGCCCGCATCGTCGAGGCCGGCGCGGTCGGTGGCGTCGCCGTCTGCATCGCCTCAGCCCACCGCCCGTTCGACGATGTCGGCCAGGGCACCGATGAGGCCCGGGTGGTCGTCAAGGGCGGCAGCCCGAACCAGGGCCAGGCCGAGCTCGGCCGCCCGGGCCCGAGCCTCGATGTCGATGTCGTAGAGGAGCTCGAGGTTGCTGGCCACGAAGCCGACAGGAGCGACGACGACGGCCCGGATGCCACTCCCGGCGAGTCGCTCCAATTCGGAGAGGAGATCGGGACCGAGCCACGCCTCGCCGGTCCGCCCGGCGCTCTGGAAGGCGAAGCTCCAGCGGCGCCAGCCGAGGGTCTCGGCCACGAGGCGGGCGGTTTCGTGGAGGAGCTCGGGATAGGGGTCGCCGACGCCGACGATCCGCTCCGGCAGGCTGTGGGCGGTGAAGACGACCCACGGTGGCCCGGCGGCCGTCCCCTCGCCCGCAGCTGCCTCGGCCTCGGTCAGGGCGGCCCGGGTGACGTCGGCGAGGGCGTCGGCGAAGGCCGGCTCGGCGTGCCAGTCGGCGACCATGACGTAGCGGAGACCCGGTTCGCCGTCCCGGGCCGGGAGCGCCGCCCGGGCCGCGGCGACCCGCTGGCAGTACGAGCAGGCGGTCATCGTCGAGAAGTGCGGGGCCAGAGCGACGGCGAGGACCCGCCGCACCCCCGCCGCCGCCATCCGATCGACGGTCTCGGCGACGAAGGGCGAGCTGTGCTTGTAGCCGACGAAGACGGGCAGCCCCAACCCACGCCGGGCCAGCTCCGCCTCGAGGGCCCGGCGCTGCCGCTCGGTCACGTCGGCGAGGGGAGAACGCCCACCGATGGCGGTGTAGCGCTCGATGAGCTCGGCGAGGAGCTCGGGGCTCGGCGGTCGCCCAGCGCGGATGTCGGTGTAGTAGGCCGGAACCTCGTCGAGGGACGCCGGGCCGCCGTAGGCCATGAGGAGGACGGCCGTCCCACCCTCACCGCCATCGACCCGATCGTCGCTCCGGCTCGGGCCGAGGCGCGGGGCGAAGGGATCGCCGTCGGCCGGGCAGGCGTGCGGGTACGGCAGGCGGGCCGGGGCGGTCGGGCTGGCGGTCATCCGATCGGACATGGTCGTTCCTCTCCGTTCAAGGCACAGACGTGGGGTGGGTTCAAGGCACAGACGTGGAGGTCCCCCGGCGCGGCGAGGGCCGGCGAACCGAAGCAGGGCCGCGAAGCCCGACCTCGTGGACGAGGTCGACGAGGCGGCGGAGGACGTCGACGTCGGTCGTCGGGAGGACGCCGTGGCCCAGGTTGAAGACGTGCCCCGGCCGGCCGGCGGCCGCGGCCAGGATCGCCCGAGTGGCCGCCTCCACCTCCGCCCACGGGCCGAGGAGGAGCCACGGGTCCAGGTTGCCCTGGATCGCTCGGTCCGGCCCGACCCGCCGCCACCCCTCGTCGAGCTCGATCCGCCAGTCGAGGCCGACGACGTCGGGCTCCGTCGAGGCGAGGTCGGCCAGAAGGCCGGCGGTATTCGTCCCGAAGACCGTCACCGGGACGCCCAGGGCCCGGACCTCCCGGACCAGGCGGGCCGTCCGCGGCCGGACGAAGCGCCGGTAGTCGGCCGGCGAGAGACCACCGACCCAACTGTCGAAGAGCATGATCGAGTCGGCGCCCGCCGCCACCTGGGCCCGCAGGTAGGCAGAGGTCAACCTGGTCAGGCTGTCGAGGAGGCGCTCGGCGACGTCCGGCTCCCGGCGGAGGAGGAGGCGGAGGGTCGGGAACTCGGCCGCCGCGCCCCGGCGCGACGTGCCCTCGACCAGGTAGCAGGCGAGGGTGAAGGGGCCGCCCGCGAAGCCGATGACCGGGACCTGGCTGGCTCCTCGGACGAGGCGGATCGTCGTCGCCACCGAATCGAAGAGGCCGCCCGCCGACACGCCCTGGTCCGTCGATCCAGCGGCCGCCTCGACGAGCCGGGCCAGGCCCTCCACCGCCGACGCCGTCCGGATCGGCCGATCGACGACCGGCCCGACCCCATCGTCGAGCCGGACCCCGGCCCCGATGGCCGTCAGCGGCGTGGTGATGTCGGCGAAGACGATGGCGGCGTCGACCCCGAGCCGCTCGACGGGAAGGAGGGTGATCTCGGCCGCCAGGGCGGGGTCGGCGATGCAGGTCGCGAGAGTCGCCCGCCGCCGGATGGCGCGGTATTCGGGCAGCGCTCGGCCGGCCTGGCGCATGAACCAGACGGGCGTCGTGTCGACCGGGAGCCGCCGGCACGCCCGGAGGTAGCGGGCCCCCGGCACCGCCGTGCTCCGCGGATCGAGAGCGACCCGGAGACCCGACCCGGTGGCCTCCAGGGCGGACTTGCTCATGCCCGAAAGGCCGCCCGAGCCGCGGCCACCGTCCGGGCGATCTCGGTATCGGTGTGGGCGAGGGAGACGAACCAGGCCTCGAACTGGGACGGTGGGATGAGGACGCCGGCCCTCCGCATCGCCCGGTGGAAGCGGGCGAAGGCGACCGTGTCGCTCGCCTTCGCCTCGGCGGCGTCGGTCGGCGCTCCGGATCGGAAGAAGACGGTGAGGATCGAGCCGACGCGGTTGACGGCGACGGCCCGGCCGGCCTCGGCCGCGGCGGCGCGAAGGCCGGCTTCGAGGGCGGCCGCCGTTCGCTCGAGCTCCCGATAGGCGGCCGGCACGAGGAGGTCGAGGGTCGCCGCCCCGGCCGCCATGGCCAGCGGGTGCCCGGCCAGGGTGCCGGCCTGGTAGACCGGCCCCGCGGGGGCGACGAGGTCGAGGAGGTCGGCCCGGCCGCCGTAGGCACCGATCGGCAGGCCGCCGCCGATGACCTTGCCGAGGGTGACGAGGTCGGGCTCGACGCCGTAGCGCTCGATGGCCCCTCCTCGGGCGATCCGGAAGCCGGTGATGACCTCGTCGAAGACGAGGAGGGCACCGTCGGCCCGAGTCACGCGTCGGAGGCCATCGAGGAAGCCCGGCGCCGGCGGAACGACTCCGACGTTCGCCGCCACCGGCTCGACGATGACGGCCGCGATCCGCCCCGGGTGGGCGGCGAAGGCAGCCTCGACGGCGGCGAGGTCGTTGTAGGGGACGACGAGCGTCTCCACGGCCTGGGCGACGGTGACGCCGGCGCTGGCCGGGAGGCCGAGGGTCGCCAGCCCCGAGCCGGCCTCGACGAGGAGGCCGTCGACGTGACCGTGGTAGCCACCCTCGAACTTCAGGACGAGGTCGCGGCCCGTCGCCGCCCGCGCGACCCGGAGGACGCTCATCGTCGCCTCGGTCCCCGACGAGACGAAGCGGATCCGTTCGACGACCGGCATCGCCGCGGCAATCCGCTCGGCGAGCTCCACCTCCAGGGGATGCGTCGCCCCGAAGGGACCGCCGTCGCGGAGGGCGGCCTCGGCGGCGGCGACGACGCTCGGATGAGCGTGACCGAGGATGAGCGGCCCGAAGGCACCGACGTAGTCGACGTACTCGGTCCCGTCGGCGTCCCAGACGAGGGGGCCCTCGCCCCGGACGATGATCGGCGGCTCGCCGTCGACGGCTCGGTAGGCCCGCACCGGGCTGTTCACCCCGCCGGGGAAGCGGGCGAGGGCGCGCTGCCGCCAGACCGCCGAGCCGTCCCCTCCGGCCTCCGGCCGATGGGCGCCACCGGGCCGGGTGAGCCGATCCGCCGTCGGCCGACCGACAACCGGACCGCTCGATCCTGCCGCCGCCGCTCCCGCTCGGGCGTCGGCCGGAGTCCGCCTCATCGGCCGACCTCCGCCGGTGCACCCCGCCGCGGCTCGGCCACCGCGGCCACGGCAGGCGCTTCCGGCACCGCGGCCGTCGATCCCCCGGTTCGTCGCATCTCCTCTTCCGCCTCCGGCGCCGCGCCGAGGAGGCCGAGGATCTCGT
>DAOTYQ010000017.1:0-2450 GCA_034434735.1 Chloroflexota bacterium
CGCCACCGCCTCGCTCACCGAGGCCGGGCCGCCGAGGACGACGATCCGGCCGGGTCGGAGGCGGGCGAGCTCGGTGGCGGTCGCTGCTGGGATGGCGTCGGGTCGGACGAGGAGGAGGGGGCCACCGTCGCGGGCCGCCGCCGGAGCCCCGGCGAGGGCGTCGGCGAAGCCGAGGCCCGAGGCGACGTAGGCGACCGGGACGCCCGCCGGATACGTCGCCGCGACCGCCGCGGCCGTCCCGTAGCGGTCCGCCCCACCGAGGCGGGTGACCGGCAGCCGATCGACGACGATCCCGAAGGCGGCGAGCTGACCGGGCGTGACCGGGACGGCCGAAGGAGCGCTGTACGTCACGCCGCCGGCGACGCCGACGAGCTGGAGGACGTACGTTCCGTCGGGGACGGGCACGCCCGCGATCCGGGCATCCCAGTCGAAGACCTGTGGCCCGGCGGCCCCGGGCAGCGATCGCTGTTCGACGAGCCTCCCGTCGGACCGGAAGACCTTGAGGCTGAGGGAGTCGAAGGCGCGGGCGTTCGACCAGCTAAGGCGGATCGTGTCGTCGACGCCGTCGCCGTTCGGGCTGACGAGGCGGCTCCCGGCCGCCGTCGCGGCGAACCCGAAGCCCCGGATGCCGGCGTCGACGGTCGTCACGTTCGGGGCCGGCGCCGGCCCGATGTAGGTCGACGTCCCGTCTCCGGCGGCGGCCCAAACGCGCTCGTACCGGGGATCGATGGGACCCCAGCCGTCGAGGGGGCCGCTTACCTCGTACCAGGTGTAGCCGCCGGCCGAGACCGGGCCGCCGGTGATCGCTACCAGATCCCCCGAGCGGAACTCCCCGAGTTTCGTGTTCGAGGTGCCGGGGCCGGTCCGGATCGAGAGGGCGGACGTCACGACCCGCCCGACGCCACCCGGGGCCAGCGCCAGCGGGCCGGCGGTGTTCGTGCTGACGTTCCACTGGCCGAGGTTGCCCTTCCGGTCGCGGGCCCGAGCCCGGAAGGCGACGGTCTGGCCGTGGGCGGCCAGGTAGACCTCGCCCGAGGCCGTCGTTCCCATCAGCCAGTCCGTCCACGGCCCACCGTTCACCGAGACCTGGACGTCGTGGCTGGCGATCCCCGTTTCGTCCCAGCCGCCCCACTCGACCCAGATCCCCTCGTCGCGCGTCGTCGACGGCAGGAGCCGGATCCCCGCCCGCGGCGGCGTCCGGTCGTCGAGGAAGGCCTCGGCCAACGCCCCGTACAGCTCGGGCCGGGTCCCGTCGTAGCCGAGAGCCCAGATCCCCGCCCCCCGCAGCTCCGTCCGATTCACGAGGTCGTACTTGGCCCGGAGCGATTGGGCGTCGTCGTAGTAGACCTGCCGCCAGGCGGTCACGCAGCCGTACGTCGCCGTGCAGTTCTCGCGCCGGTAGGCGAACCAGGCGACCTGCTCGACCGGGTCGTAGCGACGTCCGTATTGGAGGGCGAGGTCGGCTGCGGTCGTGTAGACGACGGTGTTCGAGGTCCCGTACTTCGTGCCCGAGATGTTCGTCGCATTGAGCTGGTCGCTGTCGGTAGACCAGGCCCGTCCGTAGTAGGGGACGCCGAGGATGAGCTTCGATGCCGGGACCCGGGCCGTGTAGGCGGCGACGGTGTCGCCGATGTCGTAGAGCCGCCCGGCGAGCGGCGCCACTGAACCCACCGGCGACGAGGAGCCCGTCCGGTAGTCGTAGCCCATGATGAAGATCGCGTCGGCCCCGCCGGGCGCCGTCGCCGCCTCGATCGGGTAGTTCCCGATCCAGCCGGTGGTGTCGAACGTGAGGTAGTAACCGGGAGCGACCCGATCCAGCTCGGCCCGGATCGTCCGGACGAGGGCAACGAACTCGTCCTCGTAGCCCGAGACGATGGGCTCGAAGTCGAGGTTGATCCCGTCGGCACCCCGATCGCGAACGGCTGCCGCCGCCTGACGGGCGAGGTTGAGCCGAGCGTCCGGGTTGCCGAGCAGGGCAGCCTGCTTGGCCTTCTCGCCGTCGCTCCAGGCGAAGACGCTGATGGTGAGGACGACCCGGGTCCCGTTCCGGTGCGCCTCGTCGATGATCGAGGTCAGCTTCGCGCTCGTCCAGCCGGCCCAACCGGTCGTCGTCGTGCCGTCGCTGTTCTTCTTGAGGAGGTTCCCGTTCTTGTCCGCGCCGACCGAGAAGTAGGCGATGGTCGAGAGGAGGTCGTAGCGGAGTCGGAGGCTGCTGCTGTTCAGCTGCCAGTAGGGTAGGAAGCCGAAGACCTCGCGCCGGAGGGCCGCACCGGCGGCTGGCGCGACGTCTGCCGCGAGTTCAGGCCCGACGGCGGCCTGCTCTTCGCCAAGGACGACGACGGACGGGTCGGTCACGGCGCCGTCCGGGCCACCGTCCGTGCCCGTGGCTACCCACGGAGGCGACCCCGCGACCTCGGTCCAGACCGATCCCTGGGGGCTATCGGCCATCT
>DAOTYQ010000018.1:0-14486 GCA_034434735.1 Chloroflexota bacterium
ACGGCGATGTAGAAGACGATGTCGTAGAGCTGGCGGATCTCGGCGCCCTGGCTCGTCGCCGGGAGGGGTGGAAAGAAGGACGCCCAGACGTCGCGGAGCTGGGCGACGACGTCACCGCGAAGGGCGAGGATCGCCAGGAAGATCGCCACGGCGAGGGCCGCCGAACCGAAGATGATGGCGGCCGGACCGGGGCCGGACCGGCGGGGCATCGACATCAGGTGTCCTCGATCAGGGCGTATGCGGCGGGGGGCTGCGGCGGGGATCCGCCCCACGGACGACGGCACCCGGCCGGACGCAAGCCGGGGCACGGGCGTCAATGATAGCGGCCGACTTGAGCGCGCGTCGCAGATGCTCCGATGTGTCCGCCCGAGGGCGCCGTTCACGACCCCGCCGCCGGCCATCGGCGAGAATGGACCGGTCATGACGCCGCAACCTCGCACCGTCACCGCCCGAGCCGTCCGGCACGCCGTCGCCGTCGGGCTCGGGGCGTTCCTCGGAGCCGCCGGGGCCCTCGGCGCCGCCTCGTCGGCCCTCGCTCACGGGCCCGTGCCGCCCGAGCCACCGACGCCGGTCAACCTCGTCTTCGCCTGGTCCTTCGATCCCTGGATCTGGATCCCGCTCGTGGCGGCCGGTCTCGCCTGGCGCTGGGCGGTTCGACGGGTGAACGCCGCCCATCCCGCCAAGCCGGTGCCCCGGTACCGGACGTGGGCCTTCGGCGGCGGGCTCGTCGCCGTCGCCGTCGCCCTCCAGTCGGGGATCGAACGCTACGACACGAGCCTCTTTGCGATCCACATGGTCCAGCACCTCCTCCTGACGATGGTCGCCGCGCCCCTCTTCGCCCTGGCCGGGCCGGTGACCCTCCTCCTGCGGGTGGCGAGCGCGGAGGACCGTCGGCGCTGGATCCTCCCGGTCCTCCACAGTCGGGTCGTCCGGGTCGTCACCCACCCCGTCGTCGCCTGGCTCGTCTTCGCCGGCGTCGCCTGGGGGACCCACTTCTCGCCGCTCTACAACGCCGCCCTCGAGGATCGCCTGATCCACGACCTCGAACACGCCCTCCTCTTCGGCTCTGGCCTCCTCTTCTGGTGGCCGGCGGCGGGGGTCGATCCGACGCCGTGGCGCCTGTCGTACCCGGCCCGCCTCCTCTACGTCGGCCTCCAGATGCCACAGAACACCTTCCTCTCCCTCGCCATCTACTCGGCCAGCGAGCCGCTCTATCCCCACTACGCGACCCTCGTCCGACCCTGGGGACCGACGCCGCTGGCCGACCAGCAGCTCGGCGGCGGGATCATGTGGGTCGCCGGCGATCTCATGTTCCTCGTCGTCGCCCTCGTCCTGCTCTGGGCCTGGATGGAGAGCGAATCGCAGGCGACGGCCCGCTCCGACGCCAGGGCCGAGGTGGAGCGGGCAGCGATCCGGGCCCGGGAACTCGCCCTCGCCGAGCGCCGGGCCGGCGGTGGCTGGGGCGACGCGGCGATGCCGGACCGTCAGCCGGAGCGCCCGGTCGACGATCCCGGCGGCAGGCTGGCCTCCGCTCGCTCGGGGCCGGTCGGCGGAGGCGATGCACCGGCCGGCCCCCGGCTCGGGGGGAGCGGCGCCGCGAGGAGCTCGCGGTAGCGGTCCGGATCGACGTTGCCGCCCGAGACGACGGCGACGACGGCCCCCCGCCGCCGTCCCAGCTCGAGCTCCGCCGCCCGGTAGCGGAGGGCCGCGACGGTCAGCGCGCCCGACGGCTCCACGACGAGCCGGGCCTCCTCGGCCGCCAGGCGGACCGCGGCGGCGATCTCCGCCTCGCCGACCGTGACGATCCCGTCGAGGAGCGCGGCGAGATGGGCGAAGGTCCGCTCACCGAGCGACTGGGCGCGCGTCCCGTCGGCCATCGTCCGTCCGACGAGCTCGGCCGGCCAGCGAACGATCCGTCCCCGCTCGAGGGACTCGCGCGCGTCGGCGGCCAGCTCGGGCTCGACCCCGACGACGCGGGCCGTCGGGTGGAGCGCCCGGACGGCGACCGCGACGCCGGAGGCGAGGCCGCCGCCCCCGACGGGGACGAGGACGAGCTCGAGGTCGCGCACGTCCTCGGCGATCTCGAGCCCGCAGGTTCCCTGGCCGGCGATGATCCGGTCGTCGTCGTAGGGCGGGATGATCGCCAGGCCGCGCTCGGCGGCGAGGCGCTCGGCGACCGCCCGTCGCTCGTCGGAGGCGGGCCCGACGGTGACGATCTCGGCCCCGTCGGCCTCGACGCGGGCCCGCTTCACGGCGGGGGCGTCGGCGGGCATGACGACGACGCAGGGGACCCCGAGGAGGCGCGCCGCCCGGGCGACGCCCTGGGCGTGGTTGCCGGACGAGTAGGTGACGACGCCGCGGGTGCGCGCCTCGGCGTCGAGCTCGGCGATGGTGACGTAGGCGCCGCGGAGCTTGAAGGCGCCGATCGGCTGGAGGGACTCGGCCTTGAGGAAGATCCGCTCCTCGGGCGGCCCGAAGGCGACGAGGGGCGTCCGGAGGGTGACGCCGACCAAGCGTTCGGCCGCGCGGCGGATCGCCTCGAGCCCGACGAGGGGGGCGGACGGCGCTGGCACGGTCGTCATCGTGAGGCATGGTAGCCGGCCCCGGAGGCGGTCGGCGGCGCCAGGTCCTATACTCCCTGGGAGTACAGCCGATCGAACCGGGCCGTGGCCGGATCTGCCGGCGCCCGAGCGGTCGGCGGACGCGGAGGCACCGATGGCCATCGAGAAGGATCCGGTCTGCGGGATGGAGGTCGACACCGACCTCTCGGACCTCTCCTACGAGTACGAGGGCAAGACCTACTGGTTCTGCGGTCGGGGCTGCCTCCTCGACTTCAAGGACGATCCTGCGACGTACCTCGACCCGAACTACGTCCCCTCGATGGAGGGGTCCAAATAAGCCGCCGCTAAGCGCGGAACCCGACACTCTTCCCCGCCGGCGGGCACGCGTGGAGGCCGGCGTCGCTCCATGCCAGATGCCGGTGCCGGGACCCGGCGGGAGGTGTCGCGGTGGTCCGTCGCAGTTCGTTCCTCGGTCGGGGAGCTGGGCGCTTCGGCGCCCCGCCGGTTCTCGGGGTCGCTCGGGCGACCCTCGGCTCGGCCGCACCGGTCGCCCTGGTGACGATCATCGCCCTCGTCCTCGAGGCCGGCAAGCGCTGGCTCTAGCGCGGCGGAACCGCCCAGCGTTCGAGTGTCGGACTGGTCAGCGTTCGAGGGTCGGCCGGCCGATTCGACCCGCCGCCGAGGGCACGGCAACCGGCCCCCTCTTCGAGAACTCGACGAGAGCGCCGCGAGCCGCCCAAAGCAGGCGCTGGTCCTCCGAGAGCATGGCGACCGGTCCCGCCTTCGGGAGAGCGGGACGTCCGGCGAAGGCGGGCGAGCGCAGCCCGCACCCGCGAGGCGCGGGCCGTTGCAGATCATGCTGCGGCGAGGCTCGTCCACTCGGCCATCGAGGGCGGCGGTCCGGCCGGTCCGACCGCCCTGCGACCTACACTTAGGCCGTCGTGAGACGACTGCTCCCCCGGTCGACCCGTGGCCCCGGGGCGGCGCTCGGCGTTGCTCGGTGCCTCGTCGGCCTTTTCGTCGGCCTCGCCGCCGCCGGCTGTGGGCCCGGCGGGCCGGTCGTGACCCCGCTCCCGTCGGCGGGGCGACCCGACGCACCCCGCGAGGTCAACGTCATCGCCAAGGACTACGTCTTCGTCCCCGACCCCGTCGACGTCCTGCCCGGCGAGACCGTCCTCATCCACCTCGTCAACGGCGGGCTCGTCCCCCACGAGCTCGTCATCGGCGATGCCGCCGTCCAGGAGGCCTGGGAGCGGGCCTGGGCGGCGACCGTCGGCGGGCCACCCGGGGCCACCCCAGAGCCGCCACCCCCGGACCTGGCCGGCGTGCGGGCCTTCGTCGAGTCCGGCCAGCGGGTCGACATCGTCTGGACCGTCCCCGACGACCCAGCCGTCCTCGCCCGGACGCTCTTCGGCTGCCACCTGCCCGGCCACTGGGAGCGGGGAATGCGGGCGGGGCTCCGGATCCCGGCGCCGCAGCGATAGGCGGGCGCGGGCGGCGCGTTCCGGAAGGGCGAACCGGCGGCCCCTTCAGTGCCCTCGGCCGGGCCGAATCGGGACCGACGGGCCGGCTCGGGTGGTACCCTGTGTCCCGCCCGTGCGGCGCGCCGGAGCGTCCACGGTCCGCCCGCGTGCAGCGTCCGCTCCGCCTCCAGCGTGGCAGTCCAGGAGAGAGTCGAATGGCCTACGTCATCGCCGAGCCGTGCATCGACGTGCTCGACCAGTCGTGCGTCGCGGTCTGCCCGGTCGACTGCATCCACTTCGAGGAAGGCGTCGATCGAAAGCTCTACATCGATCCGAACGAGTGCATCGACTGCGGCGCCTGCGAGCCCGAGTGCCCGGTGAACGCCATCTTCCCCGAGGAGTCACTGCCGGCCGAGTGGGCGCAGTATGCCCAGATCGATGCCCTCTGGTACTCGGACCGGGCCGCCGCCCGGGCCAAGGTCGACGAACTCAAGCCGCCGGCCTGAGCCGGCATCCGACCGCCGGCCCCGCTGCGGGCCGGGGCGGCCGGGGGCCGCGGGCACGCCCGGAGGATCGACCGCCGGCGGGCGTCCGGAGGGACGCTAGGAGGGTCCGACCGTGCGGATCGTCTCGCTCCTCCCATCGGCCACCGAGATCGTCTTCGCCCTCGGGCTCGGCGATCAGCTCGTCGGCGTCAGCCACGAGTGCGACTATCCGCCCGAGGCGCGCTCGAAGCGGGTCGTCACCCGGGCCACCCACGATCTGTCGAGGCTCGGCTCGCGGGCGATCCACGAACGGGTTCGCCACGCCATCCACGGCGGCGGCTCCCTCTACGCCCTCGACGAGGAGGCGATCGCCGAGCTGCGGCCGGACCTCATCCTGACCCAGGAGCTCTGCGAGGTCTGCGCCGTCGGCTACCGGGAGATCCAGGCCGCCGTCCGGGCCCTCGACGGACCGCCGGCGATCCTGTCCCTCGAGCCGACCTCCCTCGAGGGGATCTTCAACACGATCATCGCCGTCGGCTCCATGGCTGGCGTCGAACGACGGGCGCTCCGCCTCGTCCGGAGTCTTCGAGCCCGACTCGCCGAGATCGACCGGACGGTCGCCGAGCGGCGAGCCGCGGGCGTGGCGCCGCCGCGGGTCGTCGCCCTCGAGTGGCTCGATCCGCCCTTCGCCGCCGGGCACTGGGTCCCCGAGCAGGTCCGCCGGGCCGGCGGCTGGGAGGTCCTCGGCCAAGAAGGCGGCCGTTCGGTCCGGACGACCTGGCGAGCGGTCCGCAAGGTCCAGCCGGACATGCTCGTCCTCATGCCCTGCGGCTACCACCTCCGCGACGCCCTCGCCGAGTGGCGCCGCCTTCGCCGGCCGCCGTTCTGGGAGGAGATCCTGGCGGTCCAGCGGCGGCAGGTCTTCGTCGTCGACGGGTCGGCCTACTTCTCGCGGCCCGGCCCCCGGGTCCTCGACGGGATCGCCATGCTGGCCGAGATCTTCGACCCCGATGCCTTCGTCGACATCGCCCCGCCGCAAGGCTGGACGCCCGTCGACGACTGGATCACCGACTTCCCCGAGCCCCCACCGGTGGCGAGCGCCTGAGGGCGCCGATGGCCTTCCGGGCGAGCTTCGACTGCCTCTGGTGTGGGCGGCGCCACGCCGCCGCGAACGCCGAGGACCTGGCCGGCTGGGCGCAACTCTGTCCGGCCTGCCTCGAGCGGGCCGGGTCGAACCCGTTCCTCCGCTACCGGGTCCGGCGGGCGATCGCCGATCGGCGAGCCGCCCGAGGCGAGGCAGCGCCACCCGAGCCGGGCTCGGCCGAGGAGGTCGGCTGACCGGGCGGATCGGTCGGGATGGCGAATATCGGCCCTGCGAGCGCCGCCGGGCCCGCCCTCCGGGCTCTTTCGGCGGACTATACTCGGCGCCGATGTCCCCCCTCGCCAACCGAACCATCGCCACCGTCGGCTCTGGGGTCATGGCCGAGGCGATGATCGCCGGTCTCCTCCGCGGACGCCTCGTGGAGCCCGAGCAGGTCGTCGCCAGCCATCCCCGAGTGGAGCGTCGCGAGCAGCTCGCCCGCGAGTACGGCATCCGAGTCGTCGCCGACAACCGGGAGGCCGTCGAGGGGGCGGACATCGTCCTCCTCGCCGTAAAGCCCCAGATGCTCATCCGGGTCGGTCGGGAGATCGCCCCCGCCCTCCGGCCCGGGCAGCTCGTCCTCTCGATCCTGGCCGGCGCGACGACGGCGGCCCTGACCGCGGTCCTCGGCCACGACCAGGTCGTCCGGGCGATGCCGAACACCCCCGCCCGGCTCGGGAAGGGGATGACGGTCTGGTACGCGACACCGGCGACGACGCCCGATCAGCGGGCCCAGGCCTCGGCCCTCCTTCGGGCCCTCGGTGCCGAGCTCGAGGTCGACGACGAAAAGATGGTTGCCATGGCGACAGCCGTCTCGGGGACCGGCCCGACGTACGTTTTTCTCGTCATGGAGGCGCTCATCGATGCCGCCGTCCATCTCGGCTTCCCGCGCCACATCGCCCACGACCTCGTCATCGAGACCCTCGAGGGGAGCACGCTCTTTGCCCGCCAGTCCGGTCTCCACCCGGCCGAGCTCCGGAACATGGTGACCTCTCCCGGCGGGACGAGCGCCGCTGCCCTCCACGAGCTCGAGGCGGGGCGGCTGCGGACCGTCCTCTCGGAGGCCGTCTGGGCGGCCTATCGACGGACCGTGGAGCTCGGCGAGCAGATCGAGTTGGCGGCCGGGGTCGCCCCGACGGACCCGCCGATCGGGGGTCCAGCGCGCGGCCGGGGGCGCTGAGCTTCGGGATGCGGCGACCTGGATGCGGAGCCGACCCCAGGCAGAACGGGAGGTCAAGGTCGTGGAAATGAGAAGACGCGATCGGGCTCGGGCCGAGCGGGAGCCGGCCGAGCCCGCCGTCGAGCGTCGGCCCGCCGGAGCCGCCGGGTCGAGCCTCCTGAGCGTCGAGCAGATCGTCGCCGTCGAGTCGCCGCGCGACGTCCGGCTCTCGCCGACAGGCCGCTTCGTCTGCTACACGCTCGAGGCGGCCGGGGCTCGCCAGCTCTTCATCCTGCCGCTGCGCGGCGGACCTGCCCGCCAGCTGACGGCGTCCGAGAAGGACGTCTCCGACCCCGCCTGGTCGCCCGACGGCCGGCGCCTCGCCTTCGTCCGCGATCGGACGATCTGGACCATCGGGGTCGACGGGAGACGACCGACGGAGGTCAGTCCCCACCCGGCCGGGTCGTCGATGCCGCGTTGGTCGCCCGACGGCCGGCGCCTCGCCTTCGTCTCTCGCCGCCGCGGCTGGTCCCAGATCTGGGTCGTCGACGCCCCGATCCCCCGCCGCGGCCGGCCGCCCCGGAACCCGAAGCCGGTGCAGCCCCGGGCGATCACCCCGGCGGGCGTCGACGTCGAGGACTACGCCTGGTCGCCCGACGGCCGTCGGATCGCCTACGTCGCTGGCCGACTGCCGGACCTGGCGACCTGCCAGGTCACCGTCGTCGACGTCGACGACGGGAGCGAGGAGATCGTCGGCGGCGACCGCTCCTGGGACACGGCCCCGCGCTGGGCGCCCGACGGCAGCCTCCTCTGGCTCTCGGACGCCGACGGCTGGTTCCAGGTCGTCCGGCGAGCGCCCGAGGGCGGGGCACCGACCTTCGTGACGACGGAGCCGCGCGAGCACGGCGAGCCGTCCGGCGCCGATCCGAACGCGCCCCTCGCCTCGCCCGACGGTGCGCTCGTCGCCCACGTGACCATCCACGACGGCCTCGTCGACCTCGTCGTTCGGCCCCTGGCGGTCGGGCCGCCGCCTCGACGACGGGGCCGACCGCCCAAGCGGCCGCGGCCCGCCCCGAGCGCCGAACCGGGGAGGGCGGTCAACCCCTGGCCCGGCGTCTGGCGCCCGGTCGGCTGGCTCCCGGATGGCTCGGCGCTCGTCGCCGTCGGGGAGAGCGAGTCGCGACCGCCGGACATCTGGCTCCTCCCGGTTCCCGGAGTCGCGTCGTCGCGCCTCCAGCCGAGGCCGCTCACCGACTCCCTCCCGGCCGCCCTCGCCCCCGCCTTCAGCGAGCCGGCCTTCGCCGCCGGCGAGCGGGTCGCCCTGACGGCGCGCGACGGCCTGCGGCTGGAGGGGACGCTCTGGCGACCGCGCGACGCGACCGGCCGCCGCGGCGGTCGGCGGGTCCCGGCGGTCGTCTTCCCCCACGGCGGTCCGACCTGGCAGGCCTACCGGAACTGGCAACCCTTCAAGCAGCTCCTCGTCCAGGAGGGCTTCGCCCTCCTCGACATCGACTTCCGGGGCTCCACCGGCTACGGTCGCGAGTTTCGGCTCGCCAACCGGGGCGAGTGGGGCCACGCCGACGCCCACGACGTCATCGACGCCGCTCGCTGGCTCCGGGACCAGCCGTGGTGCGACGGTCGGCTCGCCGCCTGGGGCGGCTCGTACGGCGGCTACCTCGTCCTCTGCGTCCTGACTGAGGAGCCGTCCCTCTGGCGGGCCGGCGTCGACCTGTACGGCGACTCCGAGATCGCCGAGTCGTATCGGCACGGCGATCGGGTCGGCCGGCTCGACCTCGAGCGGCAGATGGGCCGACCCGACGATCCCGAACAGGCCGAGCGCTACCGCCGGGGTTCGCCCGTTTATCGAGCCGAGCGGATCGAGGCGCCGCTCCTCCTCCTCCATGGCCGGAAGGACAAGCGGGTCGTACCCCTCATGACCGAGAAGATGATCGAGGCCCTCGAGATCGAGGGCAAGCACTACGAGGTCCACTGGTACGAGGACGAAGGCCACGGCTGGGAGAAGCGGGAGACGCGCCGAGACGCCTTCAGCCGGATCCTCGCCTTCCTCCGCCGCCACGTCCTCGACGAGCCGTCCCCGGCGACCTGACGGGAGCGGGTGACGTCGTGGAGGGCCTCCGCGAGCTCCCGGAGCGGGCCCTTCGCGACCTCCTCCTGAGCCTGTCGCGCCGTCGGGCCATCGGCCGGCTGGCGACCCACCTGCCGATCACCCGGGCCATGGTCGCCCGCTTCGTCGCCGGCGCCGACCTGGCCGGGGCCCTCGCGGCCATCGAGGTCCTCCGGGGTCGCGGGCTCCGCTGGACGGTCGACGTCCTCGGCGAGGCGGTCACCTCCATCGAGCTGGCCCGGGCCGCCGCCGACCGCTACGTCGCGACCATCGGCGCCCTCGCCGAGCGGGGGCTCGAGGTCAACGTCTCGCTGAAGCTGAGCCAGATGGGCCTCCTCGTCGACGCCGAGGCCTGCCGGGCGAATGTCGCCCGGATCTTCACCGCGGCCGCCGAACGCTCCGGCTTCGTCCGGATCGACATGGAGGACCACACCATGGTCGACGCCACCCTCGCCCTCTGGCGCGAGCTCCGGTCGGTCAACCCGGCCAGCGG
The DNA here is from genome assembly GCA_034434735.1 of Chloroflexota bacterium. GTDB lineage: Bacteria > Chloroflexota > Limnocylindria > Limnocylindrales > CSP1-4 > BPIH01. Next base: position 9,428 of record DAOTYQ010000018.1, read on the forward strand.
CGTCGTCATCCAGGCCGCCCTCCGCCGGAGCGCCGCGGACGTCGAGGCCCTCATCGCCGAGGGAGCTCGGATCCGGCTCTGCAAGGGGGCCTACAAGGAGCCGCCGGAGGTCGCCTTCGAGACGAAGGCGGAGGTGGACCGCTCCTTCGCGGCCCTCATGGAGCGGCTCCTCTTGGCCGGGACCTACCCGGCCATCGCGACCCACGACGTCCGCCTCATCCGGCGAGCCATCGCCCTCGCCCGCGAGCACCGGATCGGGGCCGACCGCTTCGAGTTCCAGATGCTCTACGGGGTCCGACGCGACCTCCAGGAGCGGCTCGTCGCGGCGGGCTGGCGGGTCCGGGTCTACGTCCCCTACGGGACGGAGTGGTACCCGTACTTCATGCGCCGGCTCGCCGAGCGGCCGGCCAACGTCCTCTTCCTGCTCCGGAGCCTCGCCCGCGAAGCCTGGACCGAGGTCGCGCCGCGACGTTCCGGCGCGAGCGACCGGCGGTCGTCGTCGTAGGGCGAGCAACAGAGCGAGCCGCCGGTGGGCCCCGGCGGCTCGCGGTCACGTACTCGGCGGCTCGGGCCGCCCCACGGACGTCGATGGGTGGCGCCGACCCGTGGGGGCCGACGCGGACGCCTCGACTAGAACCAGCGCTTGCCGGCTTCGAGGACGAGGGCGGCGCTGGCGAGGGTCGTCAGCGCCAGGAGGACGCGGAAGGTCTGGAGCTTGAGGGTCGTCATGATCGAGGTCTCCGTGCGGCCGTCTCGAGAAGGTCCCGCTCGTTCACCCGGCGGTTCGGCGCCCGCACCCTAGCGCGTCGGGGGGCCGGCCCGGAATGGGTCACTGGTACCAGGGTGGGGGAGGACGATCGGGCTGTGCGGCGAGGCACCGCCCCGGCCGAGGGCCCGCTCTCGGCCCGCGCTCAGCCGGCGCTCAGCGCGCGGAGGCCCCTCGGCCGCCGCCCCGCATGGCGACGGCGATCGCCGCCCCGACGCCGGCGGCGATGAGGACGTCGCCGATGGAAAAGACGTTCGCGAAGGGGAGCCACGGCGGGAGGGCAAAGACGTCGGTCAGCGGCCGCAGGGCCGGATTCTCGACGACGATGCTGTTCGAGTAGCCGGTCGGCGGCTCCCGCCCGAGGGCGGCGAGGGCGCCGGGGTCGGCCGGCATGAAGCCGCCGTTGGCGACGATGGCGAGGAGGTTCGAGGCGGCGCCCAGGGCGACGAGGGGGAGGCCCGGCACGGCGAGGTTCCGCAAGACGACGAAGAAGACGAGGGCGGACGAGGCGACGTAGACGGCCGGCGCGGCCGGGCCGGCGAGGGCGGCCCCGGCATCGCTGAAGAGCACGAGCTGGACCGCCAGGCCGAGGACCGCCGCCGGCGCCCAGCGGATCCGGAGCGCGGCCAGGTTGGCGAGGCGGCCGCCGAGGAGCCGACCGATGAGGAGCCCGCCGACGACGGCGTAGACGACGAACATCCCTTCCATCATCACCCGTCGCCGGCCTCGGCGTCGAGGCGGATCGACGCCCGGCAGATCGACAGACAGACGGCCCGATTCGGGGCGCGTGGGTACACTTGGCCCGATGAGCGGATCACCGTCCCGCCTCGACGAGCGGACCGAGCACCCGGTATTGGGGCGGATCCCGTCCCTCCTCGATGCCGAGCTGAGCGTCGTCAGCCGACGCGAGCCGCTGACGGTTCCGCCGCGGACGAGCCTGGCCGATTGCCTCCGCCTCATCCGCCGCTCTGGCGTTGGTGACTCCGTCCTCGTCGCCGACGAGTCGGGCCGCCTCGTCGGCGTCCTCACCGAGCGCGACATCTTCGGCCGACTCATCGGCACCGGGGCCGATCTCTCCGCCCCGGTCGAGACGCTCCTGACGACGGAACCCCACACGCTCCGGCTGACCGACAGCGTCCGCGCCGCCATGGAGCTCATGCAGACGGGCCGCTACCGAAACATCCCGATCGTCGACGCCGAACGCCGCGTCGTCGGCATCGTCCGGCCCCAGGACATCGTCCGCTACCTCGCCGAGTCGTTCCCGGAGACGCTCCTCAACCTCCCGCCGCGGCCCCACCAGACGATGGACGAATCGGAGGGCGCGTGACCGACTCCAAGGGCCGTCCGGTGCCCGCCCACGAACTCGAGCGGGTGACGATCCGCTTCGCCGGCGACTCCGGCGACGGGATGCAGCTGGCCGGGATGCAGTTCACCCGGACGACCGCCGTCTACGGCAACGACCTGAGCACCTACCCCGACTTCCCGGCCGAGATCCGGGCTCCGGCCGGCTCGCTGCCCGGCGTCTCCGGCTTCCAGATCAGCTTCGCCGCCTCGGACATCTACACGCCCGGCGACGAGCCGGACGTCCTGGTGGCGATGAACCCGGCGGCGCTGAAGACGAACCTACCGGACCTCCCGCCCGGGGCGGCGATCATCGTCAACTCCGACGCCTTCACGCCCCAGAACCTGGCCAAGGCCGCCTACACGAGCAACCCGCTCACCGACGGCTCGCTCAAGGCCTACCGGGTCTTCGAGGTCCCGATCAGCACCATGAATGCCCGGGCCGTCGAGGGCCTCGGGCTGACCGCGAAGCAGGTCGACCTGACGAAGAACTTCTTCGCCCTGGGGCTCATGTTCTGGCTCTACGACCGGAGCCTCGAGCCGACCCTTCAGTGGATCGATCGAAAGTTCGGCCACCGGCCCGAGATCGCCGAGGCGAACAAGCGCGCCCTCCGGGCCGGCTACAACTTCGGCGAGACCGCCGAGCTCTTCCACAACCGCTATCACGTCCCGCCGGCCCGCCTCGCCCCCGGCCGGTATCGGAACATCACCGGCAACGAGGCGACCGCCCTCGGCTTTCTGACGGCGGCCAAGCTCGCCCGGCGCGACCTCTTCTACGCCTCCTACCCGATCACCCCGGCGTCGGACATCCTCCACGAGCTCTCGACCTACAAGCGGTTCGGGGTCCGGACGTTCCAGGCCGAGGACGAGATCGCGGCCATGAGCGCGGCCGTCGGAGCGGCCTACGGCGGAGCCCTCGGCTTGACCGGGACATCGGGGCCCGGCATGGCCCTCAAGAGCGAGGCCCTCAACCTCGCCGTCATGACCGAGCTGCCGGTCGTCGTCATCGACGTGCAGCGAGCCGGGCCGTCGACGGGGATGCCGACGAAGACCGAGCAGTCGGACCTCCTCTTCGCCCTCTTCGGCCGAAACGCCGAGTCGCCGCTGCCGGTCGTCGCGCCGGCGACGCCCGCCGAGTGCTTCGACTACGCCATCGAGGCGGTCCGGATCGCCCTCAAGTACATGACGCCGGTCGTTTACCTCTCCGACGCCTTCCTGGCCACCGGCGCGGAACCGTGGCGGATCCCGGACCTGGCCGACCTGCCGACCATCGGCCGGCCGAACCACACCGATCCGGCGACCTTCGCCCCCTACGCTCGCGACCCCGAGACCCTCGCCCGGCCCTGGGCCGTCCCGGGGACGCCCGGCCTCGAGCACCGGATCGGCGGCCTCGAGAAGGCGGACGTGAGCGGCAACGTCAGCTACGATCCCGAGAACCATCACCGGATGACCCTCCTCCGGGCCGAGAAGGTGGCCCGGATCGCCAACGACATCCCCGACCTCCAGGTCTACGGGCCGACCGAGGGCGACCTCCTCATCGTCGGCTGGGGCTCGACGTACGGTGCTATCCGGACCGCCGTCGACCGCCTCCTCGCCGCCGGACAGCGGGTCGCCCACGCCCACCTCCGCCACCTCAACCCCCTCCCTCGCAACACCGGCGAGGTGCTCCGGAGCTACCGTCGGATCCTCGTCCCCGAGCTCAACCTCGGTCAGCTCCGACTCCTCCTCCGGGCCCACTTCCTCGTCGACGCCGAGGGCTTCAATCTCGTCCGTGGCAAGCCCTTCAAGATCGCCGAGATCGAGGCGCGGGCCCTGGAACTCCTCGGCCAAGCCCGGCCCTCCCGCCGCTGAAGGGTGCGACGTCCGACGATGACGACCGAGACGACCGCCAGCGAAGTGACCCCCGCCCGCCCGACCCTGACCCGGAAGGACTTCGTCTCCGACCAGGAGGTCCGCTGGTGCCCGGGCTGCGGCGACTACTCGATCCTCGCTCAGGCCCAGAAGGTCATGCCCGACTTCGGCGTGCCGCGGGAGAAGATCGTCTTCATCAGCGGGATCGGCTGCTCCGGCCGCTTCCCCTACTACATGAACACCTACGGTTTCCACGGCATCCACGGCCGGGCGCCGGCCATCGCCACCGGGCTCAAGGCCGTCCGGCCCGACCTCATGGTCTGGGTCGTGACCGGCGACGGCGATGCCCTCTCCATCGGCGGCAACCACATCCTCCACTCGATGCGACGGAACGTCGACATCAAGGTCGTCATGCACAACAACCGGATCTACGGGCTGACGAAGGGCCAGGCGAGCCCGACGTCGGAGTTCGGGAAGCGGACGAAGTCGTCGCCCTTCGGGACCATCGACCGGCCGATCCAGCCCCTCACCGTCGCCCTCGCCGCCGAGGCGACCTTCGTCGCCCGCTCCGTCGACACCCACACCGAACACCTCCAGGCCACCCTGGAGCGGGCGGGGCGGCACCGCGGCTCGGCCTTCGTCGAGGTCCTCCAGAACTGCAACATCTTCAACGACGGCGCCTTTCGCGAGTTCACCGACCGCGAGGTCCGCGACGACCGGATGCTCGTTCTCGAGCACGGCAAGCCGATGATCTTCGGCCGGGAGCGGAACAAGGGGATCCGCCTCCGGGGGCTCCACCCCGAGGTCGTCACCCTCGGTGAGGACGGGGTGACCGAGGCCGACCTGCTCGTCCACGACGAACGGGCCGAGGACCCGTATCTCGCCCTCATCCTCTCGCGGATGTGGTGGCCGGACTATCCCGTCCCGGTCGGTGTCTTCCGGGCCATCGAGCGGCCGACCCACGATGCCCTCCTCCAGGCCCAGATCGACGAGGCGATCGCCCGTTCCGGCGAGGGCGACCTGGCGGCCCTCTTCGCCGCCGGTGACACGTGGACGGTGGGCGAATGATGCGCCGCTGCCCCGCCTGTGGGGTCGAAAACC
>DAOTYQ010000019.1:0-7123 GCA_034434735.1 Chloroflexota bacterium
TGCCTCGCTCGAAGAGGGCGGCGCGCTCGCCGTCGCTCCGTCCGGACCGCTCGTGGCCGAGGACCTCCGTCCAGGGGTCGGTCGTCTTTCCTTGGCAGGTCTGGGCGAGGCGGTCGATCGCCGGCTCCGGAGCAATGTCGATCCGCTCGCCGGCCAGCCAGCTGCTCAGCACGGTCGGTCGACCGTCGGCGTCGAAGACGAGGATCGCCGCACTGGCGAAGCCGTCGGTCGTCGAGAGCTCACGGGCGAGGGCGTCGGCGGTCGCCTCGAGAGTCGGCGACGCCTCGATCCGACGGAGGGCACCGAGGACGGCACTCCGCTCGGCGACGACCCGACCGAGCGCTCGTTCCAGCCGTCGGAGCTCGGTCACGTCGCGGGCGACGAGGGACGCCCCGACGATCTGGTCGCCGCTCTCGATGGGCGAGACGGTGATCGAGATCGTCCGTCGGCCGCCGGGGCCGTCGATCTCCCGCTCGATGCCGCGAGCCGGCTGGCCGGCCAGGGCGCGGCGGACGGCGATCTCGACGACCTCGGCGGCCTCAGCCCAGTCCGACGCGTCGTCACGTCCCCGCCCATCGAACGCAACGAGCTCACCGAGCCGCCGTCCGAGGGCGGCCTCGCTCGGCCGCCCGAAGAGACCGGCGGCGGCCGGGTTGCAGCTCGTGATCCGACCCGTCGGGTCGAGCCCGACGATGGCATCGGCGGCCGATTCGACGATGGCGGCGAGGCGGGCCGCGGTCTCGCGCCCGGCCCGCTCGGCGGTGACGTCCTCGAAGGTCCCCTCGAAGCCGACGCCGTCCTCGGCGAGCGTCCCGCCGTCGAGGCGGCGCGTGCTGTGCCGAGCCCAGAAGGTCGTGCCATCGATCCGCCGGAGCTCGATCTCGCCGCTCACCGTGCCGGCGGCGAGGAGACACGCCTGGAGACGTCGGGCGGCACCGGGATCGACGAAGCGATCGACGATGGATCGGCCCTCCAGCTCCGCCGGAGCCTCGACACCGAACAACCGGGCGGCGGCCGGATTGACATGGACGATCCGACCGGTGGGGTCGACCCGGACGATGCCGACCGGCGCGCCCTCGACCAAGGACCGATAGCGGGCGCGCTCGGCTTCGACGGCGGTCCGGGCACGGTCGAGGACGAGGAGGAGGAGCCCGACGACGAGACCGCCGACGAGCTGGCCGAGGGGTCCGGCCATCGACGCCGCCGGCCAGTTCGGGTCTGGCGAGGCGGCAAAGAGGAGAAGGGCGGCGAGGGGGACGGCGAGCAGGATCGCGCGGTGGCGCTCGACGGGCGTGAGGTGCGGGCGGAGGAGGCCGAAGGCGAGGACGATGGCGTACGGCGCGGCGAGCGGCCAGCGAAAGAGGATGCCGAGGACGCCGCCAGCGACCACGAGGGCGCCGGCGAGGACGAGGAGACCGAGCCGCACCCGGCCGCGTCGGGCGGCGAGGCAGGCGACGACGGCGGTCGCCGCCAGGCCGGCGAGGACGAGCGCGCCGACGAGGGCAACGGGGCGACTCGTGGCGACGGCGCCGGCGGCGAGGAGGGCAGCGAGACCCGCGGCGAGGGCGGCGACGAGGGGGGCCAGCTCGACGCCGCCGCTCGCCCCACAGGCGTCGCGGACGGCGGCGAGGACGGCGGCGAACCGCCGAACGGGATGGACGGTCACGAGCTCGCTCCGACTGAGGATTCCGCCTCGGCCCGGCGCGCCGGCCAACAATCGGTCAAGCGCATCATGACGATCCAGGTGGGATCCGTCCAGATGACCTTCGTACCCGGGCACCCTACGGTGAATGCAGGAGCCCGACCTCCAGACCGACGCGCCGTCGCCCGCCCCGCGCGTCGCCGGGCGTCGCTGCCCCTCGGCTCGGCCTCAGCGCGCCGCCGGTCTCCCCCTCGCCCCGCCAGGCCGGCGGAGGCCGGACGCTCGTCGGCAGGCGGCGCAGCGCCCGACGATGGTCACGTGGGAGAGGTCGGCGAGAAAGCCGGTCGCCGCCTCGAGGGCGGCGACGACGGTGGCACCCTCGTCGGGACCGATCTCGACCGTCGTGCCGCAGTCCCGGCAGTGCAGATGACCATGCTCTGCCTCCGGCCGAACGTGGAACGCTTCGCGGCCGTCGGGGCCGTGGCCGTGCCAGACGAGACCGAGCTCTTCGAGGACGGCGAGCGTCCGGTACACGGTCGAGGGGATCGTCGACGGATCGATGGCCCGGCAGCGCTCGACGAGCTCGGCCCCGGTGACGTGGCCGCTCGTCGCGGCGAGGACCTCGACGAGGGTCCGCCGCTGTGGCGTCCAGCGCAGCCCCCGGGCCCGGAGGCGCTCGCGGACGCCGGCCCAAGGACCGACCCGGCGGCCGGTCTCGGGCGGCGGGGTCGGGCGGGCCGGGGTCGGAGGTGCCGGATCAGACCGTCCTTCGTCGCGCTCCATCGGCGCCGAGGATACGCCGCGCCGTGAACGCGCTGCAAGTGCAACCCATTGCAAAAGCGATGCGAGCCGGCTATCCTCGGTTCCGACGATCGCCCGTCGCGCCAACCCACGGAGAGGTCGGCCATGCTCAGCCTTACCAGAACGAGCCTCGCCCCGAGCGCTCCCGATCCGGCGATGCACCTGCCGGACGGCTTCCTGTCCGTCCCCATCGCCGCCCTCATGTGGGCCGGCACCATCGTCGCCGTCGGCATCGCCGTCCGGCGGTCGAACAAGAGCCTCGACGAGCGGGCAGTCCCCCTCATGGGCGTGCTGGCCGCCTTCATCTTCGCCGCCCAGATGTTCAACTTCCAGGTCGTCGGCGGGACCTCCGGCCACCTCCTCGGGGGCGTCCTCGCCGGCGTCCTCCTCGGGCCCTGGGCCGGGACCCTCGTCATGACCGCCGTCGTCGCCGTCCAGGCCCTCCTCTTCCAGGACGGCGGCCTCGTCGTCATGGGGGCGAACATCTTCAACATGGGCGTCGTCGGGACCATCGGCGGCTACGCCCTCTACCGCGCCCTGACCGTCATCCTGGGCGGGGAAGGGCGGGCCCGCCTACCGGCGGCGGCCGTGGCGGCGTGGACGTCGGTCGTTGCCGGAGCGGGGCTGACGGCGATCCAGCTCGGGCTTTCCGGGACGACGCCCCTGGAGGTCGCCCTCCCGGCGATGCTCGCGGTCCATGCCCTCATCGGGATCGGCGAAGCCCTCATCACGACCGCCGCCCTCGGGTTCATCGCGGTCACCCGCGCCGATCTCTTCGACCTCCGGGAGTCCGTCGCGGGCCGCGCCCGCATGAGCACGAGCCAGGGGTGATCCGATGACGACCGCATCCTCCGAGCCGCCCACCCGCACGTCTGAGACACAGGCCACCCGTCCGGGCGCGGCCAACCGTCGGCCATCGCTCCAGCGACGGTGGTGGCTCCTCGGCCTCGCCGTAGCCGTCATCGTCGTCGTCCTCGCCGCCGCCTTCGCCTCGCCGGATCCCGACGGCCTCGAACGGGTCGCGGAAGACCATGGCTTTCTCGATCGGGCCGAGGCGGCCCTCTTCGAGGTGATCCCGGACTACGCGATGCCAGGGATCGATGATCCGATCCTCGCGACCATCGCCGCCGGGATCCTCGGCCTCCTCGTCGTCTTCGCCGTCGTCGCTGGGCTCGGCCGACTCCTCCAGCGTCACTCGGCCTGATGGGCCGGAGCCTTCGTCGCGGAAGACGGGCCGTGCTCGGCGGCCGCCCGTCGGCCCAGGCCAGGGGCGCCGAATCCTGAACCTCGATCGCTACGTCCCCCGAGCCAGCCCCATCCACCGAGCCGACGCCCGTGGCAAGGTCCTCCTCGCCCTCGCCTTCATCCTCGTCGTCAGCCTCCTCCCGGCCGGCGCCTTCGTCGCCATCGGCCTCGCCTGGGGCGCCATCCTGGTCGGGAGCCTCGTCGCCCGACTGCCGCTCTCGGCGACGAGCCGCTCGGCGTTCCTCGCCGCGCCCTTCCTCCTGGCGGCCCTGCCCCTCGTCGTCACCCGGTCCGGCGAGCCGCTCGGGACGGTCGTCGTCGGCCCCCTCAGCGTCACCATCTCCGGCGAGGGCCTCCGTCTCTTCGCCACCATCGCCGCGAAGAGCTGGGTGAGCGTCCAGGCCGCCCTCCTCCTCGCCTTCACGACCCCGATCCCCGAGCTCATCGAGGCCCTCCGGCGGCTGCGGCTGCCCGGCCTGCTCGTGGCGACCATCGGCTTCATGGTCCGCTACCTGACCGTCCTCGGCGACGAGGCCGGTCGGATGGGGCGGGCCCGCGAGGCGCGCTCTGCCGACCCGACGGGACGCGGCGGCGGCTCGCTCCGGTGGCGGGCGACGGTGACCGGCCACATGGTCGGGACCCTCTTCCTTCGGAGCTACGAGCGGAGCGAGCGGATCTACGCGGCGATGCTCGCCCGGGGCTTCGAGGGAACGCTCCTCCGCCTCCCCGGCCGACCGATCGAGCCGGTGGAGCTAGCCGGGTTCGCCCTCGCCGGCCTCGTCGTCGCCCTCGTCGGGCTCGCCGGCTGGCTCTGGCTGCCCACCCTCTGAGCCGGGCGACCGAGATGGCCGACCTCCACCGCCACGTCCATCGGCACGTCCATCCCGAGCTCGGGCCCCACGAGCACCCCCACGAGCATCCCCACCCGGCCGAGCCGCCGCCGGAGCTGACCGAGCGCTGGATCGACATCCACCACCTCCACTATCGGTATCCGGACGGGACCGAGGCGCTCCGAGGGATCGATCTCCGGATCGCCCGCGGCGAGAAGGTCGCCCTCGTCGGACCGAACGGGGCCGGGAAGAGCACCCTCATGCTCCACCTCAACGGGATCCTCCTGCCGACCCACGGCTCGGTGGAGGTGGCCGGAATCCGGGTCGAGCGGTCGACGCTCCGGCGCGTCCGGGCCGAAGTCGGCCTCGTCTTCCAGGATCCGGACGACCAGCTCTTCAGCCCGACGGTCTTCGAGGACGTCGCCTTCGGTCCCCTCCACATGGGCGTCCCGGTCGAGGAGATCCACGACCGCGTCGAGCGGGCCCTCGCGGCCGTCGGGATGGGCGGCTTCGAGGACCGGATGCCGCACCGCCTCTCGCTCGGCGAGCGGAAGCGGATCGCCCTCGCCACGGTCCTGGCCATGGACCCCTCCGTCCTCGCCTTCGACGAGCCGTCGGCGGGCCTCGATCCGCGCGGCCGGCGCGAGCTAATCGGCCTCCTCCGGGGGCTCGCCCAGACCCTCGTCGTCTCGAGCCACGACATGCGGCTCGTCGCCGAGGTCTTTCCGCGGACCGTCGTCGTCGATGGGGGCCGGGTCGTCGCCGACGGCCCGACGGAGCTCCTCCTCGCCGACGACGCCCTCCTCGCCGCCCACGGCCTGGAGCGGCCGTAGCCGGGAACGGTGGGCTAGCGCTCGCTGCTCCCGGCCAGGACGACCCGGTCGCGGCCCGCCGCCTTCGCCTCGAAGAGGGCGGCGTCGGCCCGCCGGACCAGATCGGCCGCCGACTCGCGACCGTCCCAGCTCGCCACCCCGACCGACGCGGTCACCTCGGGCGGCGTCGCCGCTCGGATCCGCTCACCGATGGCCGCCGCAGCGGTCCCGTCGGCGCCGGGCATGACGACGACGAACTCCTCGCCGCCGAGGCGGGCGATGGTGTCCGTCGTCCGGATCGCCGACCGCCAGGCCGCAGCGCAGCGGACGAGGAGGGCGTCTCCAGCCTGGTGGCCGAAGCGGTCGTTGAAGATCTTGAAGTGGTCGAGGTCGATGACGGCGACGCTGAGCGGCTCCGCCCGGCGACGGGCGACCGCGAGCTGCCGATCGAGGACCTCGTCGAGCTCGCGCCGGTTCGGCAGCCCCGTCAACGGATCGGTCCGGGCGAGCTCGTCGAGGCGCCGCGTCAGATCGGCCCGCTCGATGACCACCGCGGCAAGGCTGGCGAAAAGCCCGAGAAGCGATCGGCGTCGGACCGAGAGGTCCGGCCTGGGCTGCTCCCAGAGGGCGACGAGGACGCCGCTGGCCCGTCCAGCGCGAAGGACCGGCAGGAAGTAGCCTGCCCTCATCCTGGTCAGGGCGACGAGGCGCGGCGACACCCGCGGATCGGCGGTGAGATCCGGGACGAGGAGCGGCCGGCCCGTCCGGTAGGCGAGAACCGTCCCGGAAGGCTCGCCCCGGAGTGGGATCGAGATGTCGCCGAAGTGGCGCCCCGCTTGTGCCGTCGCCGCGAGGGATCTCCCATCGTCCGCCGGCTCGTAGAGAACCACTGCCGTCGCCCCGCTCAGCCGGAGCGCCGCCTCGCAGAGGCGCTCCCGGGCGGTTCGGTCCAATTCGGGCGCCGCGACGTCCCTGATGACCCCCAAAAGCGCGGTCAGGTCCTGGAGATGGGCTCGGGTCGCCCGTTCCGTCGCCACTCGGGATCGCCGGTCGGTCGCGATGCCGTAGACGAGGCGGCTGCGGCCGACGCTGGCGACGATGATCTCGAGGGTCACCGGGATCGGCGTCCCGTCGGCGCCGAGCAGCTCCGTCCGGAACCGCCGCGAGATGTTGTCCTGGCACTCGACGAGGCGGTCGAGGCGCCGTCGCAGTTCGCCGCGTCGTTTGGATGGGACGAGGAGCTCGAAGACGTCCCGGCCGAGCGCGGCCTCGGCCGGCCAGCCGAAGAGGAGCGCGGCACCCGGGTTCCACTCCAGGATCCGGCCTGCCGGGTCGAAGGTGACGACGGCGACGAAGGTGACGTCGACGAGGGGGCGCATCCGGGCGTAGCTCCGCCGGAGGGCCGCGCCCGAGCTGGCGAGCTTCCGCGCGCGGAGCGTCAGGCGCTCGATGAGCGACTGGACGATCCAGCCGATCCCTCCGGCGACGGAGGTCCGGATGACGGCTCCTCGCCAGCCGTCCAGCGGGTATGCGGGTGGACCGATGAGGGCGATCGGCACGAGCTCGATGGCGAGGAGCGCAGCGAGGCCCGCCCCGAGCTGACGACGGGAGCCGTAGACGGCGATCCACATGATCGGCAGAAAGGCGAGCGGCGCCATCGCGACGTCGTCGCCACCAGCGGCGTCGCGGAGCGCCTCGACGGCGAGGAGCTGGAGGAGCGGCGAGACGAGACCGAGGACCTCGTGGCGGCGGCCGATGGGGAGCCAGAGGGCGGCGAGGGCGGCACCGACGGC
>DAOTYQ010000020.1:0-18504 GCA_034434735.1 Chloroflexota bacterium
CGACACGCCTCGCCGCCGCGGCCGTCGCCCTCCAGCGGGCCATCTTCCCCGGTCACCCCCTCGTCCTCCGCCGGCCGAGCTCGCCCGAGGCGTTCTCGCCGAGTGCCTGGGTCGCCCTCGCGGCCACCCTCCTTCCGGTGGCCGATCCCGTGGAGCTGGTCGTCGACCTTCGGCTCGTGCCGGACGAGGTGGACGACGCTGCGAGGGCGATGCGGATGGCGGCCTCGGGGGCGGTCGCGCTCCGGGCACTCGTCGGCCAGCCATCCCTCGGGGGGAGCGAGCCCGGGCTCGTCCACACCGCCGTCGAGGCCGGTCTGGAGTATCTCGAGCGCCTCCGAGACGGCGGCCCGGCGGCGATCCTCGGGGGAGGCGATCCCGGCGGCGGCAACGGCCGACGGCCGATCCGACGGCCGATCCCCGGAGCGGGCGGTGCTGTCCCCGGGACCGCGCTGAGTGCCGCCGATCGCCCGATGGGCTTCGGAGGGGATGCGGTCGCCGAGCGGCGGGGCGGCTTCGATCCGCTCGCCCTCCTGGACCGATGAACGGCCGCCTAGATCGCCTGCGCACCCCGTGCGACGAGGACGTCGGCGGGCGCGGTTCCGGGCGAGCCGATCCCCGTCGGATGGCCCATCTGTGCGCTCTGGAGGAGGGGCCGGCGGGGAGGCCCCGCCCAGCGGCCTCGGGCCGTCGGCGCCACGGGCGCGGCCCGCTCCTCGTCGGGCTCCTCTGTGGCCTCGGCGCCATCCTCCTCCTCACCCTCCAGGCCGTCGGCCGTCCGCTCGACGGTGCCGCGCGGCCTCCCCGCGGCGTGGAGCCGCTGCCGGCCGCGGCCTTCGAGCCCGTCCGTCTGCCGAGCCGCGTCGCCGAGGCGCGCGGCAGGCCGCAGGCGGCGCCGGCCGAAGGAGATCGTCCGGACCGACTCGGGCGGGTCGGCGAGGGCGGCGGAGCGTTCGCCGGCGAGCCCGCCGGACGTCTCGTCGGGCCGGCCCCGGCGGCGATCCTCCCGGAGCGGGTACTCGCCGGTCTCCGGCCTCCGGTCGTCGTCCGCTTCCGGCCTCGGGACGGGACGACGGGCGTGGCGCCGTCGAGCTGGCTGTCGGTCCGCTTCAGCGCCCCGATGGACCGAGCGAGCACCGAGCGGGCCTTCGAGGTCCGCGTGGCGGATCGCCCCATCGACGGGCGGCGGTGGTGGGCCGAGGACGACACCGTCCTCGTCCTCGACCCCGGCCGTCTGCCGGCCGGGGCGGTGGTCCGTCTCGTCGTCGGGACGACGGCCCGATCGCGGATCGGGCTCCCCCTCGTGGCCCGAGCCGAGGCCACGATCCGGGTGGCGGCGTCGGCGCCACCGTCGCCGACGGGCCAGGGGAGCGACCCCGGACAGGGCTGGCGATGGCCGCTCCCGGGGCCGATCACGCAACGCTTCGGCGAATCGCTGACGCGGTACGGTTGGCACAACGGGATCGACATCGACGGCGCGACGGGCGATCCCGTCGTCGCTGCTCGGGCCGGCCGGGTGACGGTCGCAGGTCGCTACGACGCCTGCGGCGGCCTCGAGGTCCATCTCGATCACGGCGCCGGCCTCGAGTCGTGGTACCGGCACCTCTCGGTCGTCGAGGTGGCGGTGGGTGCATGGGTCGTGGCCGGGGAGCGGATCGGTCGGGTCGGCGACACGGGCTGCAGCCTCGGGTCGCACCTCCACTTCGCGATCCGACGCGACGGCACCTGGGTCGATCCGTTGTGGTACCTGCCGCCGCGCTGACGGGCGGCGCCCGCCGGTCACACCGCCGGGCTGCCGGATCCGGTACCGCTCGTCGCCTGCGCCGGGTCGGGCCCGCGGCTCTGGTGCGCCCGCGGTGACCGGCCGACGCTCACGGCTCGCGGAAGACGCGGTCGTGCTCGCGGACGTGGTCGACGACCTTGATGGCGACGTCGTCGCCCGGGTTCGCCCGCTCGACCCGTCGGTGCTCGATCTCCATCGACTCGACGGTCTGGACGAGGTCGGTCGTGTGGCCGCGGATGTGGATCCGGTCGCCGACGGCGAGGGGCGCGGTGAGGCTGAGGGCAGCGACCGACAGATGGCTGAAGTAGTGGGTCACGGTTCCGATGGCTTCGGCGGGGTCGTGCGTTTCCGACATGGCGTACCTCCTCGGAGGAGCACCGTACACCTCCGCCGGCCGATCGTCGAGACCCTCTTCGGCCCTACGGTTCGAGTACCGTGCCGCCGAGGATGACCTGGCGGCGGCGGCCGCCCTCGTCGAGGAGGACGAGGTCCGCTCGGGCGTTGGTTCGGATCGCCCCGAGCCCGCGGAGGCCGAGGAGCCGGGCCGGTGTCCTCGTCGCCGCCGCCACCACCTGCGGTAACGGCACCCCGGCCGCTACGGCGACGGCGACCGCCTCGTCGAGCGGTGTCACCGAGCCGGCGAGGGTGCCGTCGGGGAGCCGAGCCTCGCGGCCGCGAACCGTCGCGGCGAGGGAGCCGAGCCGGAGGGCGCCTTGGCCGACGCCGGCGAGGGCGATGGCGTCGGAGACGAAGAGCAAGCGGCCGTGGAGGAGCCGGAAGAGCGGCCGGAAGAGAAGGGGGTCGACGTGGATGCCGTCGGCGATGAGCTCGGCGTAGATCCGATCGTAGGCGAGGACGACCCCGATGGGCCCGGGCGAGCGGTGATGGAGCCCCGGCATGGCGTTGAAGAGGTGGGTCGTGCTCCGAGCCCCGGCCGCATACGCCGCTCGGGCGATCTCGGTCGAGGCATCGGTGTGGCCGACGGAGACGACGACCCCGAGCCCGGCGAGGGCGGCGACGGCGTCGAGCCCGCCCTCCCCCTCAGGGGCTAGGGTCACGATGCGGAGGACCCGCCGGGCGACGGGTTCGTCGGCCAGGCGGGCGACGAGGCGCTGCGGCGGGACGAGGAAGGCCGGGTCGTGGGCACCGCGCCGGCCGTGGGCGAGAGCCGGCCCTTCGAGGTTCGCCCCGAGGATGGCCGCTTCGCTGGGTCCGGGTCGGCCGGCGAGGGTCGCCCCCCGTCGGGCGCTCGCCTGGTCGCGTCGGGCCCGGGCCACCGCCCGGAGCCAGGTCGGGACGGCGTCGAGGGGGATCGTCACGGCCGTCGGGACGACGGCCGCCAGGCCGCGGCGGGCCGCGAAGGCGGCGAAGGCACGCAGGGCAGCGGCCGTCTCCTCGATGACCCGGCGGCCCCCGCCGAGGAGCGCGTCGACCCCCGGGCCGAGGACGTCGATCCCGCCGCCGCCGTGGCAGTGGACGTCGATGTAGCCGGGGGCGAGGACCCCGTCGAGTCGCTCCGCGGCCCGCGCCCCGGCCGCCGCCTCGCCGGCCCGGCCGACGAAGCCGATCCGATCGCCGTCGATCCGGAGGAGGCCGTCCTCGACGATCCGATCGCCCCGGACGAGGGCGGCCCGGAGCCAGCGGGAGCGGGATGGGGGCGTCATGGCAGCTCCGAGGATACCGGCCGAAGGTTCGCCGCGACCGGCGGTCGCGACCCG
The DNA here is from genome assembly GCA_034434735.1 of Chloroflexota bacterium. GTDB lineage: Bacteria > Chloroflexota > Limnocylindria > Limnocylindrales > CSP1-4 > BPIH01. Next base: position 3,499 of record DAOTYQ010000020.1, read on the forward strand.
GGTCGGCGCATCGCGGACTCCGGCTGGGCCTACAATCTCGCTGCTCACGGATCCGCGTCCTCGATCAGGTTCAGACCCTACCGCGACGAGGGAGCGACGATGAATCCCCATCGAATCACGATGCTCGGCACCGGCCTGATCGGTGACTTCTACACCATGACCCTCCACGGCCGTCGAGGCATGGATCGCGTGCGGGTCGTGTACTCGCGGACGGAGGCGCGCGGGCGGGCGTTCTCCGAGCGCTGGGGGATCCCCGAATATACGACCGACATGGCGGCCGCCATCAACCACCCCGAGACCGACGTCGTCGTCGTCGGCCTTCCGAACCACCTCCACGAGGAGGCGGTGAAGGCGGCCGCAGCGGCCGGCAAGGCCGTCCTCTGCACGAAGCCCCTCGGCCGAAACGCGGAGGAGGCGCGGCGGATGCTCGAGGCGGTCGAGCGGGCCGGTGTCTTCGCCGGCTATCTCGAGGACCTCTGCTACACGCCGAAGACGCTGAAGGCGCTCGACGCGGTGAAGGCCGGCGCCATCGGCCAGGTGACCTGGGTCCGATCCCGGGAGACGCACCCCGGGCCCCACTCGGCCTGGTTCTGGGATGGACGCCTGACCGGCGGCGGCGCCATCGTCGACCTCGGCTGCCACTGCGTCGAGATCATCCGCAACTTCGTCGGCAAGGGAAACCGGCCCGTCGAGGTCCTCTGCACCGCCGACACCCTCGTCCACCCCATCGCCGACGAGGACAACGCCATCGCGCTCATCCGCTTCGAATCGGGGGCGACCGGCCAGTTCGAGGTGAGCTGGACCTTCCGAGGCGGGATGGATCTCCGGGACGAGGTGGCCGGGACCCACGGCACGATCTGGATCAACCACTTCCTCCGGACCGGGTTCGAGATGTTCACCGCCGGCGGCTCGGCCGGCTACGTGGCCGAGAAGGCCGAGACGAGCGCCGGCTGGCTCTTCCCCGTCGGCGACGAGGTCTCCGAGCTCGGCTACGTCGACATGTTCAAGGACATGTTCGACGCCCTCGACGCCGGGCGGGCGCCGATGGAGACCTTCTACGACGGCTACGTCGTAAATGCCATCATGGACGCCGCCTACCGGTCGGCCAAGAGCCACGCCTGGGAGCCGGTCGAGCTCTTCGAGTGGCGGGGTGGGACGACCCCGAAGATCGCGATCACGCCCGAGTACCGAGACGGCCTCATCGTCATCAAGCGCGAGGTCCTGCCCGATGGGCGGGAGAAGCTCATCCTGAAGGATCCGACCACGGGCGACTTCGTCGACCGGGTCGTCGCCGGCGCCTGAGGCGTCGCGCGGGCGGGGCCTCGCGCCCGTCTCGCCCGCCGGACGGTGGCGTCGGGGCGGCGGCCAGGCTCGCCTCGCCACGGCGCGCGCCCCGCAGGCTGTGCCCGGGGATCGAGCCCACGCTGCCCGGACGACGCGGGCGACGGTCGCGGCTAGCTCGCGGCCGTCGCCACCTCGGGCATGCCCGACGGCTCGCCGGCCTCCATCCATTGGGCGATCGATTCCCGGGCGAAGAGCTGGTCGACGACCATGGCCGCGTCTCCGATCACGCCGGCCAGGCCGCCGAGCCCCGAGCGCTGGATGACGAGCTCCCGGGTGGCGAGGGGCAGCGAGCGCCGGTAGACGACCTCTCGGATGGCGGCGAGGAGGGTGTCGCCGCTCTGGGCGACCCCGCCTCCGATGACGATGAGCGACGGGTTGAAGAAGTTGACGATGGAGGCGAGCATGGAGCCGATCCTCCGCCCGGCCGTCACGAGAAGCCCGTGCGCCACCGGGTCGCCGAAGGAGGCGGCCATCGCCACGTCCTTGGCCGTCACCGTTCCGGTCCGGTCGAGGGCCGCCCGGAGGAACGCGCTCCGACCCTCCCGGGCGGCCGCCGTCCCGTCGCGGGCGAGGGCGGCCCCGCCGGCCAGCGCCTCGAGGCAACCGATGTTCCCGCAGCGGCAGATGACGCTCGGGTCGTCGGTGACCTGGATGTGGCCGACGTCGCCGGCGCAGCCCTGGGACCCGCGGTGGAGGCGGCCGTCGCTGATGATGCCGGCCCCGATCCCGGTTCCGATCTTGACGACCACGACGTTGTCGTGGCCGACGGCGATCCCGGCCCGCCACTCGCCGAGGGCCATGACGTTCACGTCGTTGTCGACCCAAACCGGCGCCTTGTAGCGCTGGGCGAAGCGCTCCCGGACCGGATAGCCGTCCCAGCCGGGCATGATCGGGGGCGAGATCGGGCGCCCCGTCCGGAACTCCACCGGGCCCGGCACCGAGATGCCGATCCCCCAGAGCCGGCCGGGCACGCTGCGGCGGGAGGCAAGGAGCTGCTCGAAGAGCTCGTCGACCCGGCGCAGACACCGCTCCGGGCCCTCGGCGATGTCGGCCGGCTCGTCGTAGTGGGCGAGGATCCCGCCGTCGAGGGTCGTGAGGGCGACGTCGAGGCTCGTCGCCCCGAAGTCGGCGACGAGGAGGTGGCCGGCGTCGGCCCGGAAGGCGAGCTGGCGGGGCGGTCGGCCTCCGGTGGAGGGGCCGAAGTCGCCCTCGACGACGAGCCCCCGCTCGATGAGGTCGCCGACCCGCTGGGTCACGATGGCCCGGCTCAGCCCGGTCCGGGCGACGATCTCCGAGCGCGAGCGCGACCGACCGAGGCGGATCTCGTCGAGGACGACGACGAGGGCGTCCAGGGCCTCCTCGGGGAGCGACCCGCCGATGCTCGTGCCCGGCGGACGGCTCCGGCCCACCCGCTGGCTTGACGCTGGATCCTCGACGCCCATGGGTCGATCATACGCCGAACCGAACGGTGCGACGAAGCCGCTTTGGCTCTTGACAAAACGAAGTATGATCGCTTCAGATTCAAACGTCCGGTGATCGCCTGTAGTCTTGCGGCTCTCGGTACGGGATGCGGCTCGTGAGCACCGATCAAGCTGTCTAGATGAGCAGTCGATCACCGGCCCGAACCGGATGGGACACTCGGAGGAGCCGAGCCCGTCGGCGGATCCTCGGTCGGCAGAGAGTCGGAGGAAAGGAGACGCGCTGGCCATGCGGCGGATCAGCGACATCGGCGCGGCCGTCATCGGTGGCGGCTTCATCGGTACCGTGCACATCGAGGCCCTCCGGCGGCTCGGCGTCCAGGTCCGCGGCCTCCTCGGGTCGACGCCCGAGCGCGGTCGGCGCCGGGCCGAACAGCTGGGGCTCCCCCGGGCCTACACCGACCTCGCCGAGCTCCTCGCCGACGACCGGGTCGAGGTCGTCCACGTCGCCTCCCCGAACGACCTTCACTACCCCCAGGTCGTCGAGATCCTCGCCGCCGGCCGGCACGTCGTCTGTGAGAAGCCGCTCGCCTTGACGGCCGAGCAGTCGGCCGACCTCCTTCGTCGGGCCGAGGCGGCCGGCGTCGTCCACGCCGTCAACTTCAACATCCGCTTCTATCCCGTGAACCAGCACCTCCGGGGCGCCATCGTCGATGGCGCCCTCGGCGAGGTCCGGCTCGTCACGGGTCGCTACTTCCAGGACTGGCTCCTCTTCCCGAGCGACTGGAACTGGCGCCTCCAACCCGAACGGGGCGGCGCCCTTCGCGCCGTCGGCGACATCGGCAGCCACTGGCTCGACCTCCTCACCTTCCTGACCGGCGCCCACGTCAGCGAGGTCATGGCCGATCTGGCGACCTTCGTCCCCGTCCACCTCGAGCCCACCGGACCGGTCGAGACCTTCGCCGTCGAGCGCTCGGGCGAGGCCGTCCCCCGCCAGATCGGGACCGAGGACGCGGCGACGATCCTCCTCCGCTTCGACAACGGCGCCCGGGGCCTCCTCGCCGTCTCGCAGGTCAGTCCCGGCCGGAAGAACTCCCTCGCCTACGAGATCGACGGCTCGACGGCGGCCGCGGCCTGGGACTCGGAGCGGCCCGACGAGCTCTGGCTCGGCCACCGCGATCGCCCGAACGAGCTCCTCCTTCGCAACCCCGCCCTCATGACCGCCCCCGGCGTCGCCGCCGCGCACCTGCCGGCCGGCCACGTCGAGGGCTTCGCCGATACGTTCCGGGCCCTCTACAAGGCCGTTTACACGGCCGTCGCGGCCGGCGGCCCGCCCGAGACGCCGTCCTACCCGACCTTCGCCGACGGCCACGACGAGATGCTCGTCGGGGAGGCGATCGCTCGCTCGGCGAAGGAGCGCCGCTGGGTCGCCGTCGAGCGCTCGGATCGGCCGGCCGCCGGGACCGCCACCGCCCCAGCATCGCCGGCGCCTGGATCTCCATCCGCCGGCTGAAGTTCTGCACACGGAGGCGCACGCACGATGAAGCTCGGCTTCCTAACCGCTCCCTTCCCGAACACCCCGCTCATGGAGGTCGCCGACTGGGCCGCCCAGGCCGGCTTCGAGGTCCTCGAGATCGCCTGCTGGCCGCGGACGACGGGACCCACCCGGCGCTACGCCGGGACCTCCCACATCGATGTCGCCAACCTCTCCGAGAGCCAGGCCAAGGAGATCGTCGACGAGCTCGCCAGCAAGGGGCTCGCCATCTCCGGCCTCGGCTACTACCCGAACCCCCTCCATCCCGATCCGGCCCACCGGGAGCAGGTCATCGGCCACCTCAAGCACGTCATCACCGCTGCCCGGAAGATGGGCGTGCCGCTGGTGAACACGTTCATGGGCGGTGACCAGAACAAGACCCAGGACGAGAACTGGGAGGTCGCCCTCACCATCTGGCCCGACATCGTCGCCTTCGCCCGCGACAACGGGGTGAAGATCACCATCGAGAACTGCCCGATGATCTTCTCCCGGGACGAGTGGCCGGCCGGTCACAACATCGCCTGGTCGCCCTACATCTGGCGCCGGATCATCGAGACCTGGGGCGACACCATCGGTCTCAACTTCGACCCGTCGCACCTCGTCTGGCTCATGATCGACGCGGAGCGCTTCATCCGCGAGTTCGGGCCGCACATCCTCCACTTCCAGGCCAAGGACCTCGAGATCAACCGCGACGGCCTCTACGAGCGGGGAACGCTCTCGGGCGGGATCGGCTGGCAGGTGCCCCGCCTGCCTGGCCTCGGCGAGGTGAACTGGTCGCGGATCTTCGCCGCCCTCTACCAGGTCGGCTATGCCGGCGACTGCATCATCGAGCACGAGGACCGGAAGTTCGAGGGGACGGACGAGCTCGTGAAGCGGGGCTTCCTCATCGCCCGAGACGTCCTCCGGCCGTACTGCAAGTGAGCCCATCATGACCGCTGCCCGCGCCACCGCCCGCCTCGGTCGCTGGACCTACCGCGACGTCGCCAAGGCCATCGACCACTCCCTTCTCCGGCCCGAACTCGACGACCGCTTCGTCGAGGACGGCTGCCGCCTCGCTGCCGAGTACGACGTCGCCTCGGTCTGTGTCCGTCCGGCCGACGTCGAGCGGGCAGTCCGGCTCCTGGCCGGCACCGACGTCGCCGTCGGGACCGTCGTCGGCTTCCCGCACGGCAGCCACACGACGGCGACGAAGGTCTTCGAGGCCCGCCGTGCCCTGGAAGACGGGGCTCGCGAACTCGACATGGTCATCAACATTGGCGCCCTCCGCTCGGGGCGCGACGCCGACGTCGAGGCCGACATCGCTGCCGTCGTGGCGGTCGGCCACGAGGCAGGGGCGATCGTCAAGGTCATCCTCGAGAACTGCTACCTAACCGACGACGAAAAGATCCGGGGCTGCCGGCTCGCCGAGGCGGCCGGCGCCGACTTCGTCAAGACCTCGACCGGCTTCGCGCCGGGCGGGGCGACCCTCGACGACCTCGCCCTCATGCGACGGACCGTTTCGCCCCACATCGGTGTCAAGGCGGCCGGCGGCGTCCGGACCCTCGACGCCCTCCTCAACGTCCTCGAGCTCGGGGTGACCCGGGTGGGGGCGACGGCGACGAAGGCGATCCTCGACGACTTCCTAGCCCGGGCGGCCGGTGCGGCGCCGACCGTCGCCGCCGGGGCGACCGTCCCGACCGGTGGGGCAGAGGAGTGAGCGAGGAGCCGCGGATGGTGAGGGCCGACGAGCGGCAGCCCGTGGCGCCGTCGAGCCGCCCGGCCGACGGCGCGACTCCTGACGCTGGCTCGAACCCCGGCGCCGCGCCCGCCCTCCGCTGGCTCCGGGAGGCGACCGCCCTCCTCGAGCGGGTGGCGGCGAGCCAGGCCGAGTCCATCGAGACGGCGAGCCGCTGGTGCGCCGAGGCGATCGCCTCGGGCGGACTCGTCCACCTCTTCGGGACGGGGCACTCCCGGATCCCGGTCGAGGAGATGTTTCCGCGCTACGGCTCGTACCCGGGCTTCAACCCGATCGTGGAGCTGTCGATGACCTTCCACACCCAGGTCGTCGGGGCAAACGGTCAGCGCCAGGCGATGTTCATCGAGCGGGTCCCGGGCCTGGCCGAGGTCATCCTCGCCAACTTTCGGTTCGGTCCCGCCGACGTCATGATCGTCTTCTCGGCGAGCGGACTCTCGGCCGTGCCGGTCGAGATCGCCCGGGGAGCCCGAGCCCGCGGGATGCGGGTCGTCGCCGTCACCTCGACCGCCCAGTCGCTGGCCGTCGAGCCGGATCCGGCCGTCGGTCGGCGCCTCCTCGACGAGGCGGACCTCGTCATCGACCTCTGCACGCCCCACGCCGATGCCCTCTGCGCCATCGAGGGCGTGGAGACGCCGGTCGGCCCGGGCTCCACCATCGCCGCGGTCGCGATCGTCAACTCCATCAAGGTCCGGACCGCGGAGCTCCTCGCCGAGCGGGGTGCCCTCCCGCCGGTCCTGACGCGCCCCTCCGTCGTCGGGGCAGCGCGGTCCCGGGCCCTCTTCGACCAGGCCTATCGCGAGCACGCGCGGCGGATCGCCCGCGCCATCGACCAGTAACGAGGAGGTGAGTACGGGAACGATCGACGTCACCACACCGGCTGTCAGGATGGACCGACCGGTGGCCGTCTCGGTCGCCGGTCACGTCAGGAGGAGAACGCGCATGAAGTCCCCATCTCGGTTCGGACGGTTGATCGTGGCCCTCGCCGCGGTCGCCGTCGTCGGCGCCGCCTGTGGTGGCGGCGCCTCGCCGACCCCGGCGGCATCGGCCGGGACGTCGCCCTCGCCCGCCACGTCGCCCTCGGAAGCGGCGAAGGCCTACCACATCGGCATCTCGAACACCCTCCAGGGCAACGGTTGGCGCGAGGAGATGATCTGCTCGATGAAGGCCGAGGCGAAGGTCTCCGGCCAGGTCGAGAAGCTGACGATCATCAACCGGACGACCGACACGGCCGGCCAGATCGAGGACCTGCGGACGCTCATTTCGGCCGGGGTCGACGCCATCGTCCTCAACCCTACTGAGCTCAACGCTCTGAACGACGTCATCAAGCAGGCGACCGATCGCGGGATCGTCGTCGTCGCCGTCGACCAGTCCGTCTCGGAGCCGACGGCCTACGTCCTCTCGAACAACCAGGAGGAGTACGGCTACCTCGGTGCCAAGTGGCTCTTCGAGAAGCTCGGCGGCACCGGGAACGTCGTCTACATGCGGGGCATCCAGGGCGTCCCCGCCGACACCGATCGTGACAACGGCTTCAAGCGGGCGCTCAAGGAGTACCCGAACATCAAGATCGTCGCCGAGACCTTCACCAACTGGTCGCAGGCCCCGGCGGCCCAGCAGATCCAGGACCTCTTCAACGCCGGGACGAAGATCGACGGCGTTTGGACCTCCGGGATCGACGCCGTCATCGTCGACGCCTACAAGACGGCGAACAAGCCCTTCGTGCCCATCGTCGGCGCGGACAACAACAAGTTCGTCGGCCAGCTCAAGACCGAGAAGCCGAACGGCCTGGTCGGGGCTGCGGTCACGAACCCGCCGCCCGTTGGCGGCGCCGGGATCGCCCTCGCCCTCCAGATCCTGAACGGCCAGAAGCCGGCCGAGCGGGAGATCAAGCTCACGCCTGAGGTCTGGGACAACACGACGGCCGAGGGCATGGCCAAGATCGAGGCCGCCTTCGACCCCGATTTGGACGACTACTATGGCGTGAACTACACGATCCCCGGCTGGACGCACTACACGAAGGAGGACCTCATCGCCTGCAAGGGCCCAGGCGAGTAAGCTCGCTTCAGCCTCGGCCCACGAACGTTCCAACGGAGGGTGCCGAGATCCGGCACCCTCCGTTCCACACCAGGTCGATGGCACCGACAGACTCCACGACAGCACGGCGAGCTTCCATGACCGATCTGCTCCTCGAAGCGTCCGGCGTCGTCAAGCAATACGGCGCCGTCGCCGCCCTACGGGGGGCCTCGTTGGCCGTCCGGCCGGGCGAGGTCCACGCCCTCCTCGGCGCGAACGGTGCCGGCAAGAGCACCTTCGTCAAGATCCTGACCGGGGCCGTTCGCCCCGACGCTGGGCGCTTCGTCGTGCGCGGCGAGGAGCGGACCATCGGCTCGCCCGCCGAGGCGCGGCGGACCGGCCTCGTCTCCGTCTACCAGGAGCCGTCCCTCATCCCCGACCTCGACGTGGCGGCCAACCTCGCCCTCACCGACACGCCCCTCGAGCCGTTTCTGGCCTGGGTGCGCGAGCTCGGGATCGCCGATCTCGACCTCCATGCCATCGCCCGGGAGCTCCCGCTCCCGACGCTCCGGATCCTCGATCTGGCCCGGGCCCTGGCGGCGGAACCCGTCGTCCTCCTCCTCGACGAGATGACGGCGGCCCTGCCGGCCGACCTGACCGAGCGGGTCATCGACGTCATCGGGCGCCAGCGTGGTGGCGAGCGGGCCGTCATCTTCATCTCCCATCGGCTCATCGAGGTCACGCTCCTCTGCGACCGGGCGACGGTCCTCCGGGACGGCGAGACGGTCGGCGTCCTCGACGTCGCCCCGGGCGCGGAGGACGAGATCGTCGCCCTCATGCTCGGGCCGGCCATGAGCGGGGTCGCCGCCGAGCGGCGGGTTCCCGAGCCGGCCGCGGCTCCCGAGCGGGCGCCCGGCCCGCCGCGCCTGGCCGTCCGCAATCTGCGGGCTGGCTCGAAGCTCCAGGACGTCTCCTTCGAAGCCTACGGTGGCGAGGTCCTCGGGATCGTCGCCCTCGAGGGCCAGGGTCAGGACGAGCTCTTCTCCGTCCTCTCGGGCGGCGAGCGACCCGACGGCGGTGACATCCTCGTCGAGGGACGTCCCGTCCGCTTCCGGCATCCCGGCGACGCCATCCGGGCCGGTCTCGTCTACGTCCCGGCCAACCGCCTCGAGGCGCTCCTGCCGCAGCGCTCCGTCCACGAGAACATCGCCCTCCCCTTCGTGGCCCGCCCCCGAGCCTGGGGCCCGATCCCGGTGGCCTTCGAACGGCGGCGAGTGGAGGAGGCGATCCGGCGCCTCCAGATCGACACCCGGGCCGCAGCGGAGGTCCGGCGCCTCTCCGGCGGCAACCAGCAGAAGGTGACCGTTGCCCGCTGGCTCGCCTTCGGGAGCCGGACGCTCCTCTGCTTCGACCCGACCCGCGGCATCGACGTCCGGACGAAGCGCGAGATCTACCAGCTCCTCCGCGAGCTCGCTGCCGCCGGCGCGGCGGTCGTCCTCTACACCTCCGAGCTCGAGGAGATCGCCCTCGCCTGCGATCGGGCGATCGTCATCTTCGGCGGGCGCGTCGTCGGCGAGGTCCCGGCGACGGAGGCCGACGAGGGGACGCTGCTCCGGGTCGCCCACGGTCTGCCGGTCAGCGCCGAGCGGGCAGGAGCGCCGCCGGCACCGGCCCCGCAACCGGCCGGAGGGGCGTTGGCATGACCGCGACCGCCGCCCTCGCCGGCCGGGAGAGTCTGACCGCTTCCCTCCGGCGAACCCTGCGCCGGAACCTCTGGACGTTCAGCCTCGTCGGCCTCTTTGCCGTCCTCCTCGGCCTGACCCGGGTCATCCGGCCGACCTTCGGCGGCTTCGACCTCGAGACCCTCGCCATCGCCGCCTTGCCCCTCGCCTTGGCCGCCGTCGCCCAGGCAGCGGCGGTCATCCCCGGCGGCATCGACCTCTCCGTCGGCTCGATGATCGCGGTGACGAACGTCACGGCAGCGGTCCTCATGAAGGATGCCAGTCCGGAGGCAACGGTCGCCGTCGCCATCGGGGTCCTTCTCCTCGGACTCGTCCTCGGGACGGTGAACGGCGTCCTCGTCGTCCTGAGTCGGGTCCCGGACATCGTCGTCACGCTTGCGATGCTCTACGTCTGGGGCGGCGTCGCCCTCCTCATCCTGCCGAGTCCCGGGGGCGGAGCACCGAGCTGGTTCAAGGGTCTCGTGTCCGGCAGCGTCTTGGTCGAGGAGCTGCCGAAGGCCCTCGTCGTCCTCGCCCTCGTCGTCGGCGCCGTCTGGCTGCCCCTCCGGCGGACGAAGCTCGGCCTCGCCCTCTACGCCGTCGGGAGCGACCGCCTGGCGGCCTTCCGGAGTGGGGTGAACGTCGGCCTGACGAAGATCGCCTCTTACGCCCTCTGCGGTCTCTTCTCGGGGGCCGCCGGGCTCGCCCTCACGGCGGCGACGGGGATCGGGACGCCGACCGTCGGTGCCTACACCCTGGCCGGTGTCGCCGCCATCGTCCTCGGCGGGGTGAATTTGGCCGGCGGCCGAGGCGGCGTCGTCGGCCCCATCGTCGCTGCCTACATCCTCTCGCTCATCCGGACCGACCTCGTCTTCCTCGGGGTCGATCCGAACTACTCGACGATGATCCAGGGCGGCATCATGGTCCTCGTCGTCATGGTCGCCGGCCTGCTCACGCTTCGACGGAGGCGCGCATGACCGCGGTCCCTCAGGCCCCCGAACCGAGCGGCCGCTCGACGGCCGACCGGCTGGCCGTCCTCCGAAGCCAGCCCGTCGTCCCGCTCCTCGGGCTCCTCGTCTTGCTCGTCGTCCTCCTCCAGCTCGTCCGGCCGGGGATCGTCTCGCCGTCCTGGATCTCGACGACGATCCTCTTCGCGACGCCGCTGGCGATCCTGGCCGCCGCCCAGACCCTCGTCATGCTCACCGGCGGCATCGACCTCTCGGTCGCCTCGGTGGCGTCGATGGCTGCCTACGTGACCGCGACCCAGTCCTCTCGACAAGGCGATCTCGTCGCCATCCTCCTCGGTCTCGGGGCGGCGGTCCTCGTCGGCCTCGCCAACGGAGTCGGGGTCGGGATCTTCCAGGTCCATCCCCTGATCATGACCCTCGGCATGGGCCTCGTCGTCGTCGGCTTCCTGACCGTCTACCAGGTCCTCGCCATCGCCAGCGCGGCGGCCGTCCCGGCCCCGCTGGCGGCCCTCTTCTCGGGAACGTCCTTCGGCTTTTTCCCGAACAGCCTCTTCCTCTTCTTGCCCCTCGCCGCCCTCATCCTCTTCGCCCTCCGGCGAACGGGCTACGGGCGGCTCCTCTACGCCATCGGCGACAACCCGACGGCGGCCCGCCTCTCGGGGGTGCGGGCCTGGCAGGTCCTCCTCGTCGTCTACGTCATCTCGGGCTTCCTCGCCGGTCTCGCCGGCCTCGCCCTGTCCGGGGTTGCCCAGTCGGCGACCATCGCCCTGGCCGAGGTCTACCTCCTCCCGTCGGTGGCGGCCGTCGTCATCGGCGGGACCTCCATCTACGGCGGCCGAGGTGGCTACGGCGGCAGCATCGTCGGCGCGCTCATCCTGACCGTCCTCGTCACGCTCCTGACCGTCCTCGAGGCGCCGCAGCCGGTCCGCCAGATCCTCTACGGGCTCATCATCCTCGCCGTGGCAGCAGCCTACGCCCGGGTCGCGGGGGAGGGCAATGGCTGACGACCCTCGACGGCCGGCGGCAGCGTCGGGGGCGGAGGAGGGAGGGGCGGGCTCCTCGCTCCACCTCGGGATCGATCTCGGGGCGACGAACCTCAAGTGGGCCGTCGTCGAGCGCGCGCCCGGCCGGAGCGGCGAAGAGGGTGATGCGGCGTGGGCGACGCTCGATCGGGGCCAGATCCCGACCCGTGCCGACGAGGGACCCGATGCCGTCATCGGGCGGCTCGTCGAGATCGGCCGGGCGGCCCTGGCCCGCCGACCGGCCATCGCCTCGCTCGGCATCGGGGTCCCCGGCCTCTACGACCCGGCGACCGGGGCGACCCGCTTCCTCGTCAACGTGCCCGGCGATTGGGCCGGCCGCCCCGTGGCGGCGCCCGTCTCGGCCGCCCTCGGGCTGCCGGTCGTCCTCGTCAACGACGCCCGGGCCTTCGGCCTGGCCGAGCTCCGGCTCGGCGCCGGCCGGGGCGCCCGGTCGATGGTCGGGCTCACCCTGGGCACCGGCGTCGGCGGGGTCATCGCCATCGACGGCCGTGTCCACCAGGGCCACGACGGGACGGCCGGCGAGGTCGGCCACCAGACCATCGATCCCGACGGTCCCTGGTGCAACTGTGGGAACCGGGGCTGCCTCGAGGCGTACGCCCGAGCCGATCAGATCGCCCACGCCTGCGGGACCGCGAGCCCCGAGGAAGCGGTCCGAGCCGCCCAGGCGGGGGACGAGCGGGCCCTCGACGGGCTCCGTCAGATCGGCCGCTATCTCGGCATCGGGATCGCCAACCTCGTCACCCTCATCACCCCCGATCGGGTCGTCCTCGGGGGCGGGGTCGCCCAGGCCGGGGCCTTCCTCTTCGAGCCGATCCGGGCCGAGCTTCGCCGGCGGGTGACGACGACGGACCTCGACCAGGTGGAGCTCGTCCCCGCGGTGCTCGGGACGTGGGCGGGAGCCATCGGGGCGGCGATCCACGGCGCCGAGCGGACCGTCCTCGGTCGACCGGACGGCGCCCGCCGCCGGGGCGACGGCTAACGGGCGGGGCACGGCCATGGCCCGCCTCGTCGACTACGCCCCCCGCTACCGGCAGATCGAGCAGGCGCTCCGGGAGCGGATCGCCGGTCTCCGGCCGGGCGATCCGTTGCCCTCGGACGCCGAGTTGAGCGCCCAGTTCGGGGTCAGCCGGATGACCGCTCGCAACGCCATGCAGCAGCTCGTCGAGGAGGGCCTGGCGATCCGGATCCCGGGGCGGGGGACCTTCGTCGCCGAGCCGCCCGCCCATCGGCAGGCGCACCGGCTCATGTCCTTCACCGCCGAGATGGAGCGACGGGGTCGAGTGCCCAGCTCTCGGCTTCTGGCCCGGGAGATCCGGATGGCGCGCCCGAAGGAGGCCGAGGCGCTCGCCATCCCGGTCGGCGACCCGATCGTCTTCTTGCGCCGCCTCCGCCTCGCCGACAACGAGCCCATCGCCCTCGAGACGGCCATCTTGCACGGGCGCTGCGCACCGATCGTCATGGCCGCCGATCTCGCGACCGGCTCGCTCCACGAGGCCCTCGCCCGGGCCGGGATCGTCCTCCGGCGCGGCACGGCGACCATCGGCGCGGAAGCGGCGACGCGGACCGACGCCCGACTCCTGGGCGTCCGGATCGGGAGCCCCCTCCTCGTGGAGCGACGCGTCATCGTCGACCCCCACGGCAAGCGGATCGAGGCGACCGAGTCGCGCTACCCGGCCGACCGCTACGCCCTCGACGTCTCGTTCGACGTCGAGCCGCCGCCGACCCCGGGCCGGAACGAGTAGTCGCTTGAACGACCTTCGGCTTGCGTCTCCCGCTCGGATGCGCTATCCATGTTCCTGCCGTACCCGCCGCACAGGCGACGGGCCGCGCGACCGTAGGGAGGTTTAGAGGATGCAACGACCAAAGGGTGTCACGATCCTGGCGATCCTCGCCGCCATCGGCGGCGTTCTCGGGCTCCTTGGTGGGCTCGCCCTCGTCGGCTTCGGTGGGCTCGCGGGCGGGCTCGTCGGGGCCGCCATCGGCGGTTTCGTCGTGATCAGCGGGCTCATCATCCTCGTCCTGGCGGTCCTGGAGCTCGTCCTCGCCTACGGCTTCTGGACGCTCCAGCCCTGGGCTTGGCAGCTCGGGGTCATCCTCTCGGCGGTGAACATCCTGATCCAGATCCTCGGGGTGCTCCGGATCGTCTTCTACTCGGACCTCAGCAGCGCCCTCCTCTCGATCATCATCAGCGGCGTCATCATCTACTACCTGAACCAGGCCGAGATCCGGCGCGTCTTCAACGCCCCCGAGAAGGGCTTCCCTGGCTTCCCGAACGGTCTGCCGGGGCTGCGGTAGTCGGCTTCGGGCGGCGACCCGACGACCAACGAGCACGGCTCCGGCCCCCGGCCGGGGCCGTCTCGGTACGCCCGCCGACCCTGGGTCAGCGAAAGAGCCGCCCGATCGCCCGGCCCACCGCTCGGCCGGCCATCCGTCGGGCGATCCGGCGGCCGACGCGGCCTCGTCGGACGGCGATGACATCGCCGAGGAGTCGGGCGAGGAGGTAGAGGAGGGACCGGGTCGCCGCCAGCGTCGAGCGGGTCCGTCGCGCCATCGCCACACCTCCAGCGTCGCCTAGAGCCGGCGGAGCAGCTCCGCCTTCTTCGCCTCGAACTCGGCGTCGCTGAGGATACCGTCGGCCCGCAGCTCGGCCAAGGCCCGCAGCCGGGCGGAGGGGTCGCCGGTCTCGGACGTGCTTGTCTGGAACAGGATGCCGAGCCTCGCGCTGCCCGGCCTCGCCGGTGGGCGCGCCGCCTCAGGCGATGTCGGCAGCGCCGAGCGTGTACCCGCCGTCCACGTCGATGACCGCTCCGGTGACGAACCGCCCGCCGTCCCCGGCGAGCCAGGCGATCGCTTCCGCCACGTCCCGCCCGTGGCCGACGACCGAGAGCGCCTGGCGACCGAAGACCGTCCCAGCCTCGAAGAGGGCCCGCTCCTCGTCCTCGGTCTTGCCGCGGAGCTCGGAAGGGATGATGCCCGGCCGGATGACGTTGACCCGGATCCCGTCGCGACCGAGGTCGAGGGCGAGGGCACGACTCATCGCTTCCACGGCTCCCTTCGTCGCGACGTAGCCGAAGCGACCCCGGGGCGGCCGACTGACTACCGTCGAGCCGAGGTTGATGACCATCCCCCGGCTCGCCCGAAGAGCGGGGAGCGCCGCCCGGACGCAGCGGACGACGCTCTGGACGTTGGCCCGGAACATCCCCTCGAAGGCCTCGTCGGAGAGGACGTCGATG
>DAOTYQ010000021.1:0-12361 GCA_034434735.1 Chloroflexota bacterium
CGAGGGGCGCGCCATGGCGTACACTTTCGGTGGACTCATGGTCACATCCGTCCGCCGGCCGCCCCTCGTCCTCCTCGTCGACGACGACGAGTACATCCATGCGCTCGTGGCGCGGACGCTCCGCCGCTTGCCGGCAGAGACCCTGGCGGTGCGCTCTGGGCGCGACGGCCTCCTCGTCGCCCGGCAGCGGCCGCCCGACCTCATCCTCCTCGATCTCGC
Organism: Chloroflexota bacterium; assembly: GCA_034434735.1. GTDB lineage: Bacteria > Chloroflexota > Limnocylindria > Limnocylindrales > CSP1-4 > BPIH01. The sequence goes on from DAOTYQ010000021.1 coordinate 220, forward strand.
CCTGCCGGACGTCGATGGCCTCACCCTCATTGACGCCCTCCGCACCGTGCCGGCGACCCGCGACGTGCCGATTGTCATCGTGAGTGGGCTGGCCGGCCTGCCCGCCCTCCGCTCCACGCCGGTCGCCGGGGTCGTGACGAAGCCGTTCCGAACGGCGACCCTGCTGGAGGTCGTGACGGCGGCCCTCCGGCAGCCGGCCGGCAAAGCCGCTCCGGCGGGCGCCGACTCTTCGGACCTCGAACCGCCAGCCGACCCAGCTAGGGAACACGGAGCGGGCCGGTCCGCGACGAACGCGCGCGTCGTCAGGTCGATCGCCCTGGCGCGACCGCCCACGCGCCGCCGGTAGCAGCCGGCACGGCCCGGCGGACCTCGAGGGCCTGGTAATCGCTTCGGCGGAAGCGGTCGCGGTCGCCGATGAGGAGGATGAACTCCCGGAGGAGCTGATCGTCGAACTGGCCGGCCATCTCGAAGCGCATGATCCGTAGCGCCTCGAAGGGCGAGCTCGCCGCCTTGTAGGGGCGGGCCGAGGTCAGCGCGTCGAAGGCGTCGGCGATGGCCACGAGCCGGGAGTCGAGGGGCACGGCCTCGCCCGTCCGCCCGGTCGGGTAGCCGGACCCGTTCACCCGCTCGTGGTGTTCCAGGATGATGTGGGCGTAGCTCGGGACGCTCCCGAGGGTTCGCGTCACGATCTCGTAGCCGACCTCGGGATGCGTCCGCATGATCCGCCACTCGGCCTCGTCGAGGGGCCCGGGCTTGTCGAGGATGTGGTCCGGGACCCGGTTCTTGCCGATGTCGTGGAGGAGGGCACCGCGACCGACGTCGGCGACGTCGATCTCGGCGCTGAGCGCGAGGAGCCGGGCGAGGATGACCGCGTAGACGGCGGTGTTGATGGCGTGGGTGTGGGTCTGGAGGTGGCGCTGCATCGTCGCCACCATCGACCAGAGCAGGTCCTCTTCGTTCAGGAGGCCGCTGGTGACGGCGTCGATCGCCTCGTGGGCGGTCACGAGCGCCTGCCGCCCGACCCGGGATCCGGCCACGAAGAGCGGCCCGACGACTTGCGTCGTCATGGCATACGCTCGGCGACTCCGTAGCTCGGGCGGGAGCCTGGCGTCGCCGAGGACCCGCGACAGGCCGGCGGCCAGGGCGGCCCGAAGGATCTCCGCGTCCTCGGCGCGGATGAGGAGGAGGAGGCCGTTCCCGAGGCGGCGTGCGAGATCCGAGGCCTCGGCGCCGGCCGCAGCATAGAGGATGGCTCGGCGACCCATGGGCACGTAGACCGGACACGGCAAGACCGTGAGGCCCGCGAGGACGTCGGTGGGGACCGGCTGGTAGCCGCGCGGGATCGGGCGGCCGGGATCCGGCGGCCAGCGGCGGAGGGTGATGCCGCCGGCGTCGGGATGGGGCCGCTGGTGCGAAGGGGGACGCGTCCTGGATCGGTGGGTCGGGTCGAGGAGTGATCGCATCGGGTCGCTACTCCTGAGCCTGGCGTCCAACGGGGCTCCTGATCAGGACTCGGTCGGAGGCGGGAACGGGTTGAGGCTTGGCCCGTCTGACGCGACGTCCGGTCCCCGCCCGATCCATCGCTCCGATTCGGGGTGATCCCCGATGGCGCCCGGCCCCCCCGCCGGCTAGAAGAGGACCATGCCGAGCGAGCCCGATCGTCGCCCTTCCTTCTTGCTCGCTCCGGCGGGCACGCCATCGGCCGGCGCGACCACGGGCCAGCTCGTTTCGGCGGCGCCGCCGGATCCGGCGGCCTACGCGGCCCTGGCCGGGGAGGTCCGCCGTCTCCTTGGCATCGACCTCGACCAGTACAAGCCGGCCCAGGTCTGGCGCCGCGTCCATGCCTTCGCCGCCCTTCGAGGCTGTCCGGACTGGCCGACCCTCCTGACGCGCTGCCGGCGAGAACCGGAGCTCTGCGCCGCCTTCCGCGACATGCTCACCATCAACGTCAGCGAGTTCTTCCGGGATCCGTCGGCCTGGGAGGCCTTCCGCGACCTCTGTCTGCGCCCCCGTCTCGAGCGGCGGGCGAGCCTCCGCATCTGGAGCGCCGGCTGCTCCATCGGCTTCGAGCCCTACTCGATCGCCATCCTCGTTCGGGAGCTGGCGCCCCGGGCGAGCGTTCGGATCCTGGCCACCGACGTCGATGCCACCGCCCTGGCGACCGCGGTCCGGGGCCGCTACACGGCGGCCCAGATGCGGGGCGTCTCCGAGGAACGGCGCGAGCGCTTCTTCGTCCCCGTGGACGGCGGCTGGCAGGTTCGCCCGGCGCTCCAGGCGATGATCACCTTCCGGCGGCACGACCTCCTTCGGGATCCCTTCGAGTCGGGCTTCGACGCCATCGTCTGCCGGAACGTCGTCATCTACTTCACCGAGGCTGCGAAGGCGGCCCTCTATGCCCGGTTCGTGGCCAGCCTTCGACCCGACGGCGTCCTCTTCGTCGGCGCCACGGAGGCGATCCCCGACGCCGCCCGCCACGGCCTGGAACCGATCCGTCCGGGTCTCTTCGGGGTCGCCGGCCGCGATCGAGGGCGGCCGCTGCCGGACCCGACCGTCGCCCATCGCTGACGAGCGGACGCCCAGCGCCGCGATCCTCAGGCGTCGCGGCGGACCGTGAAGGCGTTCGCCTGACGGGCCACCGCCGCCGAGGTCGCTCCGAGCTGGCTCAGGAGCGCCTCGAGCTGCGCGTACTTCCGCTCCAGACGGGCCTGGACGTCCGCCAGGCGGACCTCCTCCCGCTGCCGCCGAGCGTCGAGGTCGCGGAGCTCGACGTCGATCATCCCGGCCCGGCCATCGAGCAGGCCGCCGGCCCGGGTGAGCTCGGTTAGCCGATCGACGACGGGGGCGAGGACCCCCTCGGCCGAGCCGAGGAGCGCCGCCACCCGGGCCGGGTCGGCGTCGAGGGCGCGGTCGAGGGCGGCCGCGTCGAGCTGGAGGCGGGCGACCCCGGCGCTGCCCGAGCCGAGGGGTCCGCTCGAGATCCCGAGCTCGCCGAGGGAGCGAAGCCCGGTCGGCCAGGCCGACGCCGGCGCCATGAGGAGACCCCGGAGATCGAGGGCCAAGCGGGCGACGGTGGCGTCGCCCCGGAGCGGCGCGGTCGCGCCGGGGGCGGCGGTGGCGGACCGATCGAGGAGATCGGCGAGGGCGTTGTAGGCGGCGACGACCCCTTCCAGGGCGCTTCGGATCGCCGCCCGATCGACGCCGACGCCGAGGACGACGGGTCCGCCCGTCGCCCGCAACTCGAGGGTGACGCCCTCGATGGCGCCGGACACCTGGTTCGACTCGCTCGTGAGGGTCTGCCCGTCGACGGTCAGTCGAGCGACCTGACCGAGGGTCTGGGCGGCCGTCGTCCCGGGGGCGAGACCGAGGGCCGCGGCGAGGGTGCCCGAGGCGTCCTCGATGGCGATGGCGGCCGGACCGGTCGCGGTCCGGGTCAGGACGACCCGGTCGTTCGTCCGATCGAGGGAGGCGACGACCCCGGCGCCCGAGGCGTTGATCCGGGCCAGGATCGTCGCCAGAGAGTCCGTCGTCGTGTCGTAGGCGATGGCAACGCCGTTGATGACGAGCTGACCCGTCGACGTCGAGGTCAGCCCCGACAGGCCGGCCGAGTCGAGGGGGACCGAGGTCCGGACGACGCCGAGCTCGACCCCACTCGACAGGCTGGCCGTGCCCGGACCGAGGTTCGTGCCGCCCACCCCGGCGAGGCCGACGATGCCGAAGAAGTTCGAGCTGTCGCCGGCGACCCCGAAGCGGATCTCGTGGGCGAGGGTCGCGTTGCTGAGCGAGACGACGATCCGGTTGTTCACGACGCTCGCGCTGACCGTGGCGCCCGGATCCGAGGTCGCGACGACGCCACCGATGGCGCCGGCGACGGCGTCGAGGACGTCGGCCAGGGTCGTCGTCGCCGGATCCCCGACGGTGACGGAGACGATGGTCCCGTCGACGACGAGGCCGAGGCTGCCGGCGGTCACCGTGCCGGGCAGGTTGAGGTCGGCGAGGGCGGTCCCGGCCATGGCCTGCGTGATCGGGCTGCCGATGGGGGCCTGGGAGCGCGCTCGCGTCGCCGTCGCGAGCTGGTCGACGCTGATCGTGTGGCTGCCCGGGACGGCCTTGGACGTGGCCGTTGCGGTCAGGATCGCTGGATCGCTGCTCGTCGCGCTCCGGGCGGCACCGACGCCACCGACGGTGAAGGCGACGAGCTTGGCCCGAAGGTCGCTCAGGGCGGCGCGGACCTTGGCGTAGGCGTCGGCCCGGCCCTGGAGGGTCGTCTTGCGGGCGAGGAGCCGATCGAGGCCGCGCCGCTCGACCCCCATGAGGGCATCGATGATCGCCTTCGTGTCGAGGCCGGAAGACAGGCCGCCGAACTGGATCGTGGGCATCGGCTCTCCTCGTCGCGTGGCAGGTCGTCTCAGTGAAGGGTCGGTCGGCGGGAGCCCGAACTTGAGGCAGCGAGGCGTCGTCCCCCCGACGAGGGCCCGCCTCGCCGGGTGCTCGCGGCGACATGCTCGGCGCCGAGGATGGCGAGCTGAGCGCAGATGGCGCTGGCGACGGCGGGGTCGGCGAGGAGGAGGTCGAGGGCGACGGTGCGCGCGCGGCGACGCCTCGGGCGGGACGTCCGGCTTCGGGGCGACGGCATCGGTCGGTGGCCGGACCGGGGCTAGGCGGGTAGGGCCCGTGGGCCGACGGCCCTTCCACCGACCGCCGCGAGCTCCTGACGCCCGACCAGCTCCCCCGCTCGCTGGCGAGCTGCGACTTCCGTCCAGGCCTCGAGGAGATCGCGGAGGAGCCCGATGGCCTCCTCGGTCGGCCGCGGATCGGCCCGCAGGTTGCCCTCGACGAGGCGGCGGAGGACGAAGTCGTAGATGGCGTCGAGTTGGGCCGCGATGGGCCCGGCCCGGAGGTCGAGGACCTCCTGGAGGCCGGCCACGATGGCCTGGCAGCGGATGGAGGCCGTGTGGGCGGCCTGGCGGTCGCCCTGCTCGAGGGCCTCGATGTGGCGGCGCCCGAAGCGGATCGCGCCCTGGAGGAGGAGGACGACCTGGCCGACGGGCGTCGCCGTGACGATCTGGTCGGTGCGGTAGGTCGAGGTCGGGTCGTACATCGGGCTGGGACCTCTTCCTGGTCGCCGGGCGGGGCCGGCGGACGGGACGGGGTGAGCCGGCGACCGGATCGGGTCGCCGGCTCACCGGATCGGTGGGCTCCTCGCCTAGCGGAGGAGCGCGAGGACCGACTGGGGGGCCTGGTTGGCCTGGGCGAGGATCGCCGTGCCGGCCTGCTGGAGGATCTGGAGCTTGGTGAAGTTCACCATCTCGGCGGCGACGTCGAGATCACGGATCCGCGACTCGGACGCGGCCAGGTTCTCGGCGGCGACGTTCAGGCTGTTGATCGTGTGCTCGAGGCGGTTCTGCGCGGCACCGAACCCGCCCCGCATCGTGCTCACGTAGTTGATGGCCGTGTCGATGGCGCTGATCGTCGCGGTCCCGGTGCCGAAGACGGCCGAGACGTTCGCCGAGGCGACGAAGGCGGAGACGTCCGCGACGCCGGCGTCGAGGCCACCGAAGGTGACATCGAGGGTCTCACCGCCATTGGCGCCGACCTGGAAGGTGACCGTCGACCCCGTCCCGGACAGGAGCGACACGCCGTTGAACTTCGTCTGGCTGGCGACCTTGCCGATGGCGTCGGCGAGCTGCTCCACCTCGGCCTTGATCGACGCCTTCGAGTCGGCGCTGTTCGTGCCGTTGTTGTACTGAACCGCCAGCTCGCGGATCCGCTGGAGCATGGCGTGGACTTCGTTGAGCGCGCCTTCCGCCGTCTGGACCATCGAGATCGCGTCCTGGGCGTTGCGGCTCGCCTGGTTGAGGCCGCGGACCTGGGCCCGTAGCGTCTCGCTGATCCCGAGGCCGGCGGCGTCGTCGGCGGCGCGGTTGATCCGCAGGCCCGAGGAGAGCTTCTCGACGGACTTGCCGAGCGAGGCTGCCGTGACCGCCAGGTTCCGCTGGGCGATCAGGGCTTCGATGTTGGTGTTGATCCGGACTCCCACTGCTGGCCTCCTAGCCACTGCCGAATCGGTTGGGCGGCATCCCTGCCGCCGACGGGAACCGCTCCCGTCTGGCTGGGAGTCGGCCCTTCGAGCGACGGACTTGAGACGACGGACGGGGGCCCGGTGCGCGGAGGCGCCAGGAGGTGGTCGGGCGTCGCCCGCGGCTCGGGGTCTCCACCTACCCGGACCCGGGTCTGGACCAGGCCGTCGGGCCGGCGCATCCTGAGGCCGTCGTGATGGCCCACGACGGGGTCGGCTCGCCGCTCCCGTCGTGCCATCGACCACCGCGCCATCGACGCACGACCGAGGAATGCGATGCCGCCGAACGCGCCCTCCATCGCCGCTCCACCCGACGCCGCGACGCCAACCTCCGCCAGCGCGCGGTCCCGATCCGAACCGGAGCCGCGCGAGGCGGCCTGGCCGGCCTCCCGCGGCACGACCCGGGTCGTCGTGGTCATCCCGACGATCCGCAGCCTCGCCTTCCTCGACGACTGGGAGGAGGAGTTCGGCGGCTGTCAGATCATCGTCTGCGAAGACCACCCCGAGCGCCAGATCGAGCTGCCGACGGGCTGGTCGATCGAGCACTATTCCTGGGCAGAGATCGACCGAGAGCTCGGGCCCCGCGCCTGGGTCATCCCCCGCCAGAACGCAGCCATCCGCAACTTCGGCTATTGGAAGGCCTGGCAGTCGGGGGCCGATGTCATCGTCACCATCGACGACGACTGCTACCCCGGCTCACGACCCTTCCTGGCGACCCATCTCGCCAACCTCGAGCGGCGGGTGACGCTGGGCTGGCAGCCCGTCTGCGGCTTCTACACCCGCGGCTTCCCGTACGGGATCCGGGACGCCCACCCGGTCGTCGTCAGCCACGGCCTCTGGGAGGGGATCCCGGACCTGGACGCCCCGACCCAGCTCCTGCACGGTGATCTGCGCCTCGAGCGACCGGAGACGAGCCAGGTCGTCCCCCGGGGTAGCTACTTCCCGATGAGCGGGATGAACCTCGCCTTCCGGGCCGAGTTCGCGCCGGCCATGTGGTTTCCGCTCATGGGTCGGGGCTGGCCCTTCGACCGCTTCGACGACATCTGGGCCGGCGTCCTCGCCAAGCGGGTCGCCGATCACCTCGGCCTGGCCATGGTCTCCGGTCTGCCGACGGTGGACCATCGGCGGGCGAGCAACGTCTTCGCCAACCTCAAGAAGGAGGCCGCCGGGATCGAGGCGAACGAGACCTTTTGGCGGGCCGTCGACTCGGTCCGGCTCGACGCGACGACCGTGGGCGGGGCCTACCGGGAGCTCGCCGAGCGACTCCCCCTCGAGGGACCCTACTTCGACCGGCTGCGCCAGGGGATGCTGACCTGGCTGGAGCTCTTCTCGTGACGCGGCGGCGCGATCGACACCACGGCCGGCGGCCTCCCACCCGCTCGAACCGGCCGGCCCCACCGTCGGCGCCCATCGCGACGGAGGGATCGCCCGCCCCGACCCTGGCCCTCCGGACCGGCCAGCGGGTCGTCGTCACCTGTCCTGCCGAGAGCGTCACCGGGGGGCCGGAGGCCCTCCACCAGCTCGTCGACGCCCTCGTCGCCCTCGGAGCGGACGCCTCGATGGCGTACCTGGTACCGGCACCCGACCGAACCTTCGCCGAGGCGGTCGTGGAGGCGACGGTGCCGCCGCCCTACCGCGACTACCGCGTCCCGCTCTGGCGCGCCCCCTTGCCCGACGATCCGGACACGGTCATCATCCTCCCGGAGGTCTGGAGCGCTGCGGTCGATGGCTTCGGCCTGGCCCGGGTCGGACTCTGGTGGCTGAGCGTCGACAACAACCTCGTCTCCGACCTCGGTCGGTACTTCCACCACCCGGCGCCGCGGCGACCGCCCGTCCATCTCTATCAGTCGGCCTACGCCCATGCCTATCTGGTCCGGCACGGCGTGGCTGGCGCGCCGCTCGGTGACTATCTGGCAGCCGCCCATCTAGCGCCCGCCGCCGAGGCACCGAGGGGGCGCCGGATCGCCTTCAACCCGAAGAAGGGCTTCGAGACGACGCTCCAGATCATCGAGCGCAGCCTCGCCCTCGGACGGGAGGCCGATTGGGTCCCCATCGCCGGACTCGATCCGGCCGGCGTCCGGGCGCTCCTCGCCGGCTGTCGCGTCTACATCGACTTCGGTCCCCATCCGGGAATGGACCGCCTCCCCCGCGAGGCGGCTCTCGCCGGCTGTTGCGTCGTCACTGGCCGCCGGGGCGCCGCCGCCTTCGCCGAGGATGTGCCGATCCCGGACCCGTTCAAGATCCCCGACGCGGACATCGATCTCGCCGTGGAACGGATCTTCTGGTGCCTCGAGTCGCCCACGGCGACCCAGCTCTTCGACGACTACCGCCGCTGGATCCGGGGCCAGCGAGCCGGCTTCTTCGAGCAGGTCCGGCGCCTCTTCGGCCTCGGCCGGCCGGCGGCACCGGCGACCGAGCTGATCACCAGCGGCAGCCGCAGCTAGAGGCGTCGCCGTGGACCGTCTCCGCGTCCTCGTCTACAACTCGACGCCGATCGGCGTCTGCGACTTCTACCGGACCTGGATGTTCCAGCCCTACCTCGACGCCCTCGGCGTCGAGCTTCGGTCCTGGCGCCAGGTCGCCGCCCCCGAGCCGACCCCCGACGGCCGCCTCGCCTGGAGCCATCGAGCGTCCCTCGAGTGGGCCGACGTCCTCTTGCTCCGGCGCGGCGACCAGACCCACCACCTCTGCTTCGACTGCCGGTTTGCGAGCCCCGAGGGGACCGAGGCGGCCGCCCATGCGCGAGCGAGCGGGCATCGGATCCAGCGGGCGGCGAACGAGTTCCTCCGCCCCCTCTGGGAGGCGCTGACGCGGGAGCCGCGCCTGTTCGCCGGACGGGCCATCGTCTACGAAACCGACGACGATCTCCTCCGGATCCCGGCCTGGAACGGCAACCGCCGGATCCTGGCCCCGGAGCGGGGCCTCATCGAGGCGATGGCCAGTCGAGCCGACCTGGTGACGGTTTCGACGCCGGTCCTGGCGACCCGGCTCCGACCCTACACGGACCGGATCCGGGTCATCCGCAACGCCGTGGATCGGCGGTGGTACGAGGCGGCGCAGCGCGACGACTCCCTCCCCGGGTCGCCGCGGGTCCTCCACTACGGCAACCTCTCTCGCCTCGCCTACTACGAGGTCTGTCGCGACGCCGTCGACGAGGCGAAGCGCCGCCACCCCGATCTGCGGCGCGTCTGGCTGGGGGCACCGGACGAACCCGACGCCAGGAGCCGGATCGAGGCCGTCGTCGACGAAGTCCACGACTACGTCATCGGCGTCCCTGCCTTTGCCGCGGCCCTCGTTCGCGCCGCTCCCGACATCGGCCTCGCTCCCCTCCTCGGGGACGAGTTCGATCGGGCGAAGTCGGAGCTCCACTGGCTCGAGTACGCCCTCGCCGGCGCCGTGACCATCGCCTCGCGGACGATGGAGGCCGGCCCCTACAGCGTCATCCGCCACGGGGTCGACGGCTTCCTCGTCAAGGGCAAGGCCGAGTGGCTCGACACCCTCCTCGCCCTCGTCCGGTCGCCCGGTCTGCGGGCCGAGGTGGCCGGCCGGGCTCGGGAGCGGGTCCTCGCCGACTACGACGCAGCCCAGCGAGCGGCCGAATGGGCCGACGCCCTGCGTTGGGCAGCCGAGCATGCCGGCATCGGCGCCATGGGACGGAGCGTCGCCGTCTCCGCCGAGGCAGCGGCTGCCGTCCGCACGGCGGCACGGGCCGCGCTCCGCCACCGACGGCGGGTCGATCGATGGCAGGCGGCCGCGGCGGCGCGCCTCGGCCGGTTGCGGGATGCGCAGATCGGCGCTCCGCCCGGTCGGACCGCCGATCCGACCCTCGTCAGCGTCGTCGTCCCCGTCGTCGACGCGCCGACAACGGCGGCATCCGCTTCCCTGCTCGAGCAGTCCCTCGCATCGGTCCTGGACGGCCTCCACGGCTCGGTGGAGGTCCTCGTCGTCGGCGAGGCGATGGGCCGGGCTGGGCCGCCCGCCGACCGGCGGGTGTGCTGGCTCGCCCCGCCGGCGCCGACCGGGGCCGGTGACCGCTGGGCCCGCTGGGCGCGGGCCGCCAATCGGGGGCTCGCTGCGGCCCGGGGGGCCTGGATCGCCACCCTCGAGCCGGGCATCGTCTTCGCCCCGGAGCACCTCGCCCTCCTCCTCGAGGTCGCCCGCGACGAGGGGTTGGAGGCCGTCTACGGCTGGCTCGCCGAGCCCGACGGGCGCCGAGCCGGCGGATGGCCACCCGACCCAGAGGACGTTCCGGCCGGCTGCGAGCTCGTCTCGGCGATCCTCTCCTTCGTCCGCTTCGACCCGCGCGCCCACCTCCTCGGACGATCCCCCGTCGCCGAGCGCTGGCGCCGCCTCGTCGCCCTCGGGGCCCGGGTGGGGAACGTCGAGACCGTCGTCGCCCGACGGCTCCCCGATGCGCCGAGCCACCAGGATTCCCATCTCGTCGCTGCAGGGAGCCGCCGATGATCCGCCGACCGACCGATCTCGACCTCGACCGCTTCCTCGCCGGTTTTGCCGCCGCCGAGCGCTATCGGGGCCAGCAGAACCTTCGTCTCCACCTCGGTCCAGGACCGGTTCGGCTGCCGGGCTGGATCCGCGTCTCCGCCGACCCGGGGGTCGGCGACCTCGATCTCGACCTCCGCCTCGCCCTCCCCTTCGACGACGGCGCCGTCGAGCTCATCTATGCCCCCCAGCTCCCGGATACCCTCGGCGAGGAGCTCGTCGCCTTCGTCGTCGAGGCGGCGCGGGTCCTTCGTCCGGGAGGCCGGCTCCGCCTCGTCGGCCGCGATCGGACCCGGGTCGAAGCCGAGGTCCGCCGACTCGCCCTGCAGGGGGTCCTCGATCTCGATCGCCTCAAGGCGCTGCCGGTCTGGTCGGCGGTCGACGTCATCGCCCTCCTCGTCGAGGCGGGCTTCGACTCGGCGGCCGAAGTCCCCCTCGACGTCAGCGGCGAGGCGCTTCTGGCGGGTCTGGAGACCCAGATCGGACTGACCGGCGACGGCCCGGGCTGGTTCGCCGTCGAGGCGGCCCGCTAACGAACGCCCCGCGGTCCGGACCGAACGCCGTCGACCGACCCTACGAGCCCCCGCCGTACCCGCCCAAATCCCGCAGGGCGCGGCGCACGTGCGAGGCACTCGCAGCGGCGGCATTCGTCTCGGCCGCGACGGCGGCGAGGAGCTCCGTCCGAACGACGGGCACCGTCGGCGGCGCGGCGACGGCGAGGACGACCCGCCCGCTGCTGACCCGGACCACGGTCAGCTCGATCTCCGCACCGATCCGCAGACCCTGGCCCGGCCGGCGGGTGAGGACGAGCACGGCTAGCCCCTCGAGAGGGGCGCCCGGACCGGGAAGGCCGGGTCCTCGACGACGACCTGCCGACCGCGGCCGCCCTCGTCGACGACGATCGGCCCGGCCAGGTTCGCCGTCACCATCGGCGGGTCGCCGTGGGCGGCGAGGAGGACGAGGACCCGCTCCTCGGGGCCGGCGAATCCGAGCTCGACGAGGCGCTCGCGGAGGGACGGCTCGACGGCGGCGAGGTCGGCCGCCACGACCGCGAAGCCGCGCTCGTCGAGGCAGCGCAGCTCGCAGAGGGCGGTTCCCGGAAGCGCCCGGAGCTGGAAGCGCCGCAGATCGGGCAGGCCGACGAGGCCGGCCGGGAGCTTGAGGCGGGCGGGAAGCGAGCGGCGGTCCGTGGCGCTGCCCCCATTCGCCGTCGCCGGCGACGGCGCGGGGACCTGGACCGGCCCAGGGAGCGAGCGGACCATCGTCAGCGCAGGTAGTCGACGAGGCTCGTCGAGAGGACCCGGGCCGTCACCCCGAGGGCGGCCTGGTAGGTCGCCTCGCGACGGCTCAGCTCGGTGACGGCTTCGGCCAGGTCGGCGTCCTCGACCATCGAGCGGAGGCGCTCCGTCGCGAGGCGGGCGTCCTCGAGCGCCGTGCGCCCGAGCTCGAGCCGGTTCTGGCGCGCCCCGACGACGGCCCGGGCGTCGACGACCGCCGAGCGGGCCGCATCGAGGCTCGTGAGCGTGGCGCCCGAGACGGGGCCCCCGGCCTCGAGCTCCGTGGCCA
>DAOTYQ010000022.1:0-18262 GCA_034434735.1 Chloroflexota bacterium
TCGCCCAGCTCCTCGGCGGCGACCGGCGGGCCCGAACCCTGGCCGCCGGGGACCACCTCAGCCTCGACACGGTCGAGCTCGTCACCCTCTGGCCGCCCCCCGGGAGCGTCCCGGCCATGGCCCCGGACTCGGGCAGCGCGATCAACGATGCCTCCATCGTCCTCCTCGGCACCGTCGCCGGGCACCGCTTCCTGTTGCCCGGCGACGCCGAAGAGGGCGTCGATCCGCTCCTCCTCGCCCGCGGCCTCCCGCGGCTCGACGTCCTCAAGGTCGCCCACCACGGCAGCCGAACGGCGACGACGGCGGCCCTGCTCGAGGCGACCCGACCGTCCGTGGCGGTCGTCTCGGTCGGTGCCGAGAACCCGTACGGCCACCCGGCCCCCGAGACCCTCGCCCGACTTCGGGCCGTCGGCGCCCTCGTCCTCCGGACCGACGAAGCCGGGAGCGTCGAGGTCGTCCTTCGGCCCCGGGGGATCGAGGTCCATTGGGCTGGTGGCGTGGAGCGGCTCGGGATCGCCGCCTCGTCCGGCGGCCCGCCGCTGCGGTGGGCGCCCCCGGAACCGGCGTTCGGCGCCCGAGCCGCGGTCGGCGCAGCCGCCCTCCATCGAGCGCGGCCCGCGACGAGCGACCACCCGATGACGGCGGTCGGGTACGATCCGGACGATGCTGCACCGCGGGTGGGCCACCCCGACGATCGTTCACCGCCGACCTTCGCGGCGACGGCCGGCGCCGTCGGCGGCGCCCCCCAACCGACCCCAAGGAGCGTGGCTCGCGTCGGCGGGCACCCCGACCGAGGCGCTCCCGGTCGCGCCGGGAGTCCGAACTTTGCGGCCGCGCCGGGGCCGCAACGAGGGGGCCGAGCTCGGCAACGAGGCGCCTCGGTGGTGGGCCGCGGGCCGCCGCAACGGGGCGGCCCCGATCGGGGTGAGGATCGCCCGTGCTCGGCGGCGGCTCGACGGTCACCCGAGGCAGGGTTGATGGGCGAGCGCGCGCCGCGGGCTCCCCTCGGCTTCTTCACCGGCGACGACGAGTACGCCCTCGAGGCAGCCGTGGCCGCCTTCGCGCGGCGTGTGGCGGGTGCCGGGCCACCGTTGGAGCGCTGGCGGACCTCCGGCCGGGAGGTCGGGCTCGAGACGGTCGTCGCCCGACTGGGTTCGGCTCCCCTCTTCGGCGGCGGCACGCTCGTCGTCGTCTCCGAGCCGGACAGGCTCGTGGCCGAGCGGTCGGCCGTTCGGCGCGCGGCCGGCATCGAGCGCCTCCTCGACTCGGTCGCCCCGGGCAACGCCCTCGCCCTCCTCGACCTCCCAGAGCCGGGCAAGAAGCCGTCGGCCGCCCTCGCCGCCCTCCGAGCCGGCGTCGAAGCCCGTGGCGGCGAGACGACGGTGGTGAAGAGCCCGCGGGCGGAGGGGATGGCCGACTGGATCCGGCAGCGGGCGCGCGAGCGCGGGATCAACCTCGAGCCCGCGGCGGCGGCCGAGCTGGCGGCGCGGATCGGAGCCTTCGTGACCGAGGGCGACGTCGATCGGCGCGGGATGGCCCGCCTCGCGAGCAGCGAGCTCGACAAGCTCGGCCACTACCGGGGCGCCGAGCCGGTCCGGGTCGAGGACGTCCGGGCGCTCGTCGCCGAGGCCGTGCCGGCGTCGAGCTGGGCCGCCCTCGATGCCGTCGCCGAACGACGGGTCCGGGGCTCCCCGACCCGCCCGGGCGCCCTCGCCCTCCTCGACCGCCTCGTCGAAGCGACGCCGCCGCCCGTCCTCCTCGCCCAGCTCCATCGCCGCCTCCGGGAGCTCGTCGAGATCCGCTCCGCCCTCGACGCCGGAACGCCGGCGACAGCCCTGGCCCGGCAGCGCAAGCTCAACCCGTACCGGGCCAAGCACCTCGCCGATCAGGCCGCCCGTTGGACGCTGCCGGAACTCGAGGCCGCCCTGGACGGGCTCCTCGCCCTCGACCTCCGCTTCAAGAACGTGCCGCCGGCCACGGAGCACCAACAGCGGCTCGCCGTCACCCTCTGGCTCCTCGAGCACGTCGCGCCGCGAACCGCTCGAGCGGCGACGTGGCGTCCCACGGCGACCGGCGCCGGCGCCGGCCACATGGGGTCGGTGATCTCCGCCGCCGAGGGAAGGGCGCGGGCCGCCGCGCGGGGACGAGGCGCTGGCGTTTGAGGCGGCGTCCGGCCGCCGACTCGGCGCCCGACCGCGAACGCCTACTCGGCGCTCGACCAGGCCTGCTCCTGGAGGACGAGGTCGCTCTCGATGGCGAAGACACAGCGGGCGTCGCCGAGGTCGAGGAGCTCGAGCAGCTCGGGCTCGACGTAGAGCTGGGAGCAGGCCTCACAGAGCCCACCCGGGATCCCGAAGCAGAGACGCTCCGTCCGATCCGGGAGCCGAAAGGTCGTATCGAAGCGGCTGACGATGAGGCGGCGGAAGCAGCGCGGACAGCGTTCGCTCGGGCGTGGCATCTCGGTCGTCGTCGGGCCTCGTGGCGAGCGTCGGCGACGCTCGATCTGACCGCATCCTAGGCACCCCCGACCCGGCCGCCCATGACCCGTCGGTACCGCGTCCGGGTCGGTACTCGGCGGGCCGTCGCTCCGTCGATTGGGGGAAGCGCGTGCCGAGGAGACGGAAAACCGGGTTCGCGCCGTCGAGCCCGACCGGCGGGGGTCTCCTGGACCCGGAGGATCGGCCGGGCCTGCGACCCTGGGCCGGGCGGCTCTACGCCAGCGCCGCCGTCGCCTACTGGACCCGGAGGATCGTCCGGGCCTGCGACCAGTGGCGCTCGAGCTGGTAGTAGTCGCGCTCCGGCGGGGCGAGGACGTGGACGATGACCGCGCCGTAGTCGAGAAGGATCCAGTGCGAGGCCGCGGTCCCCTCTCGGCCGATCGGCTCGGTTCCCTCGGCGGCGAGCCCCTCGACGATGGCGTCGGCGATGGCGTCGAGCTGCCGCTCCGAGCCGCCCGAGCAGATGACGAAGTAGTCGGCGATGGTCGTCAGGGCCCCGAGCTCGAGGAGGACGATGTCGGCCGCCTTCTTGTCCTCGGCGAGCTCGACGATCCGCCGGGCGACCTCGAGGGGGACTCGGCCTGTGACCGGCGCCGGCTCGGTCCGGCCCGGCAGTCCGACCCGAGCGGTCGCCGGCGGGGGTGGCGCGGTCGGCGGCGAGGACGCCGTCTCCGTTCCCTCCGGGGGCTTGGTCTCCGTTCCCTCCGGGGGCGCCGACTGCGCCTGCGCGTCGCGTTCCCCGACTGCGGCCGACTCGCCGGCCGGATCGACCGGCCGAGCGGGCTCCGCGCGTTCGTCCTTCACGATCGGTCCTTCCTCCGTATCGGCCGGATCGGCGGTCGCCTCCGGGCCAGGGCGCCCAATCCACCCGCGGTCGGCGTGGGCGCCGGACCCGCCGTCGCTCCAGCGTACAGCCGGTGGGCGGCGACGTAGGCCGCGACCGGGGGCGGGACGAGGTAGCGGATGCTCCGGCCCGCCCCCGCCCTGGCCCGGATCTCCGAGGCCGAGATCCCGACGTGGGGGCCGTCGAGGAAGACGAAGGGCTCGGCCGTCCCGAGCTGCTCGGTCAGCCAGCGCCGGGACGGTCGAGCGACCCCCGGCCGCGGTGCGACGGCGAAGCGGCAGAGCCGAACCAGCTCCCGTGGCTCGTGCCAGGTCGGCATCTCCCGGACCGCTTCGACCGAGCAGACGAACCAGAGCTCGACGCCCCCCGCCTCGCCCCCGCCGTCGAGCTGTTCGCGGAGGGCGCGGATCGTGTCGACCGTGTAGGAGAGTCCCGGCCGGTCGAGCTCGATCCGCGAGAGTCCGAAGCCCGGATTATCGGCGATGGCCAGAGCGACCATGGCCGCTCGATCCTCGGCCGGACTCGTCGGCCGATCCTGCTTGTGGGGCGGCCGGGCGGCCGGAACGAAGAGCACCTGCTCGAGGCCGAGGACCTCGCGCGCCTCTTCGGCGATGGCGAGGTGGCCATAGTGGATCGGATCGAAGGTCCCGCCGAAGACGCCGAGTCGCCGCGTCACGAACCGCTGCCCCCGCGGCCGCCCCGACCCCGCCGCCGTCGACCCACCCCGGCACCCACCTCCGGGCCGACCTCGGGTTCCCAGACGAGCTCGGCGCGGCCGATCCGGACCACGTCGCCCGGCTCGATCCCCCGGCGCCGCAGCTCGGCATCGATGCCGAGCCGCTCGAGGTCGCGCTGGAAGCGGGCCGCCGATTCCTCGTTCTCGAAGTCGGTCATCGCCGTGAGCCGTTCGATCCGACGACCCCGAACCCGAAAGGCACCGTCCGGCTCCCGCTCGACGGCGAAGGCATCGCCGACGGCGTCGATCCGATGGACGACGACACCCGCCGGTTCGGGCGGCCCGGCGAGGACCTCGGCCGGCGGGAGGAGGTCGGCGATCCGGCGCCGGAGCTCGTCGAGCCCGGTTCCCACCGCGGCCGAGATGGCGACGACCGGCAGCCCCTCGCGCTCCCGAGCGGCCCGGAAGGCCGGCCAGGCCCGGACCGCCTCCGGGAGGTCGGTCTTGTTGAAGGCGACGAGGATCGGCCGCCGGAGGAGGGCCGGGTCGTAGGCGCCGAGCTCGCCCCGGATGACGCCGTACGCCCACTCGGGGTCGCGGTCGGCCCCGTCGACGACGTGGACGAGGAGGCGGGTCCGTTCGACGTGCCGGAGGAAGGCGTGGCCGAGACCCGCCCCGCCGCTCGCTCCCTCGATGAGGCCCGGGACGTCGGCGATGGTCGGCCGCCGCGGATCGTCCTCCCCCAGCTCGAGAACCCCGAGGTTCGGCTCCAGGGTCGTGAACGGGTAGGGGGCGATCTTCGGCCGGGCGGCGGTCAGGGCAGCGAGGAGGGTCGACTTGCCCGCGTTCGGGAGGCCGACGAGGCCGACGTCGGCGATGAGCCGGAGCTCGAGGCGGAGGGTCCGTTCCTCGCCGGGCTCCCCCTTCTGGGCGTGGCGCGGCGCCTGGTGAGTCGCCGTCGCGAAGTGGACGTTGCCGAGCCCGCCGCGACCTCCTCGGGCGACCATGACCCGCTGGCCCGTGGCGACGAGATCGGCGATGAGCTCGCCGGTCGCCGCGTCGTAGACTGCCGTCCCCGGGGGAACCCGCAGGACGAGGTCCTCACCGGCCTTACCGTGGCGCCGCTGGCGCTCCCCGCGGCCACCATCCTGGGCCCGGAAGTGGTGTCGGTACTGGAAGTCCCGGAGGGTCGTCAGGCCGGGATCGACCTCGAGGTAGACGGAGCCGCCGCGACCGCCGTCGCCGCCGTCCGGCCCACCCCGGGGCACGAACGCCTCGCGCCGGAAGGTCGCCGCCCCGTCGCCGCCGGCGCCGGCCTTCACGAAGATCGTCACTTCATCGAGGAACATCGGCCCGATTGTCGCATGCTCCGTCGGCCGCCCCGCTGCGGCTCCCGAACGGCGAGTTCGCCGGTCGAGCCCTCGAGGCGCTCGGACGGTGGAAGGGCTGGCCTAGAGATACCGGAGCGGGTTGACCCGGCTGCTGCCAGCCTCCCACGGGTAGCCGCGCCAGACCTCGAAGTGGAGGTGCGGGCCCGTCGCCCAGCCCGACGTTCCGATCCGACCGACCATCTGGCCCCGACCGACCGCCTGCCCGCGCCCGACCGACACCGCCGACATGTGGTAGTAGCCGGTGTAGAGACCCGAGCCGTGGGCGATCCAGACCTGGTAGCCGCCGCCGTTGCTCTTCCAGCCAGCGAAGACGACCGTCCCTGCCGCCGCCGCCCGAACCGGTGTCCCGTAATCGGCGGCGATGTCGATTCCATAATGGCCGTAGTGGTAGTACTGGCTGAGGTAGCCACCCGCCACCGGCCAGAGGAGTGCTCCACCCGTGTAGCGACTCGGTGGCTGGACGGTCCGGGTGACCGTCCGAAGGACCGGACGCGGCGTCGGCTTCGGCGTCGGGATCGGGTCGCCCCGCGCGCCCGGCACGATGAGGGTCTGACCGACGACGAGGCCGTCGTCGGTCAGACCGTTGAAGGCGGCGATGGTTTCCTTCGGGACCCCCGTCCGTGCGGCGATGGCGTCGAGGGTGTCGCCGTCGGCGACGGTGACGACGAGGCCGTCGACCGGCGGGATCCGGAGGACCTGGCCGACGTGAAGGTCGTCCTTCGAGGTGAGTTCGTTCGCCCACCAGAGCGTCATCATCGAGATCCCGAACCGGCGGGCGATGCCGGTCAGCGTGTCGCCGCTCTGGACGCGGTAGAAGACGAGGCGGTCGCGGGCGTCGGGGACTCGGGTATCGACGGCGACCGGTTTCAGGAGCGTTCCATCGGCGAGGAACGGGCCGACCGGCTCGATCGTCTCGGCCGACGCCTCCGGATCGGCGAGTCGAGCCTGCGGGTCCGCCTCCTGGCCCGGTCCGCCACCGTCGGTGGGACCTCCGTCGACGGCGCCACCACGGCCTCCGTTCGAGCCGAAGTCGTCGAAGGGTTCGTCGGTCCACCCCTCCGGGCCCCGGATCTCGTCCCCGCCGAGCCCGTCCGTCGGCGGGGGCCCCAGAACGCCGCCGCCCACGACGATGCGGGGAGTCGTACCGGGGCCATCGGCGTTTCCGCTCGGCGGTCCGGCGAAGGACGGGACGGCCGATGCGAACGAGGCGCCAACCAGGACGGCGGCCACGGCGGCAGCCGCAGCGTGCTCGTGGGCGACGGCTCGCCGACCCACATCGCGGAGGACGCGGGCGATCATCCGCCGGGGGGTTCCCCCGCGGAACTCCGTGAGCTGGGCGAGGGCGGTCGAACGACGGCCTCGCGGTCGGTCGGGCCCGGTCCCGCCCGCCGGGCGGAGGCGTGGGGCGGAGCGGCGGCCGAGCCGCCCGTCGGCGAGCAGGGCGGGCTGGTGCGACGGCGGGGTGCCCGTCGGCGACCACGACGCGGGCTCGGGGGACGTCGGGGCGGCTTCGGGGGACGTCGGGCGGGCGACAGCAAGCCCTGCCCTGGCGTCGACGCCCGCCGGCCGGGCGAGGGAGATGACGGCGACCGTCGGTTGGGGTTCGAGCGGTCGGCCGACGAGGTGGAGGCGGAGCGACGCGGCGCCCCTGATCGCCTGCCGATGGAAGCGGAGGGCAGTCGCGGAGAGGCGGGAGCGCGGGCGGCGAAGGAGGGCACGGAGGCGGTCGATGCCGACCGACGCGTTCGGCAATACGGTCTCCTCGTCCTGGGGCGGATCGGCCGCTGGGGTGGTGGCGCCGAAGCCGGCCCCGGTTGTTCGTGCGGAACGCCCGCGGGGACTCGGGCGGTAATCGGTCGCGCCTACCCTAGCAGAGGGGAGACCGTCCGCGCAACCCAGCCGACACGGCGGGCGCCCTCCCATCGAGCCGAGCGAACCCCCGAGCTTGAGGCTCGCAGCGGCCACGGAGGCTGAGCCCAGGTTCGACCGGCGTCCCCGCTGGAGGCCAGCGACGTGGCGGAGGTGCACGACGCCTTGCCGGCCGGGCACGACGCGTTGGCGACGACCGCGACGAGGCCACCATCGGACGCGCAGGCGACGTCGAGCGGGGAGCCGGGCAATCCGTTCGTGCTGACGAGCGTCGGCGCCTCGGCGCGATCGAACTGCCCGCGGACGAGCTTCGAGCCGTCGGGCGACACCGCCGGCCAGCGGCCGTCGGCGGCGGTCGCGGTCGGGACGGCCAGCTGGAGACCCGGATCGGGCGCTTGGATCGAGGTGGGCCGACGCCAGGAGCGTCCCAGGTCCTGGCTCGCCCAGAACGTCCCGAATCCGCGGCGAAGACCTCGTCGCCGAGGACGCCCCGACCAGCCAGAACCGATCACCCGCCGCTGGTGACGGTCGGCTCGATCGCGCCGGTCGGCCTGCTCAGCGAGAGCGCGCTTGCCGGATCCGCCGAACCCAGGTCGGGACGAGGAGGCCGCCGAGGGCGGCGGCGAGGGCGACGAGCCCGCCGGCGAGGAGGGAGTTGCCCGTCGCGACGTGCTCGGTCTCGTCCGTCGCCGGCGGCGTGACCGGTGCCGTCGCCGTCCCGGCCGGGGACGCGCTCGGGCTGCCAGCCGGGGACGGGCTCGGGCTGGCGGCGGCGGCCGCCTCGACCTCGTATGCCCCGACGTCGCCGACCGCCGAGCTGTCGTCGTCGCCGTCCTGCGGCCAGGCGACCCCGCGCTGGTCGGTCGTCACCGGCGTCGTCCCGTCGAGGAGCGTGCAGTCGGACGCCGCGTCGATGGCGACGCTCCCGGTCTGGAGGGCATGGGTCTTGGTCGGACCGCCATTGTCGGCGAGCGGGCCGAGGTTGAGTTCAGCGGGGGTCACCTTGGTGAACCCAGCGCCGCAGCTCCCATCGGTGTCGAAGTTCGTGCCATTGGCGCTGACCGCAGTCGAACAATCGCCGCTGTCGCCGCCGAAATTCAGCGCCACGATCGAGTTCTTGATCTCGACGTCCCGCCGCGGCTCAGCGACCGCCCGGCTCGACCTGCGACTCGAGCCGCAGGGGCCGGCGCCGCTCGCTGCGCCCCGTCAGCCACACAAGCCGCGAGACGACGCGGGGGCCCCGGGTCAGGACTCGAGGCTCTTCGTCAGGCTGGCGAGGAACTCCGCGTTCGACTGGGTCTTCGCCATCCGATTGAGGAGGAGCTCGATGCCCTCGTTCGTCCCGACGGCGGACAGCATCCGGCGCATCGTCCAGACCATCCGGAGCGTCGGCTCGTCCAGGAGTAGCTCCTCGCGCCGGGTTCCGGAGCGGAGGACGTCGATGGCCGGGAAGATCCGCTTCTCGGCCAGCTTTCGGTCGAGGATGAGTTCGCTGTTGCCGGTGCCCTTGAACTCCTCGTAGATGACGTCGTCCATCCGGGATCCGGTGTCGACGAGACAGGTGGCGATGATCGTCAGCGAGCCACCCTCCTCGATCTTGCGGGCCGCCCCGAAGAAGCGCTTCGGCGGATAGAGGGCGACCGGATCGATGCCACCCGACAGGGTTCGCCCCGACGGCGGCAGGGCGAGGTTGTAGGCCCGGGCGAGGCGGGTGATGGAGTCGAGCAGGATGACGACATCGCGACCCGTCTCGACCTGCCGCTTGGCGATCTCGAGGGCCATCTCGGCGACGTGGGTGTGGTTCTCCGTCGGCTCGTCGAAGGTCGAGGCGATGACCTCCCCCTTCACCGAGCGCCGCATGTCGGTCACCTCCTCCGGCCGCTCGCCGATGAGGGCGACCATGAGGAGGATGTCCGGGTAGTTCGCCGTGATCCCGTTGGCGATGTTCTTGAGGAGCATCGTCTTGCCGGCCTTCGGCGGGCTGACGATGAGGGCCCGCTGGCCCTTGCCGATCGGGTTGACGAGGTTGACCAGCCGCTGGCTCAGGTTCTTCGGGTCGGATTCGAGGTTGATGAGCTCGTTCGGGTGGACCGGGGTCAGGTCGTTGAAGTGGGGCCGCCGACGGGCCGTCTCGACGTCGACGCCGTTGACCGAGTCGACCCGGACGAGGCCCCAGTACTTCTCGCCCTCGCGCGGCGCCCGGACGGCGCCGCTGATCCGGTCGCCGATGCGGAGGCCGTAGCGGCGAATCTGCGACGAGCTGACGTAGACGTCGTCCGGACTCGGCAGGAGGCCATGCCGGCGGAGGAAGCCGAACCCCTCCTCCACGATGTCGAGGATGCCGGTCGCGTAGGCGAGGCCAGCCCGCTCGGTCTGACGCTGGAGGATCTGATCGACGAGGTCTTCCTTCCGCTCGCTCGGGGCGGGCTCGATGTCGAGCTCGCGGCTGACGGAGCGGAGCTCGGAGACGCTCATGGCGCGGAGCTCGTCGGCGGCGAGGTCGTTCCGCTCCCGGGCTGCCTCGGCTTCGAGGAGCTCGTCGTAGTCCGTCGTCGGGAGTCGGGAGCCGGTGGAACGCCGGCGAGGTCGACGTCGGGAGCGCTGGTCGCGCGGTTCGGGGCCGTTTCCGGGCATCGGGCTGGAATCACCTGCGGGTGCGACCCACGGCGGGGGGCTGGCGCGGAATCGTGGAACGGGCACAGCCGGGTGGGGGTGGATGGAGCATAGTCGCCCGGGTGGCGTTCGTCAAATCACGCCCGCCAAAACACCCGCCACATCACGCCCGCCGACCGGGGCCGTCCCGCTGCCAGGACCTAGGCGACCTCCAGCTCGCCCGGTGCCACCCGGCCCCGCCGAGCCGACCAGCTCGCCCCGGCGCAGGCGATGGCGACGGCCCCGATGGCCGCGACCTCGGGCGCGCTCAAGATCTGGCCGAGAACGAGAAGGCCGACGACGGCCGCGATGGCCGGCTCCAGGCTCATGAGGACCCCGAAGGTCGAGGCGGCCATGCGGCCGAGGGCGGCCAGCTCCAGCCGGTACGGCACGGCGCTGGCGAAGACGGCGACGACGAGGCCGGCGGCGAGGACCTCCGGCGCGCTGACGGCCTCGCCGAGGCCGCCCGCGACGAGGGCCGCCGGCCCGACGATGGCCGAGGCGACGAGGAGGGCGGCGGTCAGGGCATCCCCGCCGGGCCAGATCCTGGCGACCCGACCGCCGACGAGGATGTAGCCGGCCCAGCACGCGCCGGCCACGAAGGCGGCGAGCACACCGACGGCGTCCCCGGCGACGAGCCGGCCACCGGCGAGGACCCAGATCCCAGCGCCAGCGAGGACGACCCAGACCAAGTCGAGCGGCCGTCGCCGGCCGAGGATGGCGACGGCGAGGGGCCCGGTGAACTCGATGGTGACGGCGACGCCGAGGGGGATCCGCCCGAGGGCCGTGTAGAAGGCGGTGTTCATCGCCGCCAGGGTCAGGCCGAGACCGAGAGCGCCGAGGAGGGCGCCCCGGCGGTCGGCGAGACCGGGCGGCGGCAGCGGCCAGCCCCGCCGGAGGAGGACGAGGATCGCCGCCGAAAAGCAGGTCCGCATCGCCACGACGGCCAGGGCGCCGTGGACCGCGATGAGCTGGGCCGCGAGGCCCGCGCTGACCTGGACCGAGAGGGCGCCGCCGACGATGAGCAGTTCGGGGGCGACGACGCTGAGGCGATCGACCCCGGGCCTCCCCGCCCCGTCCGGCGGCGTCCGATCCGCGTCGGCCGGCGCGCTCACCGGCGCCGGGCGCTCAGTCGCCTTGCTTCGCCGCCAGTGCCGCCCGAGCCGCCTCCCAGTCCTTCTTGAACTGGACGATCCCCTTGTCGGTGAGCGGATGGCGAACCATCTGCTGGAGGACCTTGAACGGAACCGTGGCGATGTGGGCCCCGGCGAGGGCCGCCTCCGTCACGTGCCGCGGGTGGCGGATCGAGGCGGCGAGGACCTCGGCCTCGAGCTCGTGAATGGCGACGATCTCGGCCAGCTCGCGGACGACGATCATCCCCTCCTCGTTGATGTCGTCGAGACGGCCGACGAAGGGCGAGAGGAGCGACGCGCCGGCCTTGGCGGCGAGGAGTCCCTGGTTGGCCGTGAAGATGAGCGTGCAGTTCGTCTTGATCCCCTCGGCCTTGCAGCGACTGATCGCCTCGAGGCCGGTCTCGCTCATCGGGATCTTGACGACGATGTTCGGGGCGAGGGCGGCGTAGTGGCGAGCCTCCTCGAGCATCCCGTCGACATCGTCGGCGACGACCTCGGCCGAGACGGGGCCGCTCGTGATCCGGCAGATCTCCTGGAGGATCGCCTCGTAGGACGCACCGCCGACCCGGGCGTAGAGGGTCGGGTTCGTCGTGACGCCGTCGAGGACGCCCCACCGCGCCGCCGTCCGGATCTCGTCGATGTCGGCGGTGTCGAGAAAGATCTTCATGGGTCCACTCCGGGTGCGAGGATGGCGAGGCGGCCCGGGCAGGGGCCGACGGGCCTCATTCTACGTCCCCTGGGCGCATGGCCCCGCGGGTCGCGGCGGGTTCGGCGGCGCGCCGACGCGGGATCGACCCGACCGGCGAGCTCAGGCCACGGGAACCGGGCTCGGGGCCTCGGCCGCGAGACCGGACCGGGCGATGGCCGCTCCGACGAAGCCGGCGAAGAGCGGGTGCGGTCGCTCCGGTCGCGAACGGAACTCGGGATGGAACTGGCTGGCCAGGAACCAGGGGTGATCGCGGAGCTCGATGATCTCGACGAGTCGCCCGTCCGGCGATTGGCCGGAGAGGAGCATCCCGTGCTCCTCGAGGAGCGAGCGGTAGCGGTTGTTCACCTCGAAGCGGTGGCGGTGGCGCTCGTAGACCACCTCCTGGCCGTAGGCCGCCATCGCCTTCGAGCCCGGCGTCAGGCGGGCCGGATAGAGGCCGAGCCGCATCGTGCCGCCCTTCGTCTCGAGTTCCCGCTGGTCGGGCATGAAGTCGATGACGGGGTGGGCGGTGAACATGTCGAACTCGGTGGAGTTGGCGTCGTCGGTGCCGAGGACGGACCGAGCGAACTCGATGACCGCGCACTGGAGCCCGAGGCAGAGGCCGAGGTACGGGACGCCCCGCGTCCGAGCGAAGCGGGCGGCCAGGATCTTGCCCTCGATCCCGCGATGCCCGAAGCCGCCCGGGACCAAGATCCCGGCGGCCCCGGCGAGGATGTCGGCGACGGTCTCCGGGGTCAGCTTCTCCGAGTCGACCCATCGGATCCGGACGTCGACCCCGTGGGCCCAGGCGGCGTGCTTGAGGGCCTCGGTGACCGAGAGGTAGGCGTCGGGGAGCTCGATGTACTTGCCGACGAGGGCGATCTCGACGCTCGGCTTCGGGGCGAGGATCCGCTCGACGAGGCGCTGCCAGCCGTCGAGATCGGGGGGCGCGTCGGGATCGCCGAGGCCGAGCTCGCGGACGATGAGCCGGCCCAAGCCCGCGGCCTCGAACTGGAGCGGCACGGCGTAGATGGTCTCGGCCGTCTGGGCCGGGATGACGGCCTCGACGTCGACGTCGGTGACGAGGGCGATCTTCTCGCGGATCTCGTCGCTGACGGGATGGTCCGAGCGGAGGACGATGACGTCGGGCTGGATCCCGATCCCCCGCAGCTCCTTGACCGAGTGCTGCGTCGGCTTCGTCTTCAGCTCCCCGGTCGCGGCGAGGGTCGGCAGGAGCGTGACGTGGACGTAGAGGACGTTTCGCCGACCGACGTCCTTGCGCATCTGGCGGATCGCCTCGAGGAAGGGCAGGCTCTCGATGTCGCCGACGGTCCCGCCGACCTCGACGACGACGACGTCGGCCTCGCCGTGGGTGGCGACGCGGACGATCCGCTCCTTGATCTCGTTCGTGATGTGGGGGATGACCTGGACCGTGCCACCGAGGTAGTCGCCGCGACGCTCCTTGGCGATGACGGCCTGGTAGATGCGGCCGGTCGTGACGTTCGAGAGCTGGGTCAGGTTCTCGTCGATGAAGCGCTCGTAGTGGCCGAGGTCGAGGTCGGTCTCGGCGCCGTCGTCGGTGACGAAGACCTCGCCGTGCTGGTACGGCGACATCGTCCCGGGATCGACGTTGATGTAGGGATCGAGCTTGAGGATCGAGACCCGAAGCCCACGAGCCTTGAGGATCCGACCGATGCTGGCGGCGGTGATGCCCTTGCCGAGGGATGAGGTCACGCCTCCGGTCACGAAGACATACGTCGCCATTCGCTCTGGTTCCTCCGGGGTTTTGGCCATGCTACCCGATGCCGGTCGGCCGGCGCAAACGGGGCCCCCCGGGGCGGCCCCGCTGGCTCGGTTGCCGGTTTCCGCGTCCTACGCCGGATCCGATCGATCCGGACCCCAGACCTCCGGGCCGCAGTAGAAGGGCCGTCGGACGGGCGGCGGCAGGTTCGCCGGATCGCGGCGCCAGGCGTCGATGGTCGCCGCCAGCCAGGCATCGACGTCGTCGAAGGTCCGCCACGGCCGGTAGGCCCAGCCGGCGGCCTCGCAGAGACCGACGAGGGAGCCCTTGGCGAAGACCACGTCGGCATAGCCCGCCGCGTACCGATCACTGTGGCCATCGCCGACGAAGACGACCCGGCGCCCGACGGCCTGGTGCCCCAGGACCCGCCGCCGCTTGCAGGTCCCGCAGACGAAGCAGCGCGGGTGGCCGTTCGGGAAGACCATCTCGGCCTGCCCGTCCCGCCAGACCACGTCGTTGGTGACGACGGTGACGTCGCCGACCCCGAGGCGCGCCAGGTTCGGCCGAACGTAGAAGCCGAACCCGTCGGAAACGACCTCGACGGCGGCGCCGACGGCCCGGGCCCGGTCGACGAGGGCGGTGAAGCTCGGGTCGTGGGGCTGCTCGAGGGCGAGGACGAGCATCTCCTCGCGGCTCGCTCGGCAGACCGCCATCTCGAGGGACATGAGCGAGCGCGAGCCGATCCGCCCGGCGTCGTAGGCGGCGCCGGCGGCCTCCCACTTCCCGGGCACGAAGGCGGCCATGAGGACGTCACCGACGTCGGTCGTCGCGATGGTCCCGTCGTAGTCGACGAGGAGGGCGATGGGGAGGTCGCCTGGCCGGGGCGGTTCGGGGTCGGGGACCCGAGGCGTCGCCGCGGCTGATGGGCTCGCCACCGGATCGGGGGTCGCGGCGGCGACGTGAAGAGGCCGCCGGTGGTCGGCGGCCCCGTCGGCGGTCGACCTCGGGAGGGAGCTCAGGCGCCGCCCTCCTGCTCGAGCTCGAGCGCCTCCTCGTCGGACTCCTCGGTCAGCTTCAGCCAGACGAAGAGACCGGCCAGGACGAGGAGCGGGACGACGATGAGCAGGGCGAGCGTCGCGCCGAGGACGATGGCGAGGGTCTTGAGTGCCTTCATGCGGCTGTTCCTCCCTTGAACTCAGGCGGTCGGGGTGGCCGCCCGACCGCCGGCGTCCTCGAGCCGAAGGCTCGGTCCGCTGGCGATCATGGCATCGATGTCCTGGCGGGTGAACTCGACGAGGACGTGGCGCGCCCCGGCCTGGCCGGCGGTGAGGAGCCGGAGGACGAAGGCGCCATCCTGCTCGAAGAAGAAGACGTCGCGCGGTCGCTGCTCGTCGATGTAGCGGCCGATGACCCGGAGGGCTTGCTCGTAGAAGCCGGTCGGGACCGGGTCGGCCGGCGGGGTCGGGCGACCGCGGCGGGCGATCGCCTCCTCCATGAAGCGGGCGATGTCGTCGTCGAGGAAGGTGAGGGTCTCTTTGACCTGCTGGCCCATCGATTCCGACCAGGCGCTGCCGCCCACCCCGGCGATGACGAGGCCCTGGACGATGAAGCCGTCGGGCGCCTCGAGGAGGAGGATCTCCCGCATCCCGCGCTGGTCGAGAAAGGCCCCGATGGACCGAAAGACCTCCTCGAAGTCCTGGCGGGGACTGCCCTCGTAGATCCGCATCTGGCCTCCCTCGGCGGCCCTCCTGGGCCATCCCGGCGATCTGTCCCACCATCCCGGCCGTCGTCCGCCGTTCCTGTTCACCGGCCGCGGGTCGACCGATGCCTGATCCGTTCGGACGTGCCTCCCGGGTCCGGCGGCGGGCGGGCGACGACGGTGGCGGCCATCAAGACCCGCTCGTCTGGTCGATGAGCCCGCGCTCTCTGGCGCGCTGCTCGCTCCACCGAAAGACGACCGCTGCGGCGAGTGTAGCCAGCGCCACCGTGATGAGCAAGGCGGCGATGATCTCGGGCCCGGCCGGGGCCGGGGGGCCAGCCAAGGGGACGACCGGCCCGCAGAGCGCGAGGTGCCCCGCGGCCTCGAAGCCGGCATCGGGAGTCGACACCGGGGTGTGGCGACGGGTCGGTCGCGGGGACCCGTCCATGGCCGGTGCGTCGCCGCGGGCGAAGAGAAAGCGGATCGCGCCGTCCCGGCTGGCGGGCGTCTCGCCGTGGGCGAAGAGAACGGGCTTCCCCACCAGGCTGCTTGACACGTCGCCGTGGGCGAACAGAACGCGGTCCCGGCCACCCCGGTGCCCGGCGCGTCGCTGTGGCCGAACAGAACGCGGGTCCCGGCGACCCTGCTGCTTGACACGTCGCCGTGGGCGAACAGAACGACCTTCGTGGGCGCTCGGCCGCCCGGCGCGTCGCTGTGGCCGAACAGAACGCGGGTCCCGGCGACCCTGCTGCTTGACACGTCGCCGTGGGCGAACAGAACGCGGGTCCTCGCCCCGACACGACCCGTTCTGTTCGGTGGTGGCGACATCCCGAGCAGCCGCCGGCCGGGGGGCGCGTAGTGTTCGGTGGTGGCGACGCGATCAGGCAGTGCCGGCGCCCCGACGCCCGTCACCCCGGCGCTCACCGGCCAGCCGCCGCGCCAACTCGCCCGCCGTTCGCGCGTTCTCGACGATGAGGGCCGCGTTCGCCCGGAGGGAGGCGCCGTCGGTCAGCTCGGCGATCCGGGCGAGGAGCCAGGGAGTCAGCTCGGCGCCGCCGACGCCGGCCGCCTCCGCCTCGGCGACGGCCTGCTCGACCGCCGCCCGGCCGACGGCCTCCGGCAGGGCCGCCTCCTCCGGCACCGGCACACAGACGAGGATGCCGTTCCCGAGGCCGAGGTCGAGGTGCGTCCCCACGACCCGCGCCGCCTCGGCCACGTCGGCGACGCTGATCGGCGCCGGCACCCCGCTCGTCCGCGACCAGAAACCCGGCACCTCACGCTGTCCGACGACGAGGACCGGGACCCCCCGCCCCTCGAGCCACTCCATCGTCCCGGCGACGTCGAGGATCGCCTTCGGCCCCGCCGAGACGACGGCGACGGGCGTGCGGGCGAGCTCCTCGAGGTCCGCCGACATGTCGAGGCTCGGCGGCCGAGACCGGGCCGGGATCGCCGAGCCGGCACCGCCGCCCGTGCTGATCCCACCGAAGGCGCCCCAGTGGACGCCGCCGATCCCACCGGTGGCGAAGACCGCGATCCCAGCAGCGCGAGCGGCGACCATCGTCGCCGAGACCGTCGTCGCCGCCCACCCGCCCTGAGCCAGGGCGACGGCGAGCGACGATCGCGACGCCTTCCGGACCTCGCCGGCCGGCGCCGAGGCGAGGGCGACGAGCTCGTCTCGAGCGAGCCCGACCCGGATCGTCCCGTCCCGGATGGCGACGGTCGCTGGCGTCGCCCCGGCGGCGCGGACGGCCTCCTCGGCGCGGGCGGCCACCTCGAGGTTGATCGGGAACGGCAGGCCGTGGCTGATGAGCGTCGATTCGAGGGCGACGACGGGCTGCCCGGCGGCGAGGGCGGCGGCGACCTCGTCGGCGAGGCGGAGTCGAGCGGCGACACCCGGCCCGGCGGCAGCGCTCCCGACAACAGGCCCCGCGGCAGCCCGTCCCACGGCGCGGCGCCCGGCCACCGTCAGCCGAGGACGAGCTCGGGTCGGGGCGACGTCAGGTGCCGGATCGCCGCCCGGTGCCCCGCCATCGCCGCCCGCCGAAGCGCCGAGACCACCGGCCGACCCGCCGCCCGGGCCGCCAGCCAGGCCACGAGGAAGCCGGCGTCGAAGGCGTCACCGGCCCCCGTCGAGTCGTCCGTCGCCACCGGCCGGGTGGCGACCTCGAACTTCAGCCGCTCCGAGCCCGGGCTCGCGCTGCGCAGGAGGATCGTCGCCCCTTCAGCGCCCCGCTTGACGACGGCGAGCGGCGCGAAGTCGAGGAGGTCGTCGACGGCGTAGCGCCCGAGGAGCGCCTCGCTCTCGGCCTCGGTGGCGAAGAGGATGTCGGCTCGAACCCATTCGACGAGGGCCCGGGCCGCCCGTCGGCCCCGGGCGAGGAGCGGGGCGATGGAGGCCAGGTCGAGGCTGACGAGCGCCTGGCGGGCCCGCGCCGCCTCGATGGCCGCCCGTCCGGCAAGGCCGAGAGGCTCGCCGAGGAGCGAGTAGGCCGGCAGGTGGAGGAGGTCGAGCCCGTCGAACCAGGAGCCGCGCAGGTGCTCCGGGGCGAGCTGGTCGGCCGCCCCCCGGTCGGCCACGAAGGAGCGCTCGCCGTCGGGCGTGACGAGGACCCCGATCCGACCGCTCTTCCACCCGGCGATCCGAGCGACCCGCGGCGTCACCCCATCGGCCCGGACGGCGTCGACGAGGGCTCGCCCGACGGGATCCCGTCCGACGGCCGCAACGAGGGTCGTTCGAGCCCCGAGGCGGGCGAGCCAGCGCGCCGTGTTCGCGGCCGAGCCGCCCTGGCGGAGGGCGACCCGCCCCGGGACGTCGGTCCCGCGTTCGAGGGGCCGCGACGGGACGAGGACGGCATCGAGGACGAGGTCACCGACGACGACGATCCGGGGCCGGGCGGCCCGCCCGGGTCGTCGAGCCGGGGCGCGCAGGGTCCCCACTGGTCGAAGCGTCGGCACGCCCGACAGGATAGACGACTCCCGGCCGGGCGGACCGGTCGACGGCGGGCCGGACGCTCTCGCGCTAACCCCAACGGCTTGACGCAGCCGATCGAGCGCACGCTCCCGCCCACGGC
>DAOTYQ010000023.1:0-9657 GCA_034434735.1 Chloroflexota bacterium
GTCGGCGATGTCGCGACCCCGGCCCGGCCCGAAGCCGGCCGGCCGCCAGGCTGCCGCACCGGCGAGGGTCGGGTGGGGGAGATGGGTGCGCTCCATCGGCTGGATCGTACTCCCGTTCGGGGACTTCGGGTAGGCTGCCCGGCAGGACATCGACGCCGCGGTGGAGCTCGCGGCCTCGTACTCCCGTTCGGAGGGCCGGAGGATGGCGAGCGGCGGCTGGTGGCCGGGTGCGGATCCGCCACCGCCCGACCCCAGTCCGGCACCGCGCAAGCGCGGTTCAACCGCCGCCGCCGGCCTCGTACCCACTCGGATGCTCGACGAGCCAGCGCCAGGCCGAGCCGATCATCGCCTCGAGGGAGCTCCTGACCGGTCGCCAGCCGAGGACCTCCGCCGCCCGCCGGTTAGAGGCCACGAGGACCGGTGGGTCGCCCGGTCGGCGCGGGCCGACCCGGTGCGGGATCGGGCGCCCGACGATCGCCTCGGCGACGGCGAGGACCTCGCGGACGCTGGCGCCGCGCTCGGTCCCCAGGTTGCAGACGAGCGGTTCGGCCGTCCGCGGGTCGGCCGGGTCGGTGGCCTCGAGGGCGGCCAGGTGGGCGTCGGCGAGGTCGGCGACGTGGATGTAGTCGCGGATGCAGGTGCCGTCGGGCGTCGGGTAGTCGTCGCCGTAGACAACGACTACCGCGGACCGCCCCTGGGCCGCGGCGAGGACGTTCGGAATGAGGTGGGTCTCCGGGACGTGCCACTCGCCGACCCGCTCCGTCGCTCCGGCCACGTTGAAGTAGCGGAGGGCGACGCTCCGGAGGCCGTAGGCCCGGCCGTACCAGGCGAGGGCGGCTTCGAGGGTGCGCTTCGTCTCGCCGTACGGGTTGATCGGGCGCAGGGGCGCGGCCTCGGTGATCGGGACAGTGTCGGGGATCCCGTAGACGGCGGCCGTCGAGCTAAGGACGAGGCGCCAAACGCCGGCCGCCCGGCACGCCTCGAGGAGGGCGATCCCGCCGGCGACGTTCTCGCGGTAGTAGCGGGCGGGGTCGGCGATGGATTCGCCGACGAGGGAGCGGGCGGCGCAGTGGAGGATGGCGTCGATGGCCTCCCGACGAAGGAGGTCGGTCAGCCCGGCTTCATCCGCGTACGAGCCGACCTCGATCCGGCACCCTCCCGGTACCGCCGCCCGGTGCCCGGTCGAGAGGTCGTCGAGGACGACGACAGTGTGGCCAGCCTCGAGGAGGCGGTCGACGCTCGCCGCCCCCACGTAGCCGGCGCCGCCGGTCACGAGGACGCGCATAGCGGCGGGAGACGGCGGCGGCGGCCGATCGGGCGAGCCATCGCCCCGATGGTAGCCGGGGTCGCCGGTGGGCGGCGGTCAGCGCCGGCGGAGGAGCCGGTCAAGCCAGCCCCGCCCTCGCCGTCGGGCCGGGGCGGCGTCGGGGGGCGGCTCCGCGGAGGCGGCGACGCCCGCGCTCGTTCTCCTCCCTCCTGCCTGGGCGGGCGTCGTCCTCGCCGAGCGGACCTCCTCGAGGCGGGCGACGAGCCGGCCGGCCGCCCCGTTCTCCGGATCCGCCGCCAGCGCCCGCCGTCCCAGCTCGAGGGCCGTTGCCTCGTCTCCTCGCTCGAGAGCGACCCGGGCGAGCCCGACGATGGCGATGGCGTTCTCGGGCTCGACGGCGAGAACCTGGCGGTACGTCCGCTCGGCCCGGTCGAGGAGTCCAGCGACGAGGGCCCGCTCGGCGTCGAGGAGGAGCTCGATGCTCGTCACGGTTCGGCGCTACGCCTCGTCGGCGGCGAGGGAGCGGGCCAGGAGGAGGAGGGTCGGCCGCTCGTTGATGGCCGGCTCGGCGACGACCCGTTCGAGGAGGGCGTCGAGGATCCGGCCGAGGCGCGGCCCGGGCTCAAGACCGAGCTCGGCGATGAGGTCGTCGCCGTCGACGGCGAGATCGCGCCGATCGAGGACGACGGGCCCGGCCAGGATCGCCGCGACCCGGGCCTCGAGCTCGGCGACGCCGGTCGCGTCGGGCGGCAGTCCGCTCCCGACGTTGTCGGCCCGCCGGAGGGCGAAGAGCTCGTCGAGGGCGTCGCGCCCGACCCGGACGATGAACCGCCGGACGGCGGCATCGCTCCAGTTGCCTTCGTAAGAGAACATGTGGTGGCGGACGAGGTGGGCGACTCGCTCGATGGTCTCCCGCGGAAGGCGGAGGCGCCGGAGGATGTCGGCGGCCAGCTCCGCCCCGCGGATTTCGTGGCCTGGGAAGTGGCCCTCGGCCGCCGTCTCGGGCTTGGCCACGTCGTGGAGGAGGGCGGCGAGGCGGACGATGCGTCGCTCGGCCGGTGCCGCATCGACGGTCCGGAGGGTGTGGGCCCAGAGGTCGTCGCCGGGGATCTTCGCCTGGGGAATGCCGCGCTGGGCGGCGAGTTCGGGGAGGATTCGCTCGAGGAGCCCGGTCTCGGCGAGGAGGCGCAGCCCGACAGAGGGCCGTCGGGCGGCGAGGAGCTTCGTCAGCTCGGCCGCGATCCGCTCGCCGGAGAGATGGCGGACGAGATCGGCCCGGGCCCGGATGGCGGCCAGGGTCTCGGGCTCGATCTCGAACTCGAGGACGGCGGCGAGGCGGACCGCCCGGACCATCCGGAGGGCGTCCTCCCCGAAGCGGTCGAGGGGGTCGCCGACGGCCCGGATCCGGCGGGCGGCGAGGTCGGCCAGGCCGCCGTGCGGGTCGACGAGGCGGGCCGCGGGCGGGGCGCCGCCCGAGGTGGGCTCGCCGCCCGGGGTGGGCTCGCGGCCCCAGGCCATGGCGTTGATGGTGAAGTCGCGGCGGGCAAGGTCGTCTTCGATCCGATCGCCGAACTCGACCCGGTGGGGGCGGCGGAAGTCGGCGTACTCGTGCTCGGAGCGGAAGGTCGTGATCTCGTGGACACCGTCGCGGCGGCGGACCCCGACGGTGCCGAACTGGTTCTCGTAGGTCGCGTCGGGGAAGATCGCCAGGACCTCGTCGGGCCGGGCGTCGGTGGCAAGGTCCCAGTCGGCGGCCGGGCGGTCGAGGAGGACGTCGCGGAGCGAGCCGCCGACGACGTAGGCGGCATGGCCGGCGGCCCAGAGCCGGTGGAGGAGGTCGAGGACGGGTTCGGGGACGGCGGCCGCGATCTTGGCCCGGGCGGCCTCGGGATCGATGGGCCCGGATCGGCCGGTTGGGGTCGGGGCGTCGGCCTCGGTCGCCGGCCCGCGCCCTCGGCCGGTCTGGGTCGCCGGCCGGCCGGCCTCAGTGCCGGGCCCGTGCCCCCGGTCCGTTCTGTCCACCTGCGGGCCTGCCTCGTCCACCGGCGCATGTCGCCGGCCAGCGTCGTCCACTTGCGAGCCTGCCTCCTCGGCGTCCGTTCCGTCCACCTGCGGGCCCGCTGCGTCCGCCGGCCGGTCGGCCCGGCCGTGCCGCCGTCCGGGATCGGTCGCCTGCTGGCCGGCCGTGGTCGCCTCGACCGGCTCGTCCGTCGGCCCGCGAACGGGGATCAGCTCCGGCCGAGGAAGAGGTACGTCCGCCATGCCTCGTTCCGAGAGTCGGCGAGGTACGGCGTGAACAGCGAGTAGACGTCGCTCCGCGGCTCGAAGGGCGGGCGGATGAGCCGCATCCGTGCCTCCTCGAGGGTCTTGCCGCCCTTGCGATGGTTGCAGGTCTTGCAGGCCGTGACGAGGTTCTCCCACGTGTGCCCGCCGCCGCGGTGACGGGGGACGACGTGGTCGAGGGTCAGGTCGTTGGTCTGACGGCCGCAGTACTGGCAAGTGTAGTGGTCGCGGGCGAAGACCTCCCGGCGGGCGAGCCGGACGCGGGGCCGCGGCCGTCGGACGAGGTGCTGGAGCCGGATGACGGAGGGAGCCCGAAACTCGGTTCGCGGCGTCCGGATCACCTGGTGGTCGTACTCGATGACCTCGGCCTTTTCGCCCAGGATGAGCCGGAACGCGCGCGGCAGGTTGCACACGTTCAGCGGCTCGTAGTTCTGGTTCAGCACGAGGACGACGCCGTCCATGATGAGGCGATGGTAATTCAGCCGAGCCATGGGCGTCGCTGCGCCGGGCGAGGTAACCTCGACAGCGGACGCGTGGCCCGGCCTCGACAGCGGACGCGTGGCCCGGGCCCGACCCGCGACGAGGAGATCCACGACGGCCTCTGCGACGCGGCGGCCCTGACGACCACGTCCGCTCCGCGCCGAAAGGATCAGTTATTCACTCCATGCATCCGTACCGGCCGTGGCGCGGGCTTCGCGGCGGCTGGGGCGGCCGTTGCCGCGGGACCGCGCTCGGCGCGAGCTTCCCGAGCCCATCGGTCGCGTCCTCTTATGCGCCGTGTGAATGGGAGACACGGCGTGGCTCGACCCGACCGGTCTCGCATTCGCCGGGCGAATGGCTGACCAGGCTGCCGCGGCGCCGATGCCTCTGGTATGCCTCTGGTATGCGCCGCGTGCATGGCTGACCGCGTCCAGCCGCCCGGAACGCCGTTTGCATGCACGGTGTGAATATCTGCAAC
Source organism: Chloroflexota bacterium (assembly GCA_034434735.1). Taxonomy (GTDB): domain Bacteria; phylum Chloroflexota; class Limnocylindria; order Limnocylindrales; family CSP1-4; genus BPIH01. The sequence continues at coordinate 4,509 of DAOTYQ010000023.1, forward strand.
AACGCTGCGATCGCGAGTGGCTGACGGTCGCACTCCGTCCGGTTGGGTGGCCGCTCCGTCGCCTGCCCCTGCCCGCCGCGACCGCCAGCGGGTGACGGTCGCACTCCGTCCGGTGGGTGGCGCCTCCGTGCCCCTAGCCCTTCCCGCCCCAACCGGCGGCATCCCGAACGACAACCACCCGCCCTCACCCCGGCGCCAGCCACCCACCCGCCTGCCCCACCTTCGAGGCGAGCGGTCGGCCGAGTGCCCCGGCGATGAAGCGAGCCGCCTCGAGCACCCCCGCCAGAGAGACCCCGTGCTCCCAACCCTCCCCGTCGAGCAGGTAGACGAGGTCTTCGGTGGCCAGGTTGCCGGCGGCCCCGGGCGCGTACGGACAGCCGCCCGTGCCGCCGGTCGAGGCATCGAAGCAGCGGACTCCGGCGGCGAGACCCGCCCAGACGTTGGCGAGCGCCGTGCCCCGCGTGTCGTGGAGGTGGAGGGCGATCCGGTCGAGCGGGACCCCGGCCTCGATCGCCAGCCCGACGAGCTCGCCGACCTGGGACGGCACTCCGACCCCGATGGTGTCGCCGAAGCAGACCTCGTCGACCCCGAGCTCGAGGAGCCGGAGGCCGACCTCCACCGCCCGGGCGGGTTCGACCCGGCCCCGATACGGACAGCCGAAGGCCGTCGAGACGTAGCCGCGGGTCCACCAGCTCCGCTCCCGTGCCGCCGCCACGACGGGGGCGAAGGTCGCTAGGCTCTTGGCGACGGTCATCCCGATGTTGCGCCGGGTGAACTCGTCCGTGGCGGCGGTGAAGACGGCGATGGCGTCGGCGCCGGCCCGTTCGGCCCGCTCCAGGCCCCGCAGGTTCGGGACGAGGGCGACGTAGCGGACCCCTGGCCGTCGCCGCAGACCGGCGAAGAGCGCCTCCGCGTCGGCGAGCTGGGGGACGGCCCGCGGCGAGACGAAGCTCGTCGCCTCGATCTCGCGGAGCCCGGCCTCCCCGAGCAGCTCGATGTAGCGGAGCTTCGCCTCGGTCGGGATCGGCGTCGCTTCGTTCTGGAGGCCGTCCCGGGGCCCCACCTCGTAGATCCGGACCCGCCGCCCGGCGGGGGGCCCATGGAAGGAGCGTCCCGCGTCCGTCGCCTCCGCGGCGTCCTCCGCGGTGTTCTCGGCGGTGCGCACCGCGTCGCCTCGCACCCGGACCTAGAGGCGTGGCGGGTCGGCCGTCCGGTCGAGCTCGGCGATGGCGACCTCGATCCGGGCGATCTCGGCGACCGCCTCCACCCAGGCTTCGCTTCCGAGGAGGGCTGCGTTCCGCCGGCGGCGAGCCGCGGCGTGGGCCGCCAGGAGCGTCTCCCGACTAGGGCGGTCGCCGGCACCCGGTGAGTTCCCGGCACCGGGCCGGCTGTCGGCACCCGCAGAACTCCCGGCAGCCGGCCGGCTGTCGGGACCCGGTCGGCTCCCGGCACCCCCAGAACTCCCGGCACCCGGCGAGCCGCCGGCGCTGGCGGGGCCGACAGCGGGGTCGACGGCGGGGTCGATGGTTCGGGCGTGCTCGTCCTTCGACATCTCGATGCGGGTCATCTTCTACTCGGCTCTGCGGCGGTCCGACGAACCATCGTAGCGCCTCGGCCGCTCGCCGCTCAGGGCTCGAGGACCGCGATGAAGTCGCCCCGGGCGAGCTGGTCGCCCCGGCCGACGGCGAGATCGACGATCCGGCCCGGTCCCGGAGCCGCCACCACGTGCTCCATCTTCATCGCTTCGAGGGTGACGACCGGATCGCCGGCAGCGACGCGGTCCCCGATGGCGACGTGGACGGCGCCGACGAGACCCGGCATCGGCGCCTCGATGACCTGGGCACCCCCGCTGTGGCCGCGCTCGGCCGCCCGGAGCGCCGCTTCCTCGTCCGGCGGCGGAGCGAGCCGTACGGAGACCGAGCGCCCCTCGACGTCGACGTGGGCGACGAGGCCGTCGAGGGCTACCACCGGCCCCCGATCCTCGCCCGAGCCGCCGGGCTCCGGCTCGGCCGCACCCTCCGCCGCGCGACGGGCATCACCGGCCGGCGGGAGGTGGACCGTCCGCGTCGTGCCGTTGTCGGCGACGAGGCGGAGGGCGGCTCCGAAGGGTCGCCAGCCGTCGCCCCACACGTCGCCCGTCGCGGTGGCCTCGGCGGCGAGCGCGCGCCGAAGGGCTTCTGCGGCCGCCGCCCAGACCCGATCCGCAGCCGACGCCCGCCGAAACCACTCGGCCCAGTCGTCCGGTGGCCAGATGGCGGCGAGGGTATCGGTCCGAGCGAGCCCCGCCCGGACGACCGGCGCACGGACGAGCCAGCGCAGGAAGCGAAGGTTCGTGACGAGGCCGAGGACCCGCGTTTCGTCGAGGGCGGCGGCGAGGCGGTCGAGGGCCGTGGCGCGGTCCGGCCCGTGGGCGATGAGCTTCGCGAGGAGGGGGTCGAAGCGCCCGCCGACGACCGCGCCCACCTCCACCCCGGCGTCGACCCGGATCCCTTCCCCCTTCGGCCAGGCCACGTCGACGACCCGCCCCGTCGCCGGCAGAAAGCCCGCCTCGGCGTCCTCGGCGTAGAGGCGGACCTCGACGGCGTGACCACCCGACTCGACGGCACGGAGGACCTCCGCCTGATCGAGGCCGAGGGGCTCCCCGGCGGCGATCCGGAGCTGGTCGGCGACGAGGTCGCGGCCGGTGATCGCCTCGGTCACCGGGTGCTCGACCTGGAGGCGGGTGTTCATCTCGAGGAAGACGAAGCGCCCGCCCTCGTCGACTAGGAACTCGCAGGTCCCGGCCCCGACGTAGCCAACGGCAGCGGCGAGGCGGAGGGCGGTTTCGCCGAGGGCGGCTCGGAGGGGCGGCGTCATCCCCGGCGCCGGGGCCTCTTCGAGGATCTTCTGATGGCGCCGCTGGAGCGAGCAGTCGCGCTCGCCGAGGTGGACGCCCCGACCGTGGGCGTCGAAGAGGACCTGGATCTCGACGTGGCGCGGCTGCTCGAGGTAGCGCTCCAGGAGGAGGCGATCGTCCCCGAAGGCTGCCCGGGCTTCGCGGCGGGCGGCGGCGATCGCGTCGACGAGAGCCTCGAAGCTCCGGACGACCCGCATCCCCTTGCCGCCGCCGCCCGCGGCCGGCTTGACGATGAGCGGGAGCCCGAGCCGTTCGGCGGCGGCGAGGAGGCCGGCGTCGGACTGATCCGCGGGTGCACCCCCCTCGGGGACCGGGACGCCGAGCTGCCGGGCAAGCTCGCGGGCGCGGACCTTGTCGCCCATCGCCGCGATGGCCTCGGGCGGCGGGCCGACCCAGACGAGGCCGGCCTGGCGGACGAGGCGGGCAAAGTCGGCGTTCTCGGCGAGGAAGCCGTAGCCGGGGTGGAGGGCGTCGGCGCCGGCGGCCCGGGCGGCGGCGACGACCCGCTCGGGGTCGAGGAGGTCGAGGGGCTCGCTGGGCGGCGACCCGTTCGGGAGCGGGCGCCCGTCGTCGACGAAGGGGACGACGGCCTCGATCCCGAGGCGCCGGCAGGTCCGGGCGATGCGGGCTGCGATCTCGCCCCGGTTGGCGACGAAGAGGCGGCGGATGCGCGTCGCGGGCGCCACGGGAGTGCGCTGCCCGCGACCGGCCGAGACTCGACGACGAGCGTTCATGGGGCGCTCGATTGTGAGCCCAGGCCCGGTGCCGATGCAAGGATCCGTCACGATCGTGCAAGCCGGTCGCTCCTGGGCCGTCGGCGTCGCTCGGGGTTCGCCTCCGGGTCGGTCAGCGTCGCCCGTGCCAGCGCCCCGCCGTGCCGGCACGCCTCGCCGCCGCCGGCGGTCAGCGATGCCCCCCGCCCTCCTCGGCGGCCCAGCTCGGTCGGCGGCCGTCGAGGAAGGCCCGGATCCCCTCCTGTGCCTCGGCGCTCGCCCGTTGCCGGGCCAGGACCCGCGCCGTGTGCCAGTGGGCCGATCCAGCCCCGAGACCGCGGACCTCGCGGACGATCGCCTTCGCCGCCCGGACGGCCGTCGGGCCGCCGGCGAGGATATCGTCGACGACGCCCGTGACGGCGGTATCGAGGGCCGCCTCCCCTTCGACGACCTCATGGACGAGGCCGATCCGCTGGGCCCGGAGGGCGTCGAAGCGGCGTCCGGTCACGAAGAGGGTCCGCGCCTCGCTCTCGCCGATCTTGGCGACGACGAAGGGGGCGATGACCGCCGGCAGGAGGCCGAGGCGAACCTCGCTGAAGCCGAACCGGGTCCCGCTCTCGGCGACGACGACGTCGGCCACGGCGCAGAGGCCGACCCCGCCGCCGAGGGCCGCCCCGTGGACGCGGGCGACGACGGGGACCGGGCAGGCGTCGATGGTCCCCAGCATCTCGGCGATGGCGAGGGCGTCCTGCTCGTTCGCCTCGACCCCCAGTTCAGCCGCGGCGAGCATCGAGCGCAGGTCGGCGCCGGCGGAGAAGACGGGGCCGTCCGCGGCGAGGACGACGGCCCGGAGGTCGGTCGGTGCTTCTCGGGCCAGGGCGGCGAAGGTGGCTCGGAGGGCGGCCACGAGCTCGGCGTCGAAGGCGTTCCGGACGTCAGGGCGGGCGAGGACGACCCGGGCGACGACGCCGCGAGGGCCGGTCCGCTCGACGCGCAGGGCGGGAGTCACGCCGCGGATCGTAGCAGCGAAGGGCGGGCGGAACCGAACGGGTCGGCGGCGGGCGGAACCGAACGGGTCGGCGGCGGGCGGAACCCAGCGGGTCGGCGCCGACGTCGTGAACCCGCCGGCCGGGAGGTGGTCGTTGGACTGGACTTAGCTAAGTCCACCAGCTATCCTCTCGAACCATGCAGGTCAACATCCACGAAGCGAAGACCCACCTCTCGCGCCTCGTCGATCGCGCCGCCGCCGGTGAAGAGATCGTCATCGCCAGGGCCGGGCGACCGGTCGCTCGGCTCGTCCCCATCGGTCGAAGCGGAACGCCTCGACGGCTCGGGGTCTGGCGGGGCCGCCTCCGGATCGGCGCCGACTTCGATGCCGGCGAGGCTGTCCTCGCCGACCTGTTCGAGGGCAAGTCCGAGGCCGGGTGATGCGGCTCCTTCTCGATACCCATGTCCTCCTCTGGGCTCTCGGGCTGCCGGAGGAGCTCCGGCCAGATGCGCGGCGAGCCATCGCCGATCCCAGCAACGATGTCCTGGTGAG
>DAOTYQ010000024.1:0-9748 GCA_034434735.1 Chloroflexota bacterium
CCGGGTCCGGCGAGGGGGCCGGGTCCGGCGAGACGGCTCGCTCGGGGGCGGCCGCGTCGGGCGGGTCGCCCGCCGTCAGCGGCCGGGGGCGACGGCCGGGGTAGACCGTCGAGCCCCGACCTCCGCCAGGACGTCGCGGACGGCCCGGATCACCCGATCGATGTCGGCCGCTTCGATCCCATAGTGGGTGACGGCCCGGATCTGGCCCTCAGGGTACGGCACCATCCAGACGCCCCGCTCGGCGAGGGCGGCGAGGAAGGCGCTCCGGTCGGCCTCGACTCGGAAGATGACGAAGTTCGTCCGGACGCGAGCCGGGTCGAGGGGCCCATCGGTCGGCTGGGCGATCCCGCCCGGCGAGCGGATACCGGGCAGCTCGGCGAGGCCCTCGGCGAGGCGGCGAGCGTTGGCGTGGTCCTCGGCGAGCCGCTCGATCATGCCGGCGGATCCATCCCGGAGGGCGATGAGACCGGCGGCGGCGAGGATCCCGACCTGCCGCATCCCGCCGCCGAGGAGCTTGCGGGCCCGGCGGGCGCGAGCGATGACGTCGCGGCTCCCGACGACGACGCTCCCGACCGGGCAGGCGAGGCCCTTGGAGAGGCAGAAGGTGACCGAGTCGGCCGGGGCGGCGAGCTCCGCCGGGCGGACGCCGAGTGCGACGGCGGCGTTGAAGAAGCGGGCTCCGTCGATGTGGAGCGGCACGCCGCGCTCGTGGGCGATGGCAGCGATGGTCGCTTCGTAGGCCGGGGTGAGGGGCTGGCCCATGGAGTGGGCGTGGGTGTTCTCGAGGGCGACGAGGCCGGTCGGCGGTTCGTGGAGGTCGGCCGGGTCGCGGAAGGCCGCCGCGACGGCGGCAGGGTCGATGGTCCCGTCGGGGCGCTCGGGGAGCTGGCGGACGCTCGCCCCGACGACGACGGCGTGGCCGGCGGCTTCGTCCATGACGAGGTGGGCGGTCGCCCCGGCGATGGTCTCCTGGCCACGGGCCAGGTGGGCCATCTGGGCGACGAGGTTCCCCATCGTCCCCGAGGCGACGAAGAGGCCGGCCTCCTTGCCGAGGAGCTCGGCGGCCCGCTCTTCGAGGGCGATGACGGTCGGGTCGTCGCCGAAGACGTCGTCGCCGACCTCGGCCTCGGCCATCGCCCGGCGCATCTCGGGGGTCGGCTTCGTGACGGTGTCGGAGCGGAGATCGATGGGGAGCATCGGAGCGAGTATAGGAGCCTGTGCGGCTCGCCCTCTCGCCGCGGCCTGGTCGTCGTCCGCTCGGGCCCTCGGTCCTCAGGTCTCGGGCCCACCGTCCACGGTGCGTGTCGCGCCCGCCGCGCGCTGGGTCATCGACCGCTCCGGTCGCGCGCCACCGCGCCTCCTCCACGGGTGCCTTGTGCGGGTCCAGGCGCCGTGTGGGTGGCGGCCCGGCCTCGTCCCCGCCGCGGGCTGGCCGTCGTCCGGCCGCGCCGCGATCGCGCGATCGGACGATCAGCGATCCAGCGGCCGAATGCCATCGGCGGGGCGCCGGGGGCGAGATGCTTGTGCTGCAGAGGAAGCGCTCACCTATTCACCGGCCGAATGCCATCGGCGGGTGGGGTCGGCCTCGACGGTCAGCCATGCGTGGCAGGAATAGGAGACGAGCGTCGGCCGCCCGCCTCGGATCACCCATTCGCCCGGTGCATGCGTGGTAGGACCGATCGTGTCAGCCATTCATGGGGCGAGAGGCTGACACGAGACGAGCCCCCGACGCTCCGCCCTGGGCGTCCCGCCGAACGTGAGCGAGGCCGGCGTTGCCGTCTCCTGCGGCACCACACCGCGCACCGCGGCCGATCCGATGCACCCCACGAATATCTGATCTTGCTCGCGCCTGGGTCGGGTCGAGCGCCGCCTTCACAGCCGCTGCCTGGCTCGTCGTCCGGCGGCGCCGGCCGACCTGAGTCGGGCCGTCGACGAAGCGGTGGCGCCCTCCGACCCGTGCTGCTGGCGGCCCGAGGCGCGGGCTGGTAGACTCTCCGACCGGCAGCGGACCCGTGGTGTAGCGGCCCAACATGCCAGCCTGTCACGCTGGAGATCGCCGGTTCGAATCCGGTCGGGTCCGCCAGCCGCGATCCTCCTCGCATTTCCCCGACGCCCCGTTCTCCCCCGCCCGAACGGGGCGTCCCCTCTTCTGGGGACCGGCTGGGGACTGGCCTCCCTCGTTGGCCGGCCGACACGCCGCGAAGGGCGCCGCCGAGCCCGCGCCGAGCCGTCGATCTCGGCGATCGTCCTCTGGGAGATCGCGAAGCTGGCGCAGCTCGGCCGGATCCAGCTCGATCTCGACGACCGGGACGTGCAACGAGTCCTTGGCGCCGTTCACCTCTGGCCCATCACCCTCGAGGTCGCGCGCGCCAGCACGCGCCTCGCCGTTCGGGGCGACCGAGTCGACGAGATCATCGTCGCGACGAGCCTCGTCCATCAGATCCCGCTCGTGACCCGAGACCGCCGCCTCCGGCAGTCGCGCCTCGTTCCGTTGGCCGGCTGACCCCACGTCCGGCGGGCTCGGCCAAGACCCGCCCCGAGGGCGGACGGCCGGCGGCCGTGCATTCCCGCTCAGCAGAAGGGAACCGCGTCCGCGGACCGCGCTCGACCGAGATCGTCGTCCGTGCGACAATCCGGATCCGTGCACGCGTTCCGGCGCCCTGCCGCGGCCGTCCTCGGCATCGTCGCCCTCGCCCTCGCCGTCCAGCTCCTCGGGGGGAGCTTCGGGCCGACCGTCGGCGGCGGCCCGAGCCCGACTTCGTCCGCGCCCGCGATCGTCGTCGGCACCGCCACCCCGACCCCGACCGGCACCGCCTCGTCGACCCCGCGCCCCACACCGAGCCCGCCCCCGCTCACCCCATCGCCCTCTCCCAGCCCGCGCGAACCCGCCCTCGCGTCCGCCCCCATCGTCCCCGTGACGAGCTTCCGGAACCCCTGGTCGACGACCGACGCCGCCGAGCTCCGGGCCGTCCTCGCCGGGACGAGCCGCCGCTACGCCGCCCTCGAGCTCGTCGCCGACGAAGCCGACGCCGTCCTCGCCGCCCTCGACCTCGAACGACCGTCCGGGCGGACCCTCGTCCTCGCCCCGGATCCCGAGACCCTCGCCGCTGATCTCGCCGCCCACCGCGACCGGATCGCCCTCCTCCGCGCCGAGGCCGTGGGACCGTCGGTCCGGGCCCTCGCCTGGGGCAAGACGAGCCTCTTCGGCGTCGACCGCGTCCGGTCCCTCGCCGACTGGCCACTCACCGCCGACCTCCCGCCCGCCGCCGCCCCCTTCGACCCGGCCGCGACCTGGACCCTCGTCGCCGGCGGCGACATCCTCCTCGATCGGGGCGTGGCGAAGGCCGTCAAGATCGACGGCCAGGGCGTCGACTTCCCCTTCGACGGCGGCGTTGCCGAGATCACCGGCCGGACCTGCTGCAGCGCCTTCGGCTGGAAGCTCCCCCGGACGAAACGGGTCGGCGGCGGGGGCGCCGTCCGCCACCTCCTGACGAACGCCGACCTCGCCCTCGCCAACTTCGAGAACCCGGCCCCCGACCGCTTTCGCTACCACACCTCGGGGACGACCTTCAGCGCCGACCCGGCCCTCATCGAGGGCCTGGCGAACGCCGGCATCGACTGGGTCTCCCTCGCCAACAACCACATCGGCGACGCCGGCCGGGCGGGCATCGTCCAGACCCGCCGGAACGTCGAGCGCTGGGGGATCGCCGTCTCCGGAGCCGGGGCGAACCGGGCCGAGGCTCACGCGCCGGCCTGGCTCGAGGCCGGCGGCCTGCGGATCGCCGTCTTCGGCTACGACGCGATCGCCCCGTCCTACGCTGCGACGGCCGACCGACCCGGATCGGCCCGGCTGACCATCGAGGCGGCCCGGGCCGACATCGCCGCGGCGCGCCAGGCCGGGGCGGACCTCGTCGTCGTCTATCCCCACTGGGGGATCGAGTACCGGGCGACGCCCACGGCCGCCCAGCGTCGCCTCGCCCGTGCCCTCGTCGATGCGGGCGCGGACCTCGTCATCGGCAACCACGCCCACTGGGCGGCGGCGATGGAGGTCTACGAGGGACGACCGATCTGGTACGCCCTCGGCAACTTCGTCTTCGATCAGACCTGGAGCGAGCCGACCATGGAAGGGATCCTCCTCGAGCTGACCTTCGCCGGCCGCGAGCTCGTCCAGGCTCGCCTCCACCCCTTCGTCATCCTCGATCGAGCCCAGCCGAACTTCCTCGACCCGGCGGGCTCAGGAGCGGTCGTCCTCCGCCAGGTCTTCGACGCCTCGAAGGGGCTCCTGCCGTGGTAGGTCGCCGGCCGCCCGCCGCGGGCGCCACCCCGCCTCTTGAGCGGATCCTCGCCCCCTTCCGGGAGTTCTTCGGGGCCGAGGTCGCCGGCGGCATCGTCCTCCTCGCGGCGACCCTCGTCGCCCTCGGCTGGGCGAACTCGCCCTGGGTCGCCTCCTACGGCGCGCTCTGGCAGACGCCGCTGGCGGTCGGGACCGAGGCGGTGGGCCTCCGCAAGCCCCTCCAGCTGTGGATCAACGACGGCCTCATGGCGATCTTCTTCTTCGTCGTCGGGCTGGAGATCAAACGCGAGGTCCTCCATGGCGAGCTGGCCTCGCCTCGCCGGGCCCTCCTCCCCGTCCTCGCCGCCCTCGGCGGGGCGGTTTTCCCGGCCCTCATCTACCTCGCCTTCAACCTCGGGACCGACGCGGCCCGCGGCTGGGGGATCGCCATGGCCACCGACATCGCCTTCGCCCTCGGGCTCCTCGCGATCCTGGGCTCGCGCGTCCCGACGGCCTTGAAGGTCTTCGTGACTGCGCTGGCGATCGTCGACGACATCCTCGCCGTCCTCGTCATCGGTCTCTTCTACACGGCCAATCTCGACCTGCGCTGGCTCGCCGTCGCGGCGGCCGCCCTCGGCCTCCTCGGGCTCGCCAATCGGCTCGGCGTCGCCCGTCTCGACGTCTACGCCGTCCTCGCCGTCGGGCTTTGGCTCGCCGTCCTCCAGTCCGGGATTCACGCGACCCTGGCCGGGGTGATGGCGGCGATGACGATCCCCGCCCGGGCGCAACGGACGCCCGACGAGGCGCTCGCCACCGTCGCCGCCGTCCTGCCCCGACCCGGTTGGGACGCGGCCGCTCCGGCGCCGGCCGGCGACCCCGACCCCGAGGAAGCGCTTCGACGCGTGCGGGCCGCCGCCGAGGCCGCCGAGGCGCCCCTCGAGCGACTCGAGCACGCCCTCCATCCCTGGACGGCCTTCGCCATCGTCCCCCTCTTCGCCCTGGCGAACGCCGGTGTCACCGTCGGCGACCATCTGGCGGCGACGGTCGCCAGCCCGGTCGCCTACGGGATCGTCGCCGGCCTCGTCGTCGGCAAGCAGGTCGGCATCCTCTCCGCGACCTGGCTCGCCGTCCGGAGCGGTCTCGCGAGCCTCCCGAGCGGGGTGAGCTGGCTCCACGTCTGGGGTGGGAGCTGGGCCGCCGGCATCGGCTTCACGATGTCGCTCTTCATCGCCGAGCTCGCCTTCCCGGGTCAGGTCCGCCTCGAGGTCGCCAAGCTCGGGATCCTCGCCGCCTCGGTCACGGCGGCGACTGGCGGCGCCGTCGTCCTCGGCCTGGGCGGCCGGCGACGGAGGACCGGCGGCCCGTCGTAGGCGCGGGCGGCGCGCGGCGCGGCCGCGGGAGGCGCGCGGCGCGACCCCCGGATGGGTCTTCAGCCGAGACCGGCGAAGAGGTCGTCCTCTGTTGGTGCGGTCGCGATCCGAGCCGCCCGGAGGACGAAGGCCTCGTACGGCCAGGCCTCCCGCCAGCCGTCGAGGCCGAAGACGAAGAACGGGTTGTCGGGGCCGATCTGGGTCACGTGCCGCTGGAGGGCGCGGTACTTGCGCTCGAGGACGGCCCGGATGTCGACCCGGGTCGTGATCCGCTCGTCGGGGACGAGGGTCCGGGCGACGAAGGCCTCGTGCTCGGCGAGCTGCTCCGGCGTCGCGTCCTCGGGCGGCAGCCACCAGGGGCGGATCCCGCGCTCGGCGAGCCGCTCGGCCATGATCTCGCGGACCGAGGCCGGGATCGCCTGCTCGTAGAGCTTCGCCGGGGCCCACGGGGCGAGGCCGCCGTCCGCCTCCGCCGGCCCGCTCCCCCCGTGCTCGGGGGCGAGCTGTTCGGGGTACCAGGCGGGATCGCCGGCTCGCTCGAAGGCGAGGACGGCGACCTCGTGGGTCCGGATGTGGTCCGGGTGACCGTAGCCGCCGAAGGCGTCGTAGGTCGTCATGACGTCGGGCCGGTAGCGTCGGACGAGCCAGACGAGGCGCCGGGCGGCCTCGTCGAGGTTCGCCTGCCAGAAGCAGCGCGGATCGAGGTTCGCCGGCCGGCCCATCATGTCCGAGTCCCGGTAGCCGAGGTTCTCCCACTCGGTGACGCCGAGCTCGGTCAGGGCGTCCTCGAGCTCGCCCATCCGGATCTCGCCGAGCCGGCGGCGGTTCGACGGGGTGTCGAGCTCGGGGAGGACGATCTCGCCGAGCTCGCCCCGGGTGCAGGTCACGAGGACGACCCGGTGGCCGTCGGCGACGGCCTTCGCCATGACCCCGCCGGTGCCGATGGTCTCGTCGTCGGGGTGGGCGTGGACGGGCATGAGGGTGAACGTTCGAGGTGCCATTCGAGCGATCGTACCCCGTTCGGCCGAGACGCTCGTCCGTGATCGAGGTCACGGACGAAGGTGCCGGGTTCGGGCACGATGGCGAGCGATGGACCGCCCCATTGCCGAACGGACCCCCGTCGCCCCGGGCCCGTGACCGAGTTCGCAGCCGTCTTCTTCGCCGGGCTCGCGAGCGCCGGTTCGCCGTGTCTCCTGCCGCTCTACCCGGGCTTCCTCGCCTACCTCGCGGCAAGCGGTGACGTGCGCCCCGGGCGACTCGGCGGCGGCCTCCTCGGCCTCCTCGTCCTGGCCGGGGTCCTGACGACGATGGTCGCCCTCGGTACGGCCTTCGTCGCCCTGACCCTGCCCGTGGGCCGGGTGGCGACCGGTTTCCGCCCCGTCGTGGACGGCGTCCTCGTCCTTCTCGGCCTTCTCCTCCTCGTGAAACGGAACCCCTTCCAGCGGCTCGGCAGCGTCGGCGTCGCCGTCCGGGGCGGCCCCTTTGCGCGGGCCTACCTCTACGGGCTCGTCCTCGGTCCCCTCGCCCTGCCCTGCGCCGGGCCCTTCTTCGCCGCCCTCGTCGCCGTAGCGACGAACGTCGGCGATCTCACCCTCCGCCTGGCGACCTTCGTCGTCTTCGGGCTCGGCTTCGGACTCCCGCTCCTGGCCCTCTCACTCCTGACGGCGAGCCGGCAGCGGGCGGTCGTCCGCTTCGTCCTCGAGCGACGCCGGGCGGTCGAGGTGGCGGCCGGGGTGCTCCTCCTCGTCGTCGGCCTCGCCGACCTGGTCGAGAACTGGCCGGCGATCCGGATCGCCCTCGGCGTCTGACCCGGCGGCTCGGCGCGGCGTCCCGCCGCGGTGCTCGGACTGGCTACGATGGGGCGCGATGCCGTCCCAGCCCCCGCCCACAGCAGAACCTGGCCAGACCGACTCGCCCGGCCCCCTGACCGGGATCCTCGTCGCCGACTGCTCGACGGTCCTGGCCGGCCCCTTCTGCACGATGCTCCTCGCCGACCTCGGCGCCGACGTCGTCAAGGTCGAGCCGCCCGAGGGGGACGCCACCCGGGGTTGGGGACCGCCCTGGGTGGGGGACGAAGGAGCCGGGACCCGGACCGCCGCCTACTACCTCGCCGTCAACCGGAACAAGCGCTCGATCCGCCTCGACCTCAAGCGGCCGGCCGGCGCGGAGGTCCTCCGGCGGCTCCTCGCCCGGGCCGACGTCCTCGTCGAGAACTTCCGGCCCGGCGGGCTCGCCCGGCTCGGCTTCGACGAGCCGACGCTGGCGGCGCTCAACCCGCGCCTCGTCCACCTCGCCATCTCCGGTTTCGGCCCGGTCGGCCCCGACGCCGATCGCCCGGGCTACGACTTCGTCATCCAGGCCGTGGCCGGGCTCATGTCGATCACCGGCTTCCCCGACGAGGAGGGCGGGCGGCCGACGAAGGTCGGCGTCGCCGTCTCGGACGTCGTGACCGGGCTCTTCGGGGCGGTGGCGGCCCTGGCCGCCCTGGCGGCCCGCGATCGCCCAGGTGGGCCGGCGGCCGGGTTCGGCCAGCGGATCGACGTCTCCCTCTTCGCCTCGACCCTCGCCCTCCTCGTCAATCAGGCCCAGAACGCCTTCGTGACCGGTCGCTCGCCGGGCCGGCGGGGCAACGCCCACCCGAACATCGTCCCCTACGAGTCCTTCGCCACCCAGGATGGGGAGATCGCCCTCGCCGTCGGCTCGGAGCGCCAGTGGCGGCGCTTCTGCGAGGCCATCGAACGGCCGGACCTCGCCGCCGACCCCCGCTTTCGGACGAACGGCGACCGGGTCCGCAACCGGGAGCTCCTGCGGCCGATCCTGGCCGGGATCCTGGCCGGCTCGACCACGGCCGAGTGGCTGGCGCGCCTCGACGCGGCCGAGGTGCCGGTCGGGCCGATCAACGACGTCCTCGCCGCCTTCGACTCGGCGCAGGCTCGCGCCCTCGGCCAGAGGGTCGATCTCCGCCACCCCGAGCTCGGCCGGGTCGACCAGGTGGCGCCGCCCTTCGAGCTCGCCCGGACGCCGGCCGCCATCCGCCGCCCGCCGCCGCTCCTCGGGGAGGACAGCGACGAGATCCTCCGGGAGCTCGGCTACGACCCGGCCGAGATCGCCGCCCTCCGAGCCGACGGGGTCATCTAGGGCTTGGGGCCCGCGTCCGGCCCGCGTTGCGACCGACGGTGAGCGAGTCGTATCCGGTGATCTGGCGGCCTTCTTGATCTGGCCGCCGAGGGGCCGGGCGACCGGTCCCCTCACCGCAATGCTCGGCTCGCAAGGCTCGGCCGGTCCGTTGCATCCATTCACCCGGTGCATGCGCCGAGCGGCCGGGCGGGCGCGTTGGTGTCAGCCATTCGTCCCGTGCATGGAAATCCTCGGCGAGGTCCCTGGGCGTGGTCACGGATGCGTGGCGTGAATGGGCGAGCCGATCCGAGGCGGCGCGCCGGCGTTCGGAGCCTGCCCTCGCGGTCAGGGACCCATGGGGCGAATGCGTGACAGCGACCGCGGTGCTCTTTCTGATCTCGCATCCACCCCGTGCATCGCTGACCAGCATCGGCCGGTCCGCCGCCCGTCCGAGAGCCGACGCCACGCTCGCTCCGACCGCCGCGCCGAGCCGCTGCACCGCTCCGGCCCGACCGCGCCGGTTCCCGCATTCGTCCGGCGCATATCTGCCACGTCAGCGCCGAGCTCGCAACGGGCGTGCGGTGCGAGGCGGGCCTCCGCGATTCGCCAGCGCACATCCGCAAGGTGGAGGGGCCCGCACCGGGCAGAGGCCGGCGGCCGGGGCCGAAGCCGCTCCGATTAGAAGGGGCCGCAACAGGGAGGGGCCCGCACCGAGGAGGGGCTCGGGGCTAGGACGCTTCGGACGCTTCGGGCGCTTCGGCGTCCCGTCCCGCGCCGGCCCGTCGGCCCGGCCGGCCGCTGGTAGACTCGGCCCGAGCCGGAGGTCGACGCGCCGAAGCAGCCGCTCCGGCCGACGTTCGAGCACCGTCCCCGACGCAGCGAAGGAGCCACGATGGCCGACAACCGAGAGCGGTGGGCCCTCATCCTCGGCGCTTCCTCGGGCATGGGCGAGGCGACGGCCATCGCCCTCGCCCAGGCCGGCTACCGG
>DAOTYQ010000025.1:0-5102 GCA_034434735.1 Chloroflexota bacterium
TGCCGAGCTCGCGGCGGGCTCGGGCGACGAGCGCGTCATGGCTGGCGAAGTCGCGGAGATCGGCGGCGACCGCGACGTGGCCGGTTCCCTCGAGGCCGGCCACGACCTCGTCGAGGCGGGTCTGGTCGATGTCGACGGCCATCACCTTCGCGCCCGTCGCCGCGAAGGCGGTCGTCACCGCCCGACCGATGCCGCCTGCTGCCCCCGTGACGATGACCCCCCGACCTTCCAGTCCGGCGCCGACGCCGACAAGCTCGACCTGCCCGAGCCGCCGGTCGAGGGGCTGGAGCGGACGAACCGGATCCAGACCCGCGCCGAACCACCCGACATCCTCCTCACCAACTACAAGATGCTCGAGTACCTCCTGGTGCGCAAGGAGGACCGGCACCTCTTCACCCCTGCCCTGCGGTTCCTCGTGCTGGACGAGATCCACTCCTACCGCGGGGCGCTCGCCACCGAGATCGCGTGCCTCATCCGCCGCCTCAAGGCCCACGCCGGCCTCGAGCCCGGGCAGCTCACGGCGGTCGGGACCTCGGCCACCGTCGCCGAGGGCGAGGATGGCATCCGGGCCCTGGCGGCGTTCGCCACGGCGCTCTTTGGCGAAGCCTTCGATCCGGCCGACGTCTTCGCCGAGCGGCTCGCCGCCTCGCCCGACGCGGACGTGGAGGCGTGGCTTCCCCCACCGCCCACGGTCGGACGCGACGAAGTGGAAGAGCTCGACGTGTCCGACGACGGGGCCGTGGTGGCTCTCGCCGAGCGGCTCACCGGTCGCTCCGCACCGGCCTCCGGACCGGTGGCCGTTCGGGTCGGTGCGCTCCTGCATGGCAATGCCGTCGTCCAGGCCATCGAGGCCGCGTTCCGAACGCCCCGGACCGTCGCCGAGGCGGCGGCGGAGGTCCGATCGATGCTCCCGGACCGAGCGGCCGTCCCAGCCGAGGCGCTGGAGGCAGAGATCGAGGCCTATCTCGTCGTCGGATCCGTCGGGGACGACGAACACCCGCCGCGACTCCGCCCAAAACTCCACACCTTCTTCCACGGCGTCTACGACGTCTACCTCTGCCTGAATCCCACCTGCCGGACCCTCATCCCGCACGGCGAGACGACCTGTCCCAATTGCGGCTCCGTCGCCCGTCCGGCCGTCATCTGCCGGACCTGCGGCCAGGACTTCGTGAAGGTTCGAGAGCAGGCCGATGGCGAGCCGCCCGGGCCCGACACGGAGTTCCGGAGCGACGAGCGGGTCCTGTTCCTCACGCCGAAGGTCCACGTGTTCGCCGAGCGCTCCGAAGCGGACGACGCGAACGGCGACGGAGAGGCGCTGGCGACCGACGACCGGGCCATCGACGACGGCCTCGAGGGCACGCACGTCTGCCTCGGGTGCGGAAGGGTCGGTGGCACGTGGTGCGCCGTGTGCGATCGGGAGACCGTCCCGTACCGGGTCATCCGCGGACCGGTCCACACGTGCCCCGCCTGCGGCAACGTCTACACCGGTGGGGACGTGCTCACCCTCCTCTGGAGCCCGACGGCCGCCACGGTCTCGACCCTGGCGACCCACCACCTCGACGGCCTCGACGGCGACAACCATCGCCTCCTCGTCTTCGCCGACAACCGCCAGGACGCTGCCCACCAGGCCGGCTACTCCGCCGACCGCCACCGGGCTTTCGCCGTCCGCCACCTCATCGAAGCGATGGTGAGCGCGGCCGGCAGCGACGGGGTCGCCCTTGTGGACGTCCCCCGCCGGCTCATCGAGGGCTTTCAGGGCCTCCGGCTCGTCCCCAGCCGCTTGGCGAGACAGGAGGAAGACAAGTGGCTGCGGGTCTTTCGCTACGTGGCCGCCGCCGAGTTCTGTCGGAACACCCAGCGGCGGGTCTCCCTGGAAAACCTCGCCCTGGTGGCCGTGGAGTACGAGTTCCTCGACGCCCTCCTCGCGGATTCGCGGTTCGCGCAGCTTGCGGCCGAGGTCGGCCTGGGAACTGCGGCAGCCGGTGCGCTCGTCCGAGCGATCCTCGACTTCATGCGGCGGCGCCGGGCCGTCTCCTTCGACTTCTTCCAGGCCTACATCGACACCGGACGGCGGGAGTGGAAGGAGCTCGAGGAGGAACCCTACGCCCTGCGAATCCCGGACCGAGAACTGAAACCCAAGGCCTTCGCCCTGGATCGGCCGTCGCACCTGAAGCGCCGCTTCGACGGGATCGTGCGGGAGGAGGGCGCGCGGGGCCGGCTCCCGGCGATCCAGCAGCTCGCCGCCAGGGTGATCGGAGGCGCGGCGGGACCGGATCCCGGACGGGCCGAGCGGTTCCTCCGCGGCCTCGTTCCGCTCCTGAAAGAGCACGAGATCCTCGAGGTCGCTCCCATCAGGGTGCCGGCCCGAGAGCGGGTCGCGGGGGTCGAGCCGCTCCAGGTGGCCGCTCGGATCATTCGGCTCGTTCCAGCGAGCACGGGCTGGCGCTGCGCGGCCTGCCAGGAGTGGCGGCCCTACACGCTCCATGGCACCTGTCCGACCCCGCGCTGCGATCGGGGCGTACCGACGCCTGCCGCCGCCGATCCCGATCACTACTACGTCCGCCTCTATCGCGGGCGACCGCAACGTTTCTTGGTCAAGGAGCACTCGGCCCAGATCGACGGCGAGGAGCGGGCGAAGCGCGAGAAGGCCTTCAAGGAGGGGAAGCTCGACGTCCTGGTTTGCACGCCGACCCTTGAGCTGGGTGTGGACATCGGGCCGCTCCTGACCGTCGTGCTCCGCAACGCGCCGCCGATGCCGGCCAACTACCTCCAGCGCGTCGGGCGGGCTGGGCGGCGCCTCCGGATCGGCTACGTCTCGACGTTCTGTGGACCAGGCCCGCACGACCGGCACGCCTTCGAGAACCCGGCCTGGTTGGTCCGGGGGGAGTTC
The DNA here is from genome assembly GCA_034434735.1 of Chloroflexota bacterium. Classification (GTDB taxonomy): domain Bacteria; phylum Chloroflexota; class Limnocylindria; order Limnocylindrales; family CSP1-4; genus BPIH01. Next base: position 2,891 of record DAOTYQ010000025.1, read on the forward strand.
CGCCCGCCGAAGGTGCGCCTCGACAACCCGCGGATCGTAGAGCGACACCTGCGCTCCTTCCTCCTCGAGGAGCTCGATGCCGAACTCCCCGGACGGATGGCGGCGTTCCTCGACGACGTGCGGAATCCAACGCGCCGGAAGAACGAGGAACTCGAACGGCTCTACGCCGAGGCGGCCCGACGGCGGGAGGCGCTCATCGAGCGTCTGGCCGGGCTCTTCGAGGCCGACCGGCAGGCCGGGCGACTGACCGGGTACGGCGAGCCGGAGGCGCGCCGGATCGTGGAGGGATTCCAGAGCGTCATGGAGCGCGTCTTCGAGACCTGGTGGGCCGAGGTCCAGCGCCTCAACGCGGAGTTCCAGCAATACTCGACCATCGGCTCCACCGTCTACGACCGGCGGAAGGCCGCAGCCCGCCAGCGCGCGTACCGCGAGATCACGGACGATCCCGAGCGCGCCTACCCGCTCAGCTACCTCGCCGACGCCGGGCTCCTCCCCTCGTACCAGTTCCCCACCGACACCTTTGCCCTCGACCCCGGCGTCGAGGATACCCCGACGCTCTTGCGCCCGGCCGGGATCGGGATCGAGGAGTTTGCGCCCGGGAACCTCGTCTACGCCAACAACCACAAGCTCAAGACGATCCGGGCCATCTTTGCCGGCAGCCGGGCGGATCGCGGCCCGATGGCCGGCCGGAGCAACCTCGACTCCTCCGGGCTGGCCCGGCCCTTCTACTTCTGCGACGCCTGCGACACGGTCAGCGAGCGGGTCCTCAACACCTGTCCGACCTGCGGCGCCGGCATGCCAGGCGGCGCCGACGTCGCCTTCGTCTCGCAGTTCGAGGCCGAAGATCAGGCCCGGATCACCTCGTCGGAGGACGTCCGCGAACGGCGGCGCTTCGAGATCCGCGATCGCCTGGTCGAGGATGGGGCGGCTTCCGTCACCCTCTTCGAGTACCCCTTCCTGCCGATCGAGCACCGCCGGATGGCCAAGATCCTTCGCACGAACTGGGGCCGGCAGGATCCGGCGACCCGGGAGGGCGAGCGCTTCGCCATCTGCACCGAGTGTGGCCGCCACCGGCCGGCGAACCCGGACCAGGCGAGCCGGTGGAACGAGCAGCACGCCCGCTACTGTCCCGGGAGGTGCGAGCTTCTCGTCCTCGGCTACGAGTTTCGCACGGACGTCCTCGTGGCCACGATCCCGCCCCAGCCGGGGAGCACCGGCTACGACGAGCCCCTCCTCGTCTCCGCCGCCGAGGCGCTCCTCATCGGGGCATCGAGCTATCTCGAGACCGAGGCCTTCGAGATCGGAGCGTTCGCGCGCCGGAACGGTGTCGATCCGGCGACGGGCCAGGAGCGTCCGGGCCAGGTCGTCCTCTTCGAGTCCGTGCCTGGCGGAGCCGGGTACCTGGAAGAGCTGGCCGCGAATCTCCCACGAGCGGCGGCCGCTGCCTACGAGCGGCTCTTCGGGCACGCCTGTGCCCGGGCCTGCTATCGGTGCCTCAAGCGGTACGGGAACCAGCGCTGGCACGGGCTCCTCGACAAGGAGCTCGTCCGCGACTGGCTCTTCGACCTGTCTTTGGCCGACCCGGTGCAGGGAGAGACCGTCACGGCGGGCCACGGCCAGCAGGCGCTCCTTCGCCAGCTGGAGGAGCGGAGGGCCGAGGTCCAGGGCGCTCGGTACGCGAAGGGTCCGATCGAGGAGGTCCTCCTCGACGCCCTCCGCCGCCTGGGGGATGTCCCAGAGCCGGAGCGGGATCACGAGGTCCGAACCGAGACGGGTGTCCTCGTGACCGTACCCGACTTTGTCTGGCCCGCCGCCAGGGTTGCGGTCTACTGCGACGGCTACCAGTTCCACGGGGACCGCGACACGCTCGAGCTCGACGCGTCGAAGCGGAACTATCTGGTGAGTCGGGGCTGGCGGGTCCTCACCTACTGGGGTCGAACGATCCTCCGCCACCCCGACCGCTGCGCTGCCGAGATCGCCAACGTCCTCCGGGCCGACGAGGCCCGCGTCCTGCGACCCCTCGCCGTCGGTCCGCGGCCGCCGGCGGCGTTGCCGCGGGCGGCGGAGGGCCCGGCTCCGGTCGAAGCGGTAGAAGTGGTGTAACAGGGGTCCCGCGGTGCTGAAACGTCGAGACGTCGGCCATCGCAGGGCCCACACTCGTCGGTTGACGACCAAGTCGATCGACGGAAGGAGCACCACGATGGCCGACGGG
>DAOTYQ010000026.1:0-10501 GCA_034434735.1 Chloroflexota bacterium
GAGAGGGCGGGGCCGAGATCGCGAAGGAGCTGGACCCGGAGCTTGATGATGTAGGCCTGGCGGCCGAAGGCCTTCGTGTAGGAGACGCCGTGGTACGAGGGATCGGGGTCGGTGAAGTCGGGTCGGAAGCGAGGCGAGCCCTCCCAGTCGAAGGTGCCGCCGTCGACGACGATCCCGCCGATGGCCGTCCCGTGGCCGCCGATCCACTTCGTCGCTGAGTGGACGACGATGTCGGCGCCGTGCTCGATGGGCCGGGCCAGGAGCGGGGCGAGGGTGTTGTCGACGATGACCGGCACGCCGCTCGCATGGGCCACGGCGGCGATGGCGGCGATGTCGTGGACGTCGAGACGGGGGTTGCCGATGGTCTCGAAGAAGACGGCCTTGGTCCGCTCGTCGATGGCTTCACCGAAGGCCTCGGGTCGGGTGCCGTCGACGAACCGAACGCCGATCCCGAACTTCGGCAGGGTGTGCTCGAAGAGGTTGTAGGTGCCGCCGTAGAGGGACGCCGAGCTGACGATGTTGTCGCCGGCGCGGGCGAGGTTGAGGATGGCGAGGGTCTCGGCAGCCTGGCCGGAGGCGAGCCCGACGGCCCCGACGCCGCCCTCGAGGGCGGTGACCCGCTCTTCGAAGACGGCGGTCGTCGGGTTCATGATCCGGGTGTAGATGTTCCCGAACTCCTCGAGGGCGAAGAGGCGGCCGGCATGGGCCGCGTCGTTGAAGAGATAGCTCGTCGTGGCGTAGATGGGGACGGCCCGGGCGTTCGTGGCCGGGTCGGGGCGCTGGCCGGCGTGGAGGCAGTTCGTCTCCGGGTGGAGCGTGGCCGGGTCGAGGGTCCAGCGGTCGAGGGAAGACATCGGAACGGTTCCTCCGTGCGGTCGGGAAGGGGCCGAAGCGGCGAGGGTCCCGGAGGCCCCGGGGCAGGGCCGCGGTTCGGCGGCTCCCGTCGCAGTGCTCGGAGGAAACAAAACGGCCGCAGTCCGTCTCGGATCTGCGGCCCCGGGACCGATCCAGGGTCCCGGTCTGGTGGTCGACGGCGCCGGCGTGGCGCGCCTTCCCAGGCGAGGGGGACCCTAGACCCCGTCCTCCGCGCGGCGGGGCCGCCGGGGCATCGCCATGGGACAGCTGGTGCGGCGCAGGCTCGACATCGTGGTCGGAATGGTGCCCTCTCCTCGGCCGCCGTGTCAACCCTTTACCCGGATCGCTGTCGGAGGACAGCGATTGCGTCCGACACCCTTTACCCGGATCGCGCCACCGGCCCGGCCCGCGTCGCAACCCGGCCAAGGGCAACCATGACAGATGCTCGCGAGGTGAACGTTGCGAAGCGGCAGCGGGCGGGCCAGCACGCCCAAAGTGGCCACACGTGCACGTGGTGATCCGTTCCGCGACATTCCCCCGTTAATGCGTCACCGGGTGAGCGAGCGGACGGACGCGCCGGGCAGGCGGCCGGGCGAAGGTCGCGTCATCCTCGCCAGGCGCGCACCTGGTGATGCACGTGGCCAGGTTCCCCCGGAGGATCCGCCCGATCGAGGCGCTCCCCGAGCGTCAGAACCGGCGTCGGGCTGGGCTCGGGTCGGTCGATCTCATCATCGTGTTCAGGTGACGAGAATCTGGCAGCCGACCGACCGGTGAGGCCGCCACGGGCAGGAGCGGCGCGGCGGGCAGGCCCGGCGAGGGCTGGCCCGGTCCCGAGACCCGCCCCCTCGCCATCGACGCGCCCGCTTCCGAAGAGTTCCAGCTCCCGGCCGCCCGCAAACCGGTTCAGCATGGACCCGATCCGATATCATCGGCCGCCATGGAGCCGCGCGTCACGGTCCCGACCCTGCCCGGACTGGCCTTCCGGCTGCCGCCCCAGCTCGAAGGCCTCCGCCGCCTCGCCTACAACTTCTGGTGGACCTGGCACCCCGACGCCAAGGCCCTCTTCCAGCGGATCGATGCCGCCGCCTGGCAGCGCTACCGGAACCCCGTCCTCGTTCTCGCCGGAGCCATCGACTGGTCGAGCCTCCTCGACGACCCGGCCTTCATGGCCCGAGCCCAGCAGGTCCTCCGGGACTTCGACGACTACCTCCGGAACGGGGCCGACCACTGGTTCCACCGCCGTCATGCTCGCCAGCTCGAAGGCCCCATCGCCTACTTCTGTGCCGAGTACGGCATCTACGACGGCCTCGGCATCTACTCCGGCGGGCTCGGTGTCCTGGCCGGCGATCACATGAAGGCCGCCTCCGACATGGCGTTGCCGGTCGTCGGGGTCGGCCTCTTCTATCGGCGGGGCTACTTTCGCCAGACCATCGACGCCGACGGCCACCAGGAGCACGAGTACCGCGACTACGACGTCGCCCGCCTCCCCCTCCTCCGGGCTCAGGACCGGGAGGGCGGCCCGCTCTCGGTCAGCATCGAGCTCCCGGAACGGGAGCTGCAGTGCGCCGTCTGGGTGGCCCAGGTGGGGCGGGTGCCGATCCTCCTCCTCGACACCGACATCCCCGAGAACCCACCCTACGACCGGCCCATCACCCACACCCTCTACGTCCGGGGCCGCGAGATGCGCCTCCATCAGGAACTCGTCCTCGGCGTCGGTGGCGTTCGGGCGATCCGGGCCCTGGGTCTGGAGCCGGCCGTCTGGCACCTGAACGAGGGCCACAGCGCCTTCCTCCTCGCCGAGCGGGCCCGGGAGCTCGTCGCCGCCGGCCGGAGCCTCGAGGACGCCTGGGCCGAGGTCCGACGGAACAGCGTCTTTACGATCCACACCCCGGTTCCGGCCGGCAACGAGCGCTTCGATGCGGAGCTCGTCCGAGCGGTCGCCGGCCCCCTCTTCGACGGCGACGGCCGTGCTCGGACCGGCGGCGTGCCGATCGATCGGATCCTCGAGCTCGGGCGGGGCACCGACGGAGACCCGGGTCAGTTCGACATGACCGCCTTCTCGCTCCGCCTCACCAACGGCGCCAACGCCGTCAGCCGCCTCCACGCCGAGACGGCGAACGCCACCTGGCAGGGGATCAGCCCGCGGCCGATCCTCGCCGTCACGAACGGGATCCACGTCCCGACCTGGCTCGGCAATGCGATGCGAGCCCTCTTCGAGCGCTACCTCGACGTCGACCTCGACGACCTCGACGGCAAGGAGGACGTCGCCCGCTTCTGGGAGCGACTCGGTCGGATCCCGGCCGAGGAGCTCTGGGCCGCCCATCAGGAACAGAAGGTCGAGATGGTCGTCTTCGCCCGTGGCCGCCTCCGGAACCAGTTCGCCCGCCACGGCGAGGCGCCCTCCGTCCTGCGCGAGCTCGAGACGGTCCTCGACCCGAACGTCCTCACCATCGGCTTCGCCCGCCGCTTCGCGACCTACAAGCGGGCGGGGCTTCTCTTCACCGACTTCGAGCGCCTCGCCCGGCTCGTCAACGACCCGGAGCGGCCGGTCCAGATCGTCTTCGCCGGCAAGGCCCACCCGGCCGATCGACCCGGTCAGGCGGTGATCCAGGACATCTTCCAGAAGACCCGCTCCCCGGCGCTCCGGGGCCGAGTCTTCATCCTCGAGGACTACGACATGCGGATCGCCCGCTTCCTCGTCCAGGGCGTCGACGTCTGGCTGAACAACCCGCGCCGGCCCCTCGAGGCGTCGGGCACGTCGGGGATGAAGGCAGCGATCAATGGCGCCGTCAACGTCAGCATCCTCGACGGCTGGTGGGACGAGGGCTGGACCGGCGACAACGGCTGGGCCATCGGCGGCCGGGAGACGAACCCCGACGAGGCGGCCCAGGACTGGGCCGACGCCATGGACCTCTACCGGGTCCTCGAGAGCGAGGTCGTCCCCCGCTACTACGACCGCGGTCCGGACGGTCTGCCGCGGGCCTGGATCGAGACGATGCGCGCTGCCATCGCAACCACGGTCTGGCGCTTCTCGACGACCCGGATGCTCCACGAGTACACCGAGCGCCTCTACCTCCCCGCGGCCGGGACCGGGGGCGCCGCGCCCGGAGCACGCGCGGCATCGCCGACTCCGGTCCTCGGCGGAACGGGCGGTTAGACCGCCGGTGAGCGGTCGCATCAGCCTCGCCCTCGTCATCCACAACCACCAGCCGGTCGGCAACTTCGGCTGGGTCATCGCCGACGTCTACGAGCGGGCGTATCGACCCTTCGTCGAGGCCCTCGAGCGCCATCCCGGCGTCCGCTGTGCCCTCCACTACAGCGGCCCCCTCCTCGACTGGCTCCGAGCCGAGCGGCCGGAGTTCCTCGAGCGCGTCCGGGCCCTCGTCGAGCGCGGCCAGGTCGAGGTCCTCGGTGGGGGCGAGGCGGAGCCGATCCTGGCTGCCCTCCCCCACCGCGACCGGGTCGGCCAGCTCCGGCGCCTCGGCGAGGCCATCGAAGCCTGGCTCGGCCGACGGCCGAGTGGCGCCTGGCTCGCCGAGCGGGTCTGGGAGCCCGACCTGCCGGTCGCCCTCGCCGAGGCCGGCTACGCCTGGACGATCCTCGACGACAATCACCTCCGGGCGGCGGCGATCCCCGACGACGGCATCTGGGGCTCGTACACGACCGACGACCAGGGTCGCCGGGTCACGGTCTTCGCCTCCGAGCAAGGGCTCCGCTACCGGATCCCGTTCCGCCCGGTCGAGGAGGTGGTCGCCTACCTCCGCGCCCAGGCCACCCCCGACGGGGAGCGGCTGGGGACGATGGGCGACGACGGCGAGAAGGTCGGGGCCTGGCCGACGACCTTCGAGCACTGCTGGGGCCGCGGCGCCTGGGTCGAACGCTTCTTCGACGCCCTCGAGGCGAACGCCGACTGGCTGACGACAACGACCCCCTCGGCCTGGCTGGTCGAGCACGGCCCCATCGGCCGGGCCCAGATCCCGACCGCCTCCTACGCCGAGATGGGCGAGTGGGCGCTGCCGGCCGCCGAGGCCCTGGCCTTCGCCGAGGCCGTGGCGCGGGCGACGGCCGAGGGTCGGCCCGAACGGCGCTGGCTGCGGGGCGCCTCCTGGCGGAACTTCCTCGTCAAGTACCGCGAGGCGAACGACCTCCACAAGCAGATGCTCCGGGTTTCGGCGAAGGTGGACGGCCTCCCCGACGGGCCGCCGAAGGAGGCGGCACGCCGGCACCTCTACGCCGGCCAGTCGAACGACGCGTACTGGCACGGCCTCTTCGGCGGGCTCTACCTCGCCCACCTGCGCCTGGCCGCCCACGCCCACCTCATCGCCGCCGAGGACGTCGCCGACCGCGCCCTCGGGCAAACGACGACCCTAGACGACGCCGACCTCGACCTCGACGGCCGTCCCGAGGTCCGCCTCGCCGGCCCGGGCCAGGTCGTCGTCGTCGACCCGGCCGAGGGCGGCGGCATCGGGGCCTGGGATCTCCGAGCGGCTCGGCTCGCCGTGGGGGCCGTCCTCCGGCGGCGGCCGGAGGCGTACCACGCCCGGATCGTCGGCAGCGGATCGCCGACCGAGGGGTCCCGAAGCGATGGTGGGTCGCCGGGCGACGGGCCGCAGCAGGACCCGGCCGGCCAGGCGGCCGAGTCCGAGGCCGCCACCGCCGTCTCCATCCACGAGCTGGCGACGACGAAGGAGCCGGATCTCGTCCGCCACCTCGTCTACGACGACCACGAGCTCCGCTCCGGTCTCGCCCGGCTCGTCGACCCGGACGGCGGATTCGATGCCTGGCAGATGGGCCGCCTGGCCGAGATCGGAAGCGGCCGCGACGGTCCCTACGCCGTCGTCGCCGCCGGCCCGAGCGAGCTCCACCTCCGACATCCCCCCGAGTCCGGCGTGTGCCGCGACGGGCCGACGAGCCTGCGCGTCGAGAAGCGGCTCCGGCTCGGCGGCGGGCGGCTCGATCCCGTCCTCGAGCTCGAGGTGGTCTGGAGGAACGAGGGCTCGGTGCCGATCGCCGCTCGCCCGGCTGTCGAGTGGTCGTTCATGCTCCTCGGCGGCGGCGGCAACCCGGCCGCCTTCTGGGAGGTGGCCGGCGACCGCTTCCCCCACGACGCGGCCCGACGGCTCGGCGACGTCGGCTGTCTTCGATCGGGCAACGGCGACCTCGGGGTGACCATCGAGACCGAGGTCGACCCACCGGCCGAGGCCTGGGTCGCCCCCATCGAGACGGTCTCCAACTCCGAGAGCGGGGTCGAGCGGACGTACCAGGGCAGCCAGCTCCTCTGCCTCTGGCCGGCCGGACTCGGCCCGGGCGAGGTGCGCCGGGTCGTCGTTCGCCATCGGGTCGCCGTCGAGCGCGACGTCGCCGCCGTCGAGGACCTTGGGACGCAGCGACCGAGCGATGCCGCCGTCTCCACCGAGGACAACGGCGGCGAACCGGACCGATGAGCCGCGGCCGCCTGGCGATCCACGCCCACTTCCACCAGCCCCTCCGGATCGACCCCTTCAGCGGGGTCGTGCCCGAAGAGCCGGCGGCCGCCCCCTTCCACGACTGGAACAGCCGGATCGCCGCCGAGTGCTACCGCCCGAACGCCGAACGGGGCAACCTCCGCCGGATCAGCTTCGACCTGAGCCCCACCCTGGCCGGCTGGCTCGCCGAGGCCGAGCCCGTCGCCTACCGGGGCTTCGTCGGGGCCGCCCCGAACGCCCTCGCCCAGCCCTACCACCACACGATCCTGCCCCTCGCCTCGGCGCTCGACCGGCGGACCGAGGTCCGGTGGGGCATCCGCGACTTCGAGCTCCGCTTCGGGCGGCGGCCCCTCGGGATCTGGCTGCCCGAGACGGCCGTCGATCTGCCGACCTTGCGGCTGGTCGCGGCGGAGGGGATCCGCTTCACGATCCTCGCCCCATGGCAGGGCACGCGAATCGACGGCGGAGACCTCGACACCCGCCACCCGTACCGGGTCGATCTCGACGACGGCCGCTCGCTCATCGTCCTCTTCTACGACGGGCCGCTGTCGGGGGCGGTCTCCTTCGACCCGAATGCGACGACGGACGCCGAGCGATTCGCCCACGAACGGGTTGCCGTACGCCTGGCCGGCCGACCGGGGGACGGTGGTGATCCGCTGGTCGTCGTCGCCACCGACGGCGAGCTCTACGGCCACCATCAGCCCTTCCGGGACCTCTTCCTCGAACGGCTGACCGACAACCGGCCCGACCATCCCGCCTGGGAGTTCGAGATCGTGACGCTCCCGGCGTTCGTCGCTGCGCTGGATCCGGCCGCCCTCCCGGAGGCCCGCATCGTCGAGCGGACCTCCTGGAGCTGCCTCCACGGCGTCCTGCGCTGGAGCGCGGAGTGCCCGGACGCCGCCGACGGCCGCTGGAAGGCGCCCCTCCGGGCGGCCCTCGAGCGGCTGGCGACGGCCATCGACGTCGTCGCCGAGGGGGAACTGGCGAGGCTGCCCGGGCAGCCCGATCTCTGGGCCGCCCGCGATGCCTACGTCGAGGTCATCGACGGGGCCGTCGAAGGGGCGGCCTTCGCTGTTCGCTGGCTCGGCGAGCGGGCGACGGCGCACTCTCGACGGGTCCTCCTCGACCTCCTCGAGGCCGAGCGCTGGCGGTTGGCGATGTTCGCCAGCGACGCCTGGTACTGGGAAGACCCGATCCGCTTCGAGACGAAGCAGGCGCTCCGGGCGGCGGCCCGGGCCGTCCGGCTCGTCGACGGTGTCGCCGGAACGCGGCTCGAGGCGCGGCTCCTCGGCGATCTCGAACTCCTTCGCTCGCCCTCGACGGGGGCGAGCGGGGTGGAGCTCTACCGGACGGCCCTCGCCGAGGTCGGCCAGCCCCCGCCAGGCGTGGCGGCCTCTCCCTAGCCCGCACCGGGTGTGGCGGCCTCTCCCTAGCCCGTGCCGTCGCGCCACCCGGCGAACCTGCTCGTCTGCTCCTCTGCTCGCCGCGTCTTGGCTCCGACGTCCCCGGACGCTTGCCCGCCTGGATGTCGAGGTGCGTCGAGCAAGCCGGTCGCCTGTCCCCGCGGGGGGCCTCCGTCGGCGTGGGCACCCGCGGCCGTGGAGCGCCCCTCCTCAGTTGCAGACTCCTCGTTCCAGCAGACTCTGCGTTGCCGATATTCGCCGGATGAATGGCGGGTCCGAACGGCCGTCAGAGCGAGCGGGACGCCCGCTCCGCCACGGGCGGGCAGCCGGCCGACGCCTGTCAGCCATGCTCGGGGTGAATGCGAGATCAGTATCGCCGCCGCGGTCGCTGTCTCGTATGCGCCCCAGGCATCCGTGGCCTGAGACGCGGGAAAAGGCACAGGTTTCCTGTGCGCCGTGTGGGTCACGTATGCACCCCAGGCATCCGTGGCCTGAGACCAGGCCCTCGCCCGAGGTCGGCGACCGGGCCGCGGGCCACGCATTCGCCTCATGCATGCGTGACCATGAGAAGCGGCGGCTTCCCTGGACTCGCATTCGTGGGGCGAATAGCTGACACGAGCCCGATCGAGACCGCCGGCGGAGAGGACGTCCCGCGGTCGCTCGCATTCGTGGGGCGAATAGCTGACACGAGCCGACCCGCCCGACCGCTCGCGGCATGCACCCGGTGCATGAATGCGAACGGCCGCAGCCGGCTGCCGCCGCGCTCCGCGACCCAGGCTCGAAGCGCCCCGCCGCTACGACGACGCGTAGCGGGCCGGCGGCGGACGTCGCGGCCGTGGGTCCCCGCACCCAGCGGGGGCCCGGGTCGATCCGGTCCCGGAGACGCCGGCGGACCCGCTACCCGCCCCGTTCGAGACCCCGCACCGCGTCGAGCGTCCGGAAGACGAAGACGGCGGCCGTCAGTCGGAGGAGGTCCTCGCCCTCGAGCGGGCGGCCCAGGAGCCGGCGGACGCGCTCCAGGCGGTAGGCGACGGTCCTCGGCGCGACCCCGAGCCGCCGGGCCGTCGCCCGGGCATTGCCCCGCGTGGCGACGTAGGCGGCGAGGGTCTCGACGAGGGCCCGGCCGCTCCGGCGGTCGGCGAGCAGCGGCCCCAGCTCGGCCGCGACGACGGAGTCCGCGAGGACTGGGTCGCCGAGGACGAGACGCTCGAGGGCGAGGCCGGCGGGATCGAGGACGCGACCGCGAAGGCCGAGCCGAACCGCCACCTGGAGCGTGGCGATGGCCGACCCGGCGAGGCCGGCGACGGCGGCGATGCCCGGCGCTCCACCGGCCCGCGCGGCGACCCAGGCCCCGTCGGCGAGCTTGGCGAGGCCCTCGGTCAGCCGGGACCAGCCCGACCAGCGAGCCTCGGCCACGACGACGAGTCGGCCGCTCCTCGTTCCGGCGATGGGCGTGACCCCGAGCCGCAGCCCCCGAGTCCGCCCGTCCGCCCACGCCAGCCCGGCCGGGGCCGTGAAGCGACCCGGACCGGGCTCGGCGGCGGCGAGGAGACGGGCGACGCCCGGATCGTCGTCGCCGAGGTCGCGACCGAGGTCGGCGACCAGGACGTCGTAGGCGGCGTTCGGGTCGAGGCCGAGGGCGAGGCTTCGTCGGGCCACCCGGGCGGCGGCGCCCGCGTCACCTGCTGGGAGATCGAGGATCTCGTCGAGGAGCTCCCGACGGGCGGCCGCCGCGCGAGCGGCGGCCGCGCGCTCCGCGTCGGCGTGCCCGGCGGCGATGGCCGCGGCCGCCGCATCGCCGATCCGCAAGAGCGCCGCCCCGAGCGCGGCGAGGCGCGGGCCCTCCGCCGCGCCACTGCGGACGGCCGCCTCCCAGAGGACCCACCCGGCGGACAGAACGCGGTCGAGGGGGCGGGCTACCGGCTCGCCACGCCGGGCGGCCATCGCTCCGGCCTCTCGGAGCGCCTCGAGCGCTCGGTCGTCGACGGCACCGTCGGCCCGGAGACGGTCCAGGATCCAATCGAGGGCGGCCTCGACGAGCCGTCCCTCGTCCGTATCGCCGCCGGACGGACCGCCGAACGCGGCGCCGGCATCCGCTTGGTGGCGGATCGCGGCGGCCCGAACGTCGGCCAGGATCCGCTCCCGGAGGGCAGGGCGCTCCGCGGCGAGCGTGGGAACGAGGGCGGCCACGAGGCCGGCGGGGCGATCTTGCACGACCTGCGCAGTGTACCTCCACCGTCGCTGCCATCACCGGCCCTTGTCGTGCCCCAGCGGGCAACGGACGATGCGCCTACACTGCCCTCGATCCAGCGCCAGGAGGCATTCCATCGGACCGTTCGACCCAACCGCCAGCGGACCGCTCGACCCAACGGTCCTCCTCGCCGCCGGCTTCTTGATCTTCGTCGTCGGGGCCCTCGCCCTCGACCTCGGGGTCTTCCACCGCGACGCCCACGTCGTCTCCACCCGCGAGGCGCTCGCCTGGACGAGCGTCTGGGTCACCCTCGCCCTCCTCTTCGGGATCGGTCTCTTCGTCGTCCGGGGTCCGACGACGGCGATCGAATACCTGACCGGCTACGTCATCGAGTACTCGCTGTCGGTCGACAACGTCTTCGTCTTCGGCCTCATCTTCGCCGCCTTCGCCGTCCCGCGCCACCTCCAGCACCGGGTCCTCTTCTGGGGCGTCGTCGGCGCCCTCGTCATGCGCTTCACGATGATCGTCGCCGGGGCGGCGCTCATCGAGCGCTTTCACTGGATCCTCACCCTCTTCGGCGTCTTCCT
>DAOTYQ010000027.1:0-1616 GCA_034434735.1 Chloroflexota bacterium
CGCCGGCTGTGAAGCGCGCGCGGGAGATGCTGCTGAACCGTGGGGCGACGCCCCGCCTGCACCGGAATATGGTGGTGTTCGCGGCGTTCGACGAGGAGCAGTTCGGGCCGCTGACTGAAGCTGCGAAGCTTTACACGGCCTGGAAGTCCATCCTTGCCGAGAAGAGCCAGCTCCGACTGAGCGAGGACCAGGTGCGCCAGGCGCAGGAGGCCCGGGAGAAGGCCTCGGCGCAGGTCGACACGCTTCTGCAGCAAGGGTATCACTGGGTCATCGTGCCGGATCCGGGGCTCCCCTCCGAGCAGCAGGGGGCTGAGGGCCCGGCGATGCGGGCGATCGACATCGGCTCCAGTTTGTCGGCCGCGGGCGGGCTGGCAGCGAAGGTGCAGGCGGCCCTCGAGCACGCGGACCTGCTGGTCACCACCACGTGGTCGCCCAAGTTCCTAAAGAAGGTGCTGGAGGATTGGTTCTGGTCCCAGGGGATGGAGCACCTTTCGCTCCGGCGGTTGTGGGAGGAATACCTGGCACGGTATACGTACTTACCCCGGCTGAAGGACATCGACGTGCTGCGGCGGTCGGTCCAGGACGGAGCAACGGCACGGGATTTCTTCGGGTACGCCCATGGCGTTGATGACGGCCGGTACGTGGGGCTTTCGTTCGGCGAGCGCCCCGGGAGCGTGAACGTCGACAGCGCGGCGGTCATCGTGCGCAAAGAGGCGGCCGAGCGACAGCTCGCGGCGGAGAGCGTGCGCAACGCGGACGGTCCGGGGACGAAGGCGCCCGGCGGCCGTGGCGGCAGTACTCCGTCGGGTGAACCGCCGGAAACCCCGAGGCCAGCACATCACCGCTACTGGGCCAGAGTAGCGCTCAAGCCGAGCCGAGTAGCTTCCAGCGCAACGGACATCTCGAACGAGATCATCCGTCACCTGCTGGAGGCGGGGGCCGACGTCGAGGTGCACCTGGAGATTGCGGCGACGGTTCGGGAGGGTTTGCGGCCGGAGCTGGAGCTGCGGCTGGCCGAGAACTCGCGAACGCTGGGGTTCGACTTCGGGTTCGAGGAGGAGTAGGGGGCAGCGGAAAGCCCGCTGGGCGCCGCGAGGGCGATAGCCGGGCGCTCGCCCCCACCTCAACCTCTCACGCGCCGCTCCATGTCGGGAGTGTCGGTGCGGAGGGTCGCCGCTCCTGCCCGACCCGACATTGCTCCGCCGCCGGGTCCATGTCCACCACGACCGGCCGGTCGTCCTCCTCGGACAGCTTGCCGACGTGGATCGCCTTGCTCCACCCGTTGTCCATCGGGAGGGTGACGACCTGCTCATCGCCGGGCAGGAGCGGCGTGTGCCCGGCCTCGGGCGTTCGCGGCTCCTTGATGTCGTCGTACGTGTAGCGGGTGACCTTCTTTCCGGTGCGGTTTTGGCTCTTATGGGGCATTGGTTGCTCCTAAGGTCTCGAGCGGCAGATGCCACGGAGGTCGCACTTGTCGCAGCTCTCGCACCACGACGGCAGCCGCTGGAGCTTGCCAGTGCGGAGAGCCGTCGCCGCTTCCTTAGTCCTTAAACGCGTCTCGTCCTCAAGCTGAGGGTTCACGACCTCCCGCTGCACGTCGCCGGCGTCGAGGTTAT
>DAOTYQ010000028.1:0-8025 GCA_034434735.1 Chloroflexota bacterium
AACCGACCGACCGGATGTCGAACGTGTGCGACGGACGCACGCTTCCACCCCGGACGACGGCCCTGCCGGGCCAGGATGTGCATCCCGCTCACGCCGACGCCGAAGTTGTGCGCCAGGCGCACGGAACGAGCAAGGCAGCCACTCGGCGGGCCTCCGCCGGACGAACGGCGTTCCGAGGAGACCCATGCCGACCCGCCCGACGCCAGCCAACGGGCGGGACCGGTGGCCCAGGCGTCGGGGTCGGGACGCGCCTGGCGTTCCGTCGAGGTACACGCCGACCCGCCCGAGGCCAGCCCACAACGGGGGCGCGCCCCGCCACGGGGCACACCCGACCCTCGGCCGGAGGAGTCCTACCGAGGAGGCGCCACCGACTCTCGCCAGGCGCACGTTCCGCCGCATCGGCCCGGGTACGCTCGACCCCGGCGGGAGGAGGCCTGCCAGATTCTCACGACGTGCACGTTCTCCAGCCCGGATCCCGGCGGTCCAGCCGTCCGAAGCGGACATCCGTGCACCTCAGGACGCATTACGGTCGCGGGAGCCGCGAATGCATCGCGAGGTGAACACGCGGCAGCGTGGCTCACACCGGCTCGGCCCGGCGGCAAGGCGTTCGGTGGCCATCCGCTCGTCTGGTGACGCAGGTGGCCGCGGAGCGAGCCCGCCAGGCGGCCGTCACCGTCGTCGGCGTGCACGGCGCGGCCCGACGACCAGGGCCGCGGCGCCGCGAACCTCTCGCCGTGTAGCACCAGGCGAGAATCTGGCCGAGATCGGGCCCGATGGCGCCCGGCCACACCTGGGAGGCACTCAACGCGCGTCCCGGCCAGCGAGCGTCGAGCGCCGCCAAGAGCGGACCGGTGTCGGGCGCTCAGCGAGCGTCCCGGCCAGTGCCCGCCCGCCGCCGCTCGGCACCCGGCCGCGGCCCGGCACCCGGCCGCCGCTCGGCACCCGGCCGCGGCCCGGAGACCTGGCGAACATCTCCTCGAGAATCTTTGGCACACCCCGGCCCGCAGCCGCGACCCGCAGCCGCGGCGGAGGCTGAGCGTGAGCGCGAAGCCGTGAAGCGCGGCGGCGCCCGCCGCTTCCGCTCAATGCCCCGCCGCTTCCCACCGCTCGCGCTCAGAGCCCCGCCACCGCCCCTCAGAGCCCCGCCGCCACCTCCTGGAGCGCCGCCCCCACCACCTCGACGATCCGGTCGATCTCACCCGGTTCGATGACGAAGGCCGGCGAGATCTGGATCGCCCGCCCGCCGATGGAGCGGCTCAGGACGCCCCGCTTCCGCATCGCCACCACGACCCGTTCGATGGCACCCGGATCGGCGGCCAGGACCGGCCGCGCCAGCTCCACCGCCGCCATGAGCCCGACCGAGCGAACCTCGCCGACGAGGGGCGCCCCGACGAGGTCCTCGACTGCGGCCGCCAGGCGCGGCTCCAGATGGACGACCCGCTCGATGAGGCCCTCCTGGGCGAGGAGATCGAGGTTCGCCATCGCCGCCGCACACGCCGCCGCGTGGCCACTGTAGGTATAGCCGTGGCGCCAGATGGCACCCGCCACCGGCTCGGTCCAGAAGGGCGCCGCGACTCGCGGACCGACGAGGAGCCCACCGAGCGGCAGGTAGCCCGACGTCACGCCCTTGGCGAAGGTGACGATGTCCGGCTCGATCCCGTAGCGCTGGCTCCCCCACCACGTCCCGACCCGGCCAAAGCCGGTGATGACCTCGTCGGCGATGAGGAGGACGTCGTGCTCGCGGCAGAGCCGACCCACCTCGGCCCAGTAGCCAGGCTCGGGCGGGATGACGCCACCCGCCCCGATGACCGGCTCGCCGATGAAGGCCGCGATCTCGACCCCCCGTCGCTCGAAGAGGGCGCCGAGCGACTCGGTGTCGCCGGCGGCGACGTGGACGACCTCCTCGATGATCTCGCCGCCGTAGCCGGCCTTGTTGGCCGGGATCCCGGCCAGGGCCGTCCCCCAGGCGTGCATGCCGTGGTAGCCGTGCTCCCGCGAGACGATGATCCGCTTCTCCGGCCGACCCACGACGTCCCAGTAGCGCCGGGCGAGCTTGGCCGCCGAGTCGACGGCGTCCGAGCCGCCGGAGGCGAAGAAGACGACCGCCCCCTCCATCGGCGCGAGGGCCGCCAGGCGCTCGGCGAGGGCGAGGGTCGGCTCCGTCGCATAGGGACCGAAGCACGAGTAGGCCGCCAGCCGGAGGAGCTGGTCCCGAACGGCGTCGGCGATCTCCCGACGGCCGTAGCCGACGTTGCAGTACCAGAGGGCGGCCGTCGCGTCGAGGTAGCGGCGCCCCTCGACGTCCTCGACCCAGACGCCGTCGCCGGCCCGGAGGACGAGCTCGGCGTCGCGGACGACGTGCATGTCGGCAAAGCCGTGCCAAAACCGTGTGCTCACCTGCCACCACCTCGATGCTCGTGACGCCGCAGCAACGCCGGCCGGCCGCCGGACGGATCGCCGCCGCCGTTCCTGTTACCGTCGCCGCCGGCCCTGGGCCACTCAGTACCGGAGGACGGCACCGATCCCCTCCCCGGCGTCGTGGAGCCGACCGGCGGGCTCGTCGCGGACGACCTCGACTCGGCCGCCCTCCTCGAGCGTCCGCTCCATCGCCCGCTCGACGACGTCCTCGAGCCCCCGGACCCGACCGCCGCAGGCCGGGCAGGCCGCCGGAACGTCGACGGCGAGACGGCCGCAGCCCTCGCACTCGCTCCCCGGCGCGGTCAGCCCATCGGCGACGACGAGGGCGTGGACCCGGCCCAGCCAGACGGCCTCGAG
Organism: Chloroflexota bacterium; assembly: GCA_034434735.1. Taxonomy (GTDB): domain Bacteria; phylum Chloroflexota; class Limnocylindria; order Limnocylindrales; family CSP1-4; genus BPIH01. The sequence goes on from DAOTYQ010000028.1 coordinate 2,776, forward strand.
GGTGGCCCCCAGCCCGTGGATCGCCGGGCCACCCGCCGCCGCCGTTTCCAGGACGTCGGCGACGAGGCGCTCCTCGGCCGCCCGCTCCACGTCCCGCTCGATGGCGAGGGTCCGCTCGAGGATCTCGGCCTCGGTCGCGAAGAGCTCGGCCGGGATCCGCCGGACGAGCTTAGCCCGGAGGTGCCGGGGCAGGATCCGCTCGAGCTCGGCCGTCGCCTCCTCCGGACCGGCGAGGACGAGCCGCTCGAAGGGTCGGCGGCGTTCCAGGTGGATGAGCTCGTCGGCGACCCGCTTGAGGTGCCAGTAGACGTGGGCCTCGTGATGACGCTGGTAGTTCGCCTGCGACCAGCCGCCCTGGTCGTGCTTGCCGGGCACGACGTCGTAGACCTGCTCCTGCTCCTCGATCTCGCCGAGCTCGACGACGAAGAGCCGCGCCTTTTCCTTGTCGACGAGGGCGACGGCGTAGCGCTCGTACTCGTCGAGGACGTCGAGGAGCGGTCGCAGGTACGGGCGCCGGCCCAGGTAGACGCCCTCGGCGACGACGACGGGGAGCGACCAGACCTGCCAGAGCCCGCGCGGCGTCGAGCTGAAGACCGCCAGGCCACGGCCCCGCGGACCCTCGTCGAGGAGGACCCCGACCCGAGCCGCCTCTCGGTCGAGGGCTGCGCGGGCCGCCGGTTCGAGATCGGCCGCCAGCTCGCGGACGAGGTCCTCGAAGGCGACCTGGTAGGTCCGGCCGATCTGCCGGTCGGGGCTGAGGTTGAGGTAGACGCTCAGGACGAGGTCACCGGCGTCGAGCGCCAGGAGCTCGGCGAGCTGGGGAGTGCGTTCCATGGCGGACTCCATCATCGTCGTTCTGCTCGGGTGCGGAGCGGGACGGGCGGCCTCGCCCGAGGCGCTCCTGGAGGGAGGACCGAGGTGCTCGATCACGGGGTCGCCGATCCGGCCATCCCGGTTCCCTCGCCCTCGAGCTCGGTGGCTGGCTGGGGATCGGGACCGAGGCGGAAGTAGACGCCCCAGCGAAGGATATGCGACCGTGCCGCCCGGTAGAGCGGCCGGGCCGGGAGCGGGTGCTGACGCCAGGTCGCCTCGACGACGGCGCGGCGTTCCGGCCCGGGCCCCAGCAGGCTCGCCCGAACCGTCGTCCGCCGACCCCGCCGGTCGACGACGACGGCCCGACCGGCCGCCCGGAGGTTGCGCGTCCAGCCGGCGTCCCCGCTCGGATGGCCGACGTACCAGCGCCCGTCCACGACGAGGAGCCCGACGAGGACGGCCCGGGGTCGACCGGTCCGCCGCCCGGCCACGACGAGCTCGACGGTATCGGCGAGCCCGAAGCGCCGCCACCAGGCCCGGATCGGACGGTCGAGGCGGCGGACGATCCAGTAGGCGAGGCGGAAGACACTCGCCCAGAGGCCGCCCGCCCGGAGCGGCGCCGCCGACCCTGCGACGGCGTCACGGGCCACCGGCTCCGGCCCGCCACCCGAACCTGGCGCCCTCGGCTCCGTCGTCACGACGAGCCCGCCGAGCCGCGCGCCGGCCCGCGGCCCCGCCGAACCGCCCGAACCGGCTGCACCGGCCGCACCGGCACCGGTCGGCCGCCGGCCCGGAGGTCCCAGCTCCGCGGGTCGAGCCGCTGCCGCGTCGCCTCGGCCGTCCCGCTCGCCGCCGCCTCGGCCGCCGCCGCCCCCGCGGCGAGGAGTCGCATCCGGGCGACGGCCTCGGCGTACGGCAGCCCGGCGAGGCTGCCGGCGGTGGCGAGCCCGACTCGGGCGAGGCCGCGGCCCTGCGTCGCGGCGGCGTAGTGGGCCGCGTAGACGAGGACCTCGCGGTTGACCGGACCCAGGCTCGGGCCGGTCGGGACGACGCCGCAGACGACTCCTCGGTCGCCCGGCGCGTCGACGACGAGCCGCCAGTTGTCGGGGCCATCGATGAGATCGAAGAGGTAGCTCCGGTAGGGCGGCTCGAAGAGGGTCGCCGCGCCGATCGCCTCGGCGCTGCCACCGAGGACGGCGAGCGACGGGTGGAGCCGCGCCACGCCGGCGAGGAGGCGGCCGTGGACCTCGACGAACCGCCGACCCTCGCCCGGCGCCCGGAGGCTCGTCAGCGCCGGCTCGTCGATCTGGACGAGGGGGCAGCCGGCGCCCTCGAGGCCGCCGAGGACGGCGTTGAGCGCCTCGGCGATGGCGTGGGCGAGGCGGGCCCGATCGCTCGGGGACGCGGCAGCGAGGGTAGCGATGCTGATCGGTCCCCCGAGGACGACCTTCGCCGCGGCGGGCGCCGCCAATTGCGCCAGCTCCCGGTAGCGTTCGACGGCCGCCGCGACGTCGACGACCGGCGGCCGCTGGAAGCGGACTCGGGTCGCCGAGCCGGCCGCCTCCGCCGGGTCGACCCTCGCCGGCTGGCTTTGCCCCCCGAGGAGGCGGGCCGTCCCGACCACGCTCCCCTCCGGCCAGTCGAGGAGCCCGTCGCAGATCGGTTCGAGGCCGGTCGCGCGCTGGTCGTCGACGAGCCGCCGGAGCCGCACGAGCCGCGTTTCGGACGCGCCTGGCGTCTTGGAAGCGCCGCGCGTTTCGGACGCGTCGGGCGGGTCGGGCTCGGTCGGCGGGATCGGCAGCCCGCCCGCCAGCGTCGCGAACACGACCGGCCCTGCCCTCAGCCGAGGCGGGCGGCGCCGGCGACGAGGAGGCCGGCGACGAGGAGGCCGACGAAGGCGACGACCCCGAGCCAGCGGAGGACCGTCGCGGTCCCGCCGTCGCCCGTCGCCCCGGCCGGGCGCTGCCAGGCCGTCCGGAGGGTCGGCACGCGACCGGGCACGAGGAGGAAGCCGAGCCAGAGGCCGCCCAGGAGGCCACCGACGTGGGCCGCGTTGTCGATGGCCCCGGCGTTAAGGAAGCCGAAGACGAGGTTGAAGGCGACGATCGGGCCCAGCTGGGCGAGGAGCGCCCGGGCCCGGCGGTCGACGAGCGGGAGGTGGATCCGCGCCACGGCGAGGAGGATCCCGAAGAGGGCGAAGACCGCCCCCGACGCCCCCACCGAGGGCCGGTCGCCGCCGGCGAGGACGCTCGCCACCGAGCCCGAGGCGGCCCCGAGGAGGTAGAGGAGGACGAAGAGGCGGGCGCCGTAGAGCTGCTCGACGAGGGACCCGGCGAGGTAGAGGGCGTACATGTTGAAGGCGAGGTGGAGGTAGCCGAAGGGCGGCAGCCCGTGGACGAGGGTGACCGTCCAGAGCCGCCACCACTCGCCGGCCAGGACGGCCTGTTTGTCGAGCTCGAGGAACGGGTAGAGGTCGACCCGGGTTCCCAGCGAGGCCCACGCCGTCACCGTCACGACGACGCTGACGGCGACGACGAGGAGCGTCGCCGGAACGAGCGCCTCGCCGCGAGCCCGGGCGAAGTAGCGCCGACTCGCTCGGGCGTCGCCGATCTCCTTCGTCAGCCAGCCGAGGCGGTTGGCGATCTCGGCTCGGTCGGCCGGGGGCGCCCGTCGCTCGGCCTCGCGATAGGCGTTGAGGGCGCCGCGGAGGTCCCCGCTCCGGACGCGCGCGGCGGCCACCTGGCGCCAGGCGTGGTACGTCGCCGGCGTCTCGGGCAAGCGGAGGACGTCCTCCCAGGCCGCGACGGCGCCGTCGTCGTCGTCGAGCCGGTAGAGGGCCTCGCCGAGGCCGAGGAGGGCGGCCGCGGTCACGGCCACGTCCGCGTGACCGATGAGCCGCCGGTAGACGAGGGCGGCCCCTTCGAACTCCCCGGCCTCGAGGAGCTCCGCCGCCCGGTCGAGGAGCGCGCGGGCGGCGTCGAGGGAGAGCGGCCCGTCGGCGAGCGGGTTGTCGGTCACCATCGGCGACGGCGACCGGCGCCATGGAACGACGGGTGGGCGAACTCGGCTAAAGAACTCGTCCACACCCCGGATTGGAGCTGCATCCCCTTGACTCTACTATTCTTGGCCCTATGGCCGTCGCCCAGCCCCCATCCGGCCGCGTCGAGCCTCGCCCCAGGTGGCGCCTCGACCTCCGCTGGCTCGCCGACCTGGCCACGCGCAACGCGCTCCGGATCGCCGGCCTCTACCTCGTGCTCGGTTTCGCCTGGATCCTCCTGAGCGACGGCGCCGTCGACGTCCTCATCGCCGATCCGGCGACCCGGAGCGTCGTCCAGACGACCAAGGGCTGGGCCTACGTCGCCGCCACCGGCCTCCTGCTCTTCGTCCTCGTCCGCAGCGATCTCGCCCGCGAGCTTCGGGCGCAGCGGGCCCTCGCCGCCTCCGAGCGGCGGCTCCGGACCCTCCTCGAAGCCGTCGACCTCTGTGCCGTCGTCCTCGACCGCGACGGCCGGATCGTCTTCGTCAACGACTACCTCGCCCGGCTTCTCGGCCGGTCGCGCGAGGACCTCGTCGGCCGCGACTGGTTCGAGGCCGCCCTTCCCGAACCGAAACGCGGGCCGCAGCGGGAGCTCTTCGAGCGAATCATGGCCGGGACGGCGGCGGCCGGTCGGAGCGAGGGGGACGTCGCGGCGGCCGACGGTCCTCGCCGGATCGCCTGGCACTGTGCGGCCCTGCGGGCTGCCGATGGCCGGGTGAGCGGGCTGGCGGCCGTCGGCGTGGACCTGACCGAGCAACGCCGGCTGGAGGCACACCTCCAGCGGGTCGAGCGGATGGAGGCCCTCGGCCAGCTCGCCGGCGGGATCGCCCACGACTTCAACAACCTCCTGACCGTTATCGGCGGCCACGCCGACCTCATCGCCGCCGCGGCGGCCCCAGGGTCGATCGTCGCAGCCGAAGCGACCGAGATCCGGGCCGCCGTCGACCGGGCGAGCGGCCTGACCCGCCAGCTCCTCGCCGTCAGTCGCCGGCAGGTCCTCGAGCCGGAGCCCGTCGACTGCGCCGCCGTCGTGGCGAACCTCGAACCGATGCTCCGCCGCCTCCTCGGCGAGCAGATCGAGCTCGTCGTCGACCTCCCGCCGGAGGGGGCGTGGGTCGAGGCCGATCCGGGCCAGCTCGAGCAGGTCGTCCTCAACCTCGCGGTGAACGCCCGCGACGCCATGCCCGAGGGTGGGCGCCTGACCATCGGCGTCCGCGTCGCCCCGGCCGGCTCCATCGTCCCGCCGCGACCCGAGCCCCGCGATTACGACGTCGTCGTCCTCACCGTCCGCGACACCGGCGAGGGGATGACCCCTGAGATCGCCGCCCGAGCCTTCGAGCCCTTCTTCACGACGAAGCCGGCGGGGGTCGGGACGGGCCTCGGGCTGGCGACGGTCTACG
>DAOTYQ010000029.1:0-16007 GCA_034434735.1 Chloroflexota bacterium
GCGGTTCGTGGCCACGAACCGGGCGCCGGCTCGGATGGCGTCGGCGGCAGCCGCGAGCCGGAGGTACGTCAGCCGCGGATCGAGCCCGACGACGACGGCCTCGGGGCACCCAGCAGCCCGCCAACCATCGGTCGCGCCCCGCCGCAGGGCGCTCGCCGCTCGGGCGGCCGGAACGACCTCGAGCTCCACCGCCCGGAGCTCCCGGACGAGGCCACCCGCCCCGAGGGCGAGGACCCGCCGGACGTCGGGCGCCTCGGCGCGCAGGTAGCGGGCCGTCGCCGACGCCGAGGTGACGACGCGCCCGGCGTCGACCGGCGCACCGAGGGCGCGGAGGCGGGCGACGTAGGCCCGCCGGTCGTACATCGAGTTGTTCGTGACGTAGAGAACGTCGTCGCCGGCCGCTGCCCGCCGCGCGAGGACGGCGGCGACGCCGGGGACGGGCCGACTGGCGCGGTAGACGACGCCGTCGAGGTCGACGAGGAGGAGCACCCGGCCATCGTACCCGGGCGGTATGCGACGATGGGAGCGTGGCGACTCGACGATCGCGGCCGACGGCTGCTCCCGATCCGCCCCCCGGGCCGCGGTCCGGCCGGCCGCCGGATCGGCTGGCCGGTGTCGAGCGGCTCATCGTCGACGGAACGAACGTCATCCACGTCCTCGGTCGGGGCCGCGGTCCCGTCCCGCCGGCCTCGCTCATCGGCCGCCTGCGGGCCGTCGTGCCGGCCCCCATCGCCATCGACCTCGTCTTCGACGAGCCGCCCGCCCCCGGCCTCGGCCGACGGATCGGCCCGGGGCTGCGCGTCCACCACGCCATCGATCGGGCCGCCGACGATCTCATCGTCGGCCTCGTCGAGGCCGCCGGCCGGCCGCCCGGTCCGGAAGCGCGGGCCGCCCGATCCGGTCACTCCCAGGTCCCGGCGGTCCGCCCGGCCCCCGGTGGCCGACCCCGGGTCGTCGTCGTCAGCGACGACGCCGAACTCGGCCGCCGGGTCCGCCGGCGCGGCGCGGCGACGGTCCCCGTGGCGTGGCTCGTCGGCCGCCTCGTCCGACCGAAGCTCGTCGCCGCAGCAGCGGGTCGACGACGGCCGCCCGTCCTGCCGGCCGGGTCGCCGGCGTCCCCGGCCGGCCCCGCGGCCCCGACCGAGCTCGACGCCGCCGTCGACGATCGGGAGCCGTGGCGGCCTGGCCGGGGCGCCACGAAGAAGCGGGGCAACCCACGCCGCGCCCCACGGCTCGGGCGGGGGACCGGCCCGCTCGCCTAGGCCGCGGGCGAAGCGACGGGGGCCGTTGCCCGCCGGAGCGCAGCCTCGCCGGCCGCCACCTCAGCCGGCGACCTCGTCGACCAGGGCCAGCAGGCGCGGCCCGAGGGCCTCCCAGCTCAGGCCGCGGCGGACCGATCGGGAGAGGCCGAAGGCGGGATCGGCGTCGAGACGCCCACGGATCAGCTCGGCCACCTCTGCCGCCGACGCATCCAGCGGGAAGCGGACGGCCCCCGTCCCGGTGACGGCCCGGAGGGCGGGGATGTCGGCGCAGACGATCGGCAGGCGGGTCACGGCGGCTTCGAGGATCGGCAGACCAAAGCCCTCGTCCCGACTCGGCAAGAAGAGGAGGTCGGCGAGACGGTAGAGGTCCCGGACCACGGCGTCCGTCGCCCCACCCCGGGCGTGTTCGGCGACGAAGACCACCCGCTCGCCGAGACCGAGCTCGGCGCGCCGGCGGAGGAGGAAGCTTCGGTACGCCCGTGCACCGCGGTCGTGGGGATCGAGCGCCCCGGTGACGACGAGCCGGAGCTGCGGCTCCACGCGGGCGAGGACTGCCGCGACCTCGAGGGCGAGCTCGATGTTCTTGCGCGGCACGAGCCGCGATGGGACGAGGAGGATCGGCGCCGCCTCGAGGAGGCCGATCGCCTCGACCAGGCGCCGCGTCGCCGGGTGGAGGCGCAGGCTGGCCGGGATGTCGATCCCGTTCGGGACGACGCCGATCGCCTCCGGCGCCAGCCCCGTCACCTCGGCGTACTGATCGCGCCGCAGCTCCGAGACGGCGACGACCCGGGTGCCGGGCCAGGCGGTTCGGACGACGTCCCACGGCCAGCCCGGGTGGAGGTCGGTGATCCGGTCCGGCATGGCGGCCGCCACGTCGTGGACCCAGAGGAGCCAGCCCCTCCTGTCGGCCGCCGCCAGCTTTCGGAGGGCGACCGAGGCGGCCAGGTTGAAGTGGACCGAGGCGAGATTGTGGACGACGACGACGTCGACGCCGCCGAGGACCTCGGCGAGCGCTCGCTCCAGCTCGGCGACGAGGAGATCGAAGTCGGCCGGCAGGCGGCCGACCCCGAGAGCGGCCCGAGCGGACCCGAGCCGCGGATGGCGGGCATCGAGGAGGGGGATCCGGACGACGGGGACGCCGACCGCCGCGGTCCGGCCCCGGCCGGCGACGACCCGGACCTGCCGGCCGGCCCGGGCGAGCGACCGAGCCTGAGCCGCCAGGACCGTCTCCACTCCGCCGACCACCGGCGGGGCGGTGTAGTGGACGAGGGCGATGCGCTCGGCCCGGCGAACCATCCGACGGTCCCTGGCTCGGCTCAGCCGGCGGCGCCGAAGCACTCGACGAGGAGGGCCGCCAGGTGGCGCTCGAGGACGGTGAACGAGAAGTGGCGCCGGCCGACCTCGTAGTTCCGGTCGGCCCAGGCCGCCGCCGTGGCCGGATCGTCGAGGAGGCGGCGCGCCTGGCGGATCGTCGCCTCGTCGATGAACTCGTCGAACCAGACGACCCGAAAGCCGCGCGGTCGCAGATCGACCTCGTACGTCGAGTAGTTGTTCACGAGGACCGGCCGCCGGTAGTAGATGGCCTCGAGGAACGCGTTCCCGAAGCCCTCGAAGACCGACGGGTAGGTGACGAAGTCGGCAGCGGCGTAGAACTCGGCCAACGAGTAATGGTCCCCGCCGACCCGAGCGGGGTCGCCGTTCTCGGCGACCCAGGCGGCGGCGAGGACGAGGGGCACCCCGAGCAGGTCGGCGTAGGCGCGGACGCGGCCTTCGTAGGCGTCGCCTTCGTCGCCCGCGGCGTGCGAGATGACGAGCCTGGCCGGCCGCTCGAGCCGACGGACGAACTCGATGGCGTGCTCGATCCCCTTGCGGGCGACGATCCGGGTCGGCTGGAGGACGAGGAGCTCGCCCGGCGCCAGGCCGAGGTCCCGCCGAAGGCCGGCCAAGCGCTCGGGCCGGGTCGGCGGGGGCAGCCGGTCGAAGTCCATGACGTTCGGGATGACTCGGGGCGTGAGGCCGCGCCGCCAGGCCAGCTCGCGGGCCTGGAGGGAGTTGATGACGACGTGTCGGACGGTCTGGTGGGCCGGCGGAAAGGCGGCGGCGATGACGTCCTCGACGCTGTTGACGAGGAAGCGCTGCCGCTCCCACGGCAGATCGTGGTGGTGGGCGATGGTCGGCAGACCGGTCTCGACGACGACGTCGGAGATGGCGAGGCCGAGGGGAAGGTTCAGGGGGATGGCCGATGCGTTCTCGACGATGAGGAGCTCGATCTCGAAGCGCTCGACGAAGCGGTGGAGGGCGGCCCGGAGGTGGCCCCGGAGCGACTCGATGGCCGCCGAGATCTCGGCCGGGCGGACGATCCGGGGCGTCTCGTACGGGGCGGTCCCGTCCCCTCGGATGCGGCCGTCGACGGCGTGGACGCCGAAGACGGTCCGGTTGATCGCCTCGATCTCGGGGTGACCGAAGAAGGCCTCCGGGACGACCTCCGACACGGCGGCCGGGCGGTCGCTGCGGCCGGCGAAATAGAAGCAGGTATGGCCGAGCCCCTCGAGGACGCGGGCCCACTTTTCGGTCTCCAGGGAGACTCCGTCGGTGCCGGCGAAACGGGTCGAGACGAAGCCGATCCGCCGCCCGCTCATCGTCCGGCTCCCGGCCGTCCAGTCATGGTGACAGGATGCCACGTCGGCCTCGCCGTCGGCCACCAACCCGGTCGGCGGCCGCGGGCGGACGGTGCCGAGCGGCGGCGTTAGAATGGGCCGCCGTGGCCCTCGTCGATACCCTCACCCGCTTCTGGCAGGCCCTGCTCGATCTCACGAGCCAGCTCGTCATCCCCGACTGGGCGGCCCTGGTCGGGCTCCTCCCGGTCTTCCTCGTTCTGTTCGTCGTTGGCCCCCTCGTCACCCTCCTCGCCCTCGCCTGGCTCGTCTACCTCGCTCGGCGTCCGTCGGCGGCCATCGCCGTCGACGAGGGTCCGTGGCCCCTCGAGGTCGGCCCGGACGGGCGCCCGCGACCGCCCCTCGCCGAGCCGTACTGCGCCACCCATCGCCTCGTCTTCGGTGCCGGCAGTGCGACCTGCCCCCTCGATGGGGAGCCGCTGATGCTCATCTGCCCGAAGTGTCGGCTCGCCCGCTCGGCGAGGACGAACCGCTGCGGGAACTGCGGCCTCGTCGCCCTCCCTGGTCGCCGAAGCCGGCCCCTCGCCCCGGCCCTCCCGCCGCCGGGCGGTGCGGCGGCCGCCTAGGCCTCGACGCGCCCGTGGAACCGACCCCGCCGGCGGACCGTCCTCGGAGCGACCGATGACGACCATCGCCCAGCTCGGCTTCTCCCTGGGGACCCTCGTCCTCCTCGTCGCCTTCGCGGCCCACGTCGGTCACGCCGTCCTCCTCGCGGCGGGACGCCGGACGGTTCGGGCGATGGTCCGGAGCCCCCAGCCGAGCTACGCCGGCGTCGTCGGCGGGACCCTGGCGGCCATCCTCGATGCCTCCGATGAGGAGTCGGCCGGCCCCCGCGGCGGAAGGAGTGCCCTCGGGCGACCGGCGATCCTCCTTGCGGCGGCCGCCTTCGGCCTGTTCACCCTGGCCCTCCTCGCCCGTGCCTTCGTCGTGGGGCGGGGACCGTGGGGCAACCTCTTCGAGTTCAGCGTCGCCTTCGCCTGGTCGATCGTCGGTGGCTATCTCTGGCTGGCGACCCGCTACCCGATCCGCTCGATCGGCTTCTTGCCGATCGGCGTAGCGAGCGCCCTCGCCCTCTACGCCGCCAGTCTCCCGTCGGACGTCCGCCCGCTCCTTCCGGCCCTCGACAACGCCCCGCTCCTGACCATCCACGTCGGGACGGCCGTCCTCGCCTACGGGATCTTCGCCACGGCCTTTGCGGCCGGCGTCGGCTACCTGATCCAGGGCCCGACGGACCGGATCGCCTGGCTGCCCTCCCACCGGACCCTCGATGCCGTCGCCTATCGGGCGGTCATCGTCGGCTTCCCGATCTTCGCGACGATGATCATCCTCGGCTCCTGGTGGGCGTCCATCGCCTGGTCGCGCTACTGGGGCTGGGACCCGAAGGAGACGTCGGCTCTCGTCACCTGGCTGACCTACGCCGTCTATCTCCACGCCCGGAATCAACGCCGCTGGGCCGGGCGCCCGGCCGCGCTCCTCCTCGTGGTCGGCTTCGTCATGGTCCTCGTCACCTACTCGGGCTCGCTCTGGTTCAGCGGCCTCCACGCCTACAGCGGCCTCTAGCCAGCGCCACAGCCGATCACGGGCGGGCCACGACGGCCGCCTCGCCCGGGCCCGACCGCCCGACCCTCGCCCACGAGCGGTCGCGTTCGGCGGTTCGCCGACCGTCGCCCCGATCCCCAGCGGCCGGGGGCGGCCACCATCCGCGGGTCGGGCAGACCGAACGGTCGTTCTGGGAACCAGCGCCACGATGCCCGCCGACGGCCCGTCAGCACGCCCTCCCCGGCAGCCGCAGCGACGGCCCACGGACTCGTGGATGCGCCGTGGACGACCGCCCGGAAGCGGTGGACAAGCCCCGCCTGACTGTGGATGCGCGGTGGATCGCACCACGACATCTTGAGTCGATAGGACGAATCCGCCACAAGATGTTGTGGTTGCGGCCTTGACGCCGCCGACCGGGCGCCGTACCATACGGGGGCTCGAAGGCGACGTCGCGAGTCCCAGGCAACCGGCCCGGAGCGGAGCGGTCCACCGAGGCCCCGGGCCGAGATGATTCGCCACCGGAGCGGGACTCGAGACGGATCGAGTAGCTACAGATCGGTTCGCCGCCCGGGCCGAGATCACCCGACGACCCGGCGACGGCCGAAGGGGGAAGCGGTGCCGCCCCACCAGGCGCCGCGCCAGGAGAGCTGACCGATGGCCCGACTCGCACAGGACGTCGTCCCCGTCGTCGACGAGAAGGCACCCGAGGCCCGAGTCCATCGTCCGGGCGGCGGTCGCCGCCGCGCGTCCCAGGCCGGCGGTCCCCTCGGCGGGCCGTACGGCGCCTCGTTCACCGGCATCGGCACGCCCGGCCTCCGGCTCGAGCGCCGCTGGACGCGGCCGGGCGTCCACCCCTACGACGAGGTGACCTGGGAGCTGCGGACCGCCTCGATCACGAACGAATCGGGCAAGGTCGTCTTCGAGCAGCGGGACGTCGAGGTCCCCTCCTTCTGGAGCCAGCTGGCGACGAACGTCGTCGTCAGCAAGTACTTCCGGGGCCACATCGGGACTCCCGAGCGGGAGCGGAGCGTCAAGCAGCTCATCGACCGGGTCGTGAACACGATCTGCGGGTGGGCCGAGGCGCAGCACTACTTCGCCACCCCGGACGACCTGGAGACCTTCCGGGCCGAGCTCACCCACCTCCTCCTCCACCAGAAGATGAGCTTCAACTCGCCGGTCTGGTTCAACGTCGGCATCGAGCCGAAGCCGCAATCCTCGGCCTGCTTCATCAACTCGGTCGAGGACAACATGGGGAGCATCATGGACCTCGCCAAGACCGAGGCGATGCTCTTCAAGTACGGCTCCGGGGCCGGCGTGAACCTCTCTCCGATCCGGTCGAGCAAGGAGCGGATGTCGGGCGGCGGGATGGCCTCGGGCCCGGTCAGCTTCATGAAGGGCTACGACGCCTTCGCCGGGGTCATCAAGTCGGGCGGCAAGACCCGGCGGGCGGCGAAGATGGTCATCCTCGACGTCGACCATCCCGACATCCTCGAGTTCATCGATTCGAAGGCGAACGAGGAGAAGAAGGCCTGGGCCCTCATCGCCGCCGGCTACGACCCGTCGTTCACCGGCGAGGCCTACGGCTCGGTCTTCTTCCAGAACGCAAACCACTCGGTCCGGGTCACCGACGAGTTCATGAAGGCGGTCGTCGAGGACCGCGAGTGGACGGTGCGGGCGGTCACCACCGGCGAGCCGCTGGCGACCTACCGAGCCCGGGAGATCTGGCGGCGGATGGCCGAGGCCGCCTGGCTCTGTGGCGATCCTGGCGTCCAGTACGACACGACCATCAACGACTGGCACACCTGCGCCAACACGGACCGGATCTACGCGAGCAACCCGTGCGTTACGGGCGACACCCTCGTCGCCACAGATCGTGGCTGGCGGACGATCGAATCCCTCGTCGGTGAGACGGTCGACGTCATCGGCCTCGACGGTCGAGCCCACCGGGTGACCCGGGTCTTTCCCACCGGTCGAAAGCCCGTCTTCGAGCTCAAGACGCGCCTTGGCTATCGGGTGAAGATCACGGCCGACCACAAGGTCCGGACGGAGCGCGGCGACGTCGCGGTCAAGGACCTCCGCCCCGACGACGTCATCCTTCTCGAGCGCCCCGGCTTCGGCCGAACGACCCTCTCGCCGAGCCTCGCCGAGGCGATCGGCCTCGCCGTCGGCGACGGTTGCCTGACCTGGTCGGAGCCGAACGGGCGGCTTCAGCCGATGATCGTCATCACGATGGCCGCAGAGGAAGCACCCCTCCTGGCCCGCATCGCCGACGAGATCAACGCCCAGAAGCGCCTCCTGCGGGCCGTGGGGGCGCCCGGCCGCGGCGACGCCGTCCATGTCACCCTCGCCGCCGGCGTCTCGCGTCTGGCCTTCGCCTCGCGCCCCGTCGTCGAGCGCTTCATGGAGTACGCCGTCCTCGACGAGGGTGCCGAGCTCAAGCGCTTCAAGCCGGCCGTCTACGACCTCGACCGCCCGTCCCTCGCCGCCCTCCTGCGAGGTCTCTTCACCGCCGACGGCACCGTCGGTCGGAACCCGCGGAAGGGCGCGTACGTCGGGCTCGACTCGACGTCCCTCGAGCTCCTTGTCCAGGTCCAGCGACTTCTCCTCGCCTTCGGCATCAAGTCACGGATCTACGAGAACCGCCGCCGGGGGTCGCTCCGGACGATCCTCCCTAACGGTCTCGGTGGGACGGCCACGTATCGGGTCAAGCAGGTGCACGCCCTTCGGATCAGCCGCACCTCGCGGGTGACGTTCGAACGGGAGATCGGGTTCGCCTCCGAGAGCCCGAAGGCCGCGGCCCTGCGGTCGGCCAACGCCTCTGCGACGCCTCGCCGGGAAGTCCTGAGCGACCGGGTCGGCTCCGTTCGCCCCCTCGGCATCGAGCCGGTCTTCGATCTCAGCGAGCCGGCGACGCACCACTTCGTGGCGAACGGCCTCGTCGTCCACAATTGCTCAGAGTTCATGTTCTTGAATGACACTGCGTGCAACCTCGCTAGCCTCAACCTCATGAAGTTCGTTGGCGAGGACGGCGAGTTCGACGTCGAGGCCTTCCGGCACGCCGCCCGGGTGACGATCACCGCCCAGGAGATCATCGTCGACAACGCCTCCTACCCGACCCCGAAGATCGAGGAGCGGTCGCATCGCTTCCGACCCCTTGGCCTCGGTTACGCGAACCTCGGCGCTCTGCTCATGAGCCGCGGGCTCCCCTACGACTCCGACGAGGGCCGCAACTACGCCGCCGCCATCACGGCGATCATGACTGGCGAGGCATACCGCCAGTCGGCGATCATCGCCCGCGACCACGGGGGGCCCTTCGTCGAGTTCGAGGCCAATCGCGACCCCTTCCTGCGGGTGATCGGCAAGCATCGCGAGGCGGCCTACCGGATCCCCGGCACCGGCGTCCCGGCACCGATGCTCGAGGTGGCCCGCCGCCTCTGGGACGAGACCGTGGAGCTCGGCGAGCGCCACGGCTACCGGAACGCCCAGGTGACGGTCCTCGCCCCCACCGGGACCATCGCCTTCATGATGGACTGCGACACGACCGGCATCGAGCCGGACATCGCCCTCGTCAAGTACAAGAAGCTCGTCGGCGAGGGCTACCTCAAGATCGTCAACACCACCGTCCCCATCGCCCTCCGACGGCTCGGCTATAGCCCGGCCGAGGTCGAGGAGATCGTCCGCTACATCGACGAGCGGGAGACCATCGAGGGCGCCCCCCACCTCCGGCCGGAGCACCTGCCGGTCTTCGACTGCGCCTTCAAGCCCGTCAACGGCCAGCGCTCGATCCACTACATGGGCCACGTCCGGATGATGGCCGCCGTCCAGCCCTTCCTCTCGGGTGCCATCAGCAAGACGGTGAACATGCCCGAAGAGGCGACCGTCGAGGACATCGAACAGGTCTATCTCGAGGGCTGGCGGCTCGGCCTCAAGGCGATCGCCATCTACCGCGACGGCTCGAAGAAGAGCCAGCCCCTCACCGCCGGCAAGAAGACGCCCGAGGAGACGGCGGCGATGGCGAAGGAGATCGAGGCGCTCCGACGCCAGCTCGCCGAGGCCCAGGCCGAGGCCCTCAAGCCGCATCGGCGCCGCCTCCCGGCCGAGCGGCAGGCCGTCACCCACAAGTTCGAGATCGCCGGCCACGAGGGCTACATCACCGTCGGCCTCTATCCCGACGGGCAGCCGGGCGAGATCTTCCTGAAGATGGCGAAGGAGGGCTCCACGGTCAGCGGCCTCATGGACTCCTTCGCCACGGCCATCAGCCTCGCCCTCCAGTACGGCGTCCCGCTCCGGGACCTGGTGAACAAGTTCGCCCACGTCCGCTTCGAGCCCTCGGGCTTCACCGCCAACCCGGAGATCCCGATCGCCAAGTCGATCGTCGACTACATCTTCCGATGGCTCGGATCGCGCTTCCTGCCCCCGGACGACCGGGCCATGCTCGGCCTGGTCGACCGCTCGGCGGTCGTGGCGGCGGCGCCGCCCTCCTCCGGCCTCGCCGCCGCGACCGCGCCGGCCCCCGAGGAAGGGCTGTCGGCCATCGACGAGGCGACGCACCGGCTGGAGCCGACCGGCGAGCAGCCACCGGCCGGCGGTGAACCGCCCCGGGCGACGGCCACCGCCACGGCCGAGGCGGCCCACGCCGCCGCGACCGAGGGCCACGCCCCGGGCGAGAACGGACGAACCGGCAACGGCCACCTGCCGAGCGGACCGGGCCTCGCCCTCTCCCTGGGCGGGACCAAGGTGAGCTTCCAGGCCCAGGCCGACGCGCCGTCCTGCCCGGAGTGCGGCTCGATCATGGTCCGCAACGGGAGCTGCTACAAGTGCCTCAACTGCGGGGCGACGAGCGGCTGCTCCTGATCCTCGCGGGCAAGTGCGAGCAGGCGGGCGCCAGGCAAGGTGGCACGGGTGCGCTTCACGATCGGTGAGATGACGGGCGTGGACCTAGTCGATGCGGCAGCCGCGGTCCTAGCCGTAACCGGCCCCTTGGATGATCCGCAGACGGATCTGCCACGCCTCGCTCACGATGCATCGGCGACGGCTGCCATCGAGGCGCAAGTTCGGCGCCTGACCACCCGACACCGCCTCCTCCTCGGTGATTCGCGTGATCTGTCGGTCATCGCCGATCGCTCCGTCCACCTCGTCCTCACGTCCCCGCCGTATTGGACACTGAAGCAGTACCGGGACGCCGAAGGCCAGCTCGGACACATCGATGACTACGAGGCGTTCCTGACCGAGCTGGATCGGGTCTGGTCGCATTGTTATCGTGTGCTCGTCCCCGGAGGACGGCTCGTGGTCGTCGTCGGGGACGTCTGTCTCTCGCGTCGGAAGAACAACGGCCGCCACACCGTTGTGCCCCTCCACGCGTCCATCGCCGAGCATTGTCGTCGGATCGGGTTCGACGGCCTCGCACCCATCATCTGGTACAAGATCGCCAACGCGGTCTTTGAGGCGAATGGAAACGGCGGCGGCTTCCTCGGCAAGCCGTACGAACCGAACGCGGTCCTCAAGAATGACATCGAGTACATCCTCATGCTCCGCAAGCCGGGCGGATACCGGAGTCCTGACCTGCCGACCCGCCTCCTGAGCCTGATCTCGGCCCCGAACCACCGTCGATGGTTCACCCAGGTCTGGTCTGACGTGAAGGGGGCTTCCACCCGCCAGCACCCTGCGCCGTTCCCGCTGGAGCTCGCCGAACGCCTCGTCCGAATGTTCAGCTTCGTTGGTGACACCGTCCTCGACCCCTTTACCGGCACAGGGACGACGAACGTGGCCGCGGCGCACTGGGGCAGGAACAGCATCGGCGTGGAGCTCGATCCCCACTACCTTGCCCTGGCGAAGCAGCGGCTTGCCGAGGCGACGCCGTCGGCTCTCATCGAGGACGGCGCTTTGGTCCCGACGGCCGAGGTCGCCTGAGCGTGGCTGACTACAAGCTCCTCCAGCAACTTGAGCGAACGTTCCGTGACGGACCCTATCTGCATCGAAGATCGAACCTCGGCAACCGGATCGCCGACTGCCTGTACGAAGATCTCTATGAGTTGGGTGCCTCGGCGAAGCTCCGCGAACGCATTGATCAACAGCTTCGGGTGCTGAACCCCAAGGGTGTGAGCCCCGGCATTCACGCTCGCCGCGGCGACGGATCGTTCGGCCCGCCGGTGCCTGGCTGGGCGCCCACGAGGGTGCCGGGATTCGTGGTCGCCCGTGGCCTGACGGCCGAGGTCGAGATCGGCGCCGAGGTGAAGATCCTGGCGAAGGCGATGATGAAGCAGATCGACCGAGTCATGAGCGACCTTCGCTCGCAGGCAAACCACTTCCGGCGCAAATCGCCGACGGCCATCACCGTCGGGATCGTCGCCATCACTTCGCCGATCGCTATACCTCGTTTGAGCGCACGAGGCGCTTTTCCACGGACGGCTCGACATACCCCCACCCTGCCCAAGAGGCGCCGAAGGCTGAGGACCGCCTTCGGGCGATGCAAGATGTGTTTGATGAGTTCCTCCAGATCGGCTTTCGGGCTACCAATGAACCGCCGTACCCCTTTGAGCTCGTGGCTCCGTCCAAGGTCCAGGCGAACTACGGCGCCATCCTCGTTCGCCTCTCGCATGAGTACGAGCGCCGGTTCTAAGGAGAGGGCCGAAAGGGTGGGTACGCCCGGTCGGGCAACCCGCCGGCTGATCCGAAGCAAGGAAGCATCCCCTTGCCAGGGGTCGGGGAATTCCCGTAGAATGAGGCCGACCGGCGTGTCACCCCTTGACACGCCTGTTCGTGTGTCCGGTCCGGGTGGGGGCGGGCGCACGCACCGGCACCGGGCGGGCGACGGTGTCCGCTTCCCTCCCCGAAATCACCGCCGCGGGTCGGCTCACGACCCGACGGCAGACGAGATGGAGTGAGCGTGCTCGACTTGCACGACGACATGCACGGACCGATCGACGACGTGATCACGGCCGACCTCGCCGTCGAGCCGGGAGTCGACCTCGATCCCCTCGATCACGACGACCCCGACCTCCTCGACATCGTCGAGGACGAGGCGGAGCTGCTCGCCGAGGACGAGGCAAGCGACATCGAGCTCGCCGCCGGGGCGGGCGAGGTCGAGGAGGTCGAGGCTGCCCACGAAGAGGAAGAGGAGGAGGAATCCGACACCGACGATTCGGTTCGGCTCTACCTCCGCGAGATCGCCCGCGTACCGCTCCTCACCGCCGAGGAGGAGGTCGTCCTTGCCAAGGGCATGGAGCTCGGCCGCCAGATCGTCGCCGAGCCCTGGAAGGCGATCCTGAACCTCCACGAGTGGACCCTCCACGACACCGAGGCGAAGACCCGGGCCAAGCGGGCGGAGTACAGCCTCCCCTACGGCGAGGAGGCTCACCGGATCGTCCGGGCCGCCCTCGCCGACCCCGCCGCCGGTGACCTTCTCGTGCCAAGCCCAGCCCTCGACTTCGAGGCCGCCATCGCCGAGGCCGAGAACCCCCAACTCAAGGCCATCCTCGAGCGGGCCCGAGACCTGCGGGCCGCCTACGACGGGCGGCTCGACGCCGAGTCGTTCCTCGAACTCCTCGACTGGCTCCACGGGGCCCTCGGCACGAGCGACGGCGAGATCCGCCACCATCCGACGCTCCGAGCCCTCTTCGACTGGGCCCGCGATGCCGTCGCGCTGCCGGCCATCCGGCGCTGGATCGAGGCCGGCCACGACGCCGAGCTCCTCGCCGAGATGGGCTACCGGCCCGACGCCGACCATCGCAGCCAGCCCGCCGGCACCCTCGTCGATCTCGGCCGGCGGTCGCGCGACCACCTGACGACGGCCAACCTCCGCCTCGTCGTCTCGGTCGCCAAGAAGTACATGAAGCGCGGCATGGGCCTCCTCGACCTCATCCAGGAGGGCAACGCCGGGCTCATGCGGGCGGTCGACAAGTTCGAGTACGAGCGCGGCTTCAAGTTCTCGACCTACGCGACCTGGTGGATCCGTCAGGCGATCCAGCGGGGCCTCGCCGATCAATCGCGGACGATCCGGATCCCGGTCCACATGGTCGAGACCATGGGCCGGGTCGCCCGGGCGACCCGGGAGCTGACGGCCAAGCTCGGTCGGCCACCGACCTCCGAAGAGATCGCCGCCCTCCTCTCGGAGGATCCGCGGACGGCGATGACGGCCGAGCGGGTCGAGGAGATCCAGCGCTTCGGGCGGGACCCAGTCTCCCTCGACATGCCGATCGGCGAGGAGCAGGACACCTCCCTCGGCGAGCTCATCGAGGACCCGAACGCGGTCGCGCCGCTCGATGCCGTCTCTGACAAGCTCCTCAAGGAGCAGCTCGCGGCGGTGCTGGCCAGCCTGGACGGCCGCGAGCAGCGGGTCATCCGCCTCCGGTTCGGCCTCGACGACGGCCACCCGCGGACCCTCGAGGAGGTCGGTCGGGCGTTCGGCCTGACCCGCGAGCGGATCCGCCAGATCGAGGCCCGAGCCCTCCGGAAGCTTCGCCACCCCTCCCGAAGCCGCAAGCTCCGCGAGTACGCCGCCTGACCTCGCCGGGCGGCCGGCGCGCCGGCTCGCGGGCCCGCTCGGAGGGAGGGCACATCGCCGAGGATGGGTGCCGGCCGGTCCAAGGCGCGGGCTCCGGCCAGGAGGCCGGGCGGGACGGATGGCCCTTGCCGACGAGCCGCGGGCGGGCGATCATCATGGGTGGCATGAGCGACGCCTGGCGGGGCGGGCGGCCGCCCGATCCCTCGCCCCGGCGGGCACGAGACGACCCGGCAAAGGAGGTGACTCGGATGACCGCCAAGGTCGGAGACCGCATCATCATCGAGTCCGAGAAGGTGGGCCAGCCGGCCCGGGAGGGCGAGATCCTCGAGATCATCGAGTCGCCCCTCGGGACGCGCTATCGGGTCCGCTGGGACGACGGACACGAGAGCGAGATTCGTCCGGCGGCCGGCAGCGCGAAGATCGTGAGCGCCGAAGTGACGAAGGCCGGCTGATCAGCGCCCACGAAATCGGACTCACCATCGACGCCGCGCCCGGCTTCGACCCTCGGGTCGAGATCAGAGGCGCGGCGTCGCCCTGTTCGGCGATCCAGCCGTCGGCGGTGCCGCCTGCGCCGGCGCCCGCCGGAGTGGTCGGGTGCGCGCGACGACCGCGAACGCCCGACGACCCGGCGTACCATCGCTCGGTCGACGGCGCCAGGCCGCCCGTATCCTTTGCCGCGTGACGCTCTACGAGATCCATCCATCGGCCGAGCCCGGCGCCGGCTTCACAGCGCCCATCGTCGTCGCCGCCTTCGACACCTGGGTCGACGCCGGGCTCGCGGCGACGACCGCCGCAGAGCACCTCGCCGGCTCCGGGCCGGTGCTGGTGACCTTCGACCCCGATGCCCTCTTCGACTATCGGGCCCGCCGCCCGACCCTCGAGATCGTCGACGGCCGCCTCGCCCGCCTCACCTGGCCGAGCCTGACGATCCGCCGGGCTCGCCTCGGCGACCACGACCTCCTCGTCTTCGCCGGCGCCGAACCGGATTTCCGCTGGCGAGCGCTGACCCGGGCGGTCGTCGAGCTCCTCGGTCGCTTCGGCGTCAGCGAGTGGATCAGCCTCGGGGCGATCCCGGCCGCCGTCCCTCACACCCGGCCCGTCCCGATCCTCGGGACCGCCTCGGCACCCGGCCTCCTGCGGGGCGGCGTCGAGGCAGGGCCGGAGGGGACGCTCCGGGTCCCGTCGGCGGCCATCTCGGTCCTCGAGCAGGCAGTGGCCGCAGCCGGGATCCCAGCCGTCGGCTACTTCGCTCAGATCCCCCACTACGTCTCGGGGGCCTATCCGGCTGCCGCCGCAGAGCTCCTTCGGGCCGTCGGTCGCCACCTCGGGGCGCCACCGCCCCTCGGCGACCTCGACGAGCTGGCGCGTCAGCTCCGGACCCGGCTCGACACGGCGGCCGCCGTCGACGAAGCGACCCGCTCCTACGTCGAGCGCCTCGAGGCGATGGTCGACGAGGCCCGCCTCCCCTCGGGCGAGGACCTCATCAGCGAGATCGAGCGCTTCCTCCGCGAGCGCGGCAACGGCGGCCCATCGTCGGGACCGTCCCGCTGAACCGCCCGGGGATCGTCGGCCCTGGTCCGGCCGGGACCGGGACGGGTCGAACGATCTCCCGTTCAGCGCACCTCGGTCGGGACCGCGAGCCGCGGCAGCCAGACGCTGAACCGGGCCCCGCCCGCGGGCCGGTTTGCGGCGGCGATCCGCCCCCCGTGCCGCTCGACGATCCAGGCGGCGATGGCGAGGCCGAGCCCGCTCCCCTCGCCCGGCGCCCCCGGCGCCCGCCAGAAGCGGTCGAAGACCCGCGGCAGGTGCTCCGGTCGGATCCCCGGCCCGTCGTCCTCGACGACGAGCTCGACCCCCGACCCGTCGCCGCCGACCCGGAGCCAGACGTGGCCGCGCGGCGGGGCGTGGCGGATGGCGTTGTCGAGGAGGTTGCCGACGAGCTGTCGGAGGCGGGCGGCATCGCCCTCGACGAGGCTCGGCTCGACCCGGACCTCGACGGCCACGCCGCGCTCGGCGGCGAGCTTCGCC
>DAOTYQ010000030.1:0-20043 GCA_034434735.1 Chloroflexota bacterium
CGGCGGGTCAACGACGCCGGCGTCGGTCAGGCGATCCGGGCCGTGGGGCGGGTCCTCGGCGGCCTCGACGACGTGCCGGTCCTCGTCCTCGGGTTGACCTACCGGCACGGGGTGAAGGAGCTCGCCTACTCGCGAGCGCTCCCCCTCATCGAGCGACTCCGCTTCCACGGGGCCCGGGTGGCGGCCTACGACCCCCTGCTCGACCCCGACGAGGTGGAGGCCTGCTGTGCCACGCCCTGGCGGTGGGGCGAAGCGGCGCCCTTCCGGGCGATCATCGTCCAGACGGCGGACCCGGTCTTCCGGGCTCTCGATCCGGACTGGTTCCCAGAGCTGGAGGTCCTCTACGACGGCCGAAACGCCCTGCGCGACCTCGCCCTCCCGGAGCGGGTGACCTACCTCGGGGTCGGTCTTCCAGCCCGGGGCGGCCGGACCCGAGCCGGGGCCGCGGCCGGCGGCTGAGGCCGGCGAGCGAGCGTGCGGATCGTCTCGATCGTCGGGACTCGGCCCCAGCTCATCAAGGCCGCCGCCCTCGGCCCCGCCCTCCGGGCCCGCCACGAGGAGGTCTTCGTCGACACCGGGCAGCACTGGGACGAGGAGCTGGCCGGGGTCTTCTTCGCCGAGCTCGGGCTACCGCGACCGGACGTCAGCCTCGGCATCGGGGGCGGGAGCGCCAGCGAGCAGGTCGGGCGGATGCTGCCTGCCCTCGAGGGGGTCCTCCGAGAGGTTCGCCCCGATGCCGTCCTCGTCTACGGCGACACGAACTCGACCCTCGCCGGCGCCCTCGCTGCCGCCCAGCAGGGGATCCCCCTCGCCCACGTCGAGGCGGGTCTGCGGAGCTTCGATCGGACGATGCCGGAGGAGGTGAACCGGGTCGTCGCCGATCACCTCGCCCGCTGGTGCTTCGCCCCGACGCCGACGGCGGTGGCGAACCTGGCGGCGGAGGGGATCCGCGACGGGGTCGTCCTCGTCGGTGACGTGCTCCAGGATCTCGCCGCCCGAACGATCCCCGAGGTCCGCGACCCGGCGGTGCTGGCGCAGATCGGGCAACGACTCCTCGGCGACGACGGCGCCTTCCGCCCGGGCGGCTATTGCTTCGCCACCGTCCATCGGGCGGCGAACCGCTCGCCGGAGGCGATGCGACGCTGGCTCGAGCTCCTTGCCGTCGTCGCCAGGCCGACCCGTCCGGTCGTCTTGCCGCTCCACCCCGGGACGCGGGCGGCCATCGAGGCGGCCGGGCTCGCCCTCCCGGTCGGCGTCGTCGTCGTGCCGCCGGTGGGCTATCGAACCTCGCTCGCCCTCCAGCTCCACGCCGCGGCCGTCGTCACCGATTCGGGGGGCGTTCAGCGGGAGGCGGCCTGGCTCGGCGTGCCGTGCCTCGTCCTCCGCGAGACGACGGAGTGGCGGGAGGCGGTCGACGGCTCGGGCGGCCGGGTCGTCGTCGTCGGGCTCGATCCCGATCGGGCGTGGGCGGCGCTCGAACAGCTGGCTCCCGTCGAGCGATCGGCCGAGCTGGCGCGGGAGCGGGCGAGTCGACTCGTCCTTCCGCCGGCCGGCGCGGCGGAGGCGATCGCAGCGGTCCTGGCGGAGGCGGCCGGCTGACGATGCGGATCGTCATGTTCGTCTACAACGACGTCGTCCACGATGCTCGGGTCCTGCGGGAGGCCCGGACGCTCCGCCGGGCCGGCCATGCCGTCCGGATCGTGGGTCGCCCGGCCAGTCCGACGGCGACGACCGGCGATCGGGTCCAGATCGACGACCTCGAGGTCGTCCGGATCCCGGTACCCGATCGGTGGCGGGCGGCCTGGCGACCGATCGGGCCGCTCGCTCGCGGTCTGGCTCGGCTCGCCGCACGGCTCGGCCTCCCGATCCGCGCCGACACCCCGAGCTGGCTCGTGACCTGGTGGCGTGCGGTCGCCGGCTGGGCGGCCCGGGCCCTCGCCGCTGCCGGGCCCGCCGACGTCCTCCACGGCCACGACCTGAGCGGCGCCCTCGCCCTCCTTCGTTCGGGCTCAGGTCCCGGCCGGCCGCGGTGGGTCTACGACAGCCACGAGCTCCTCCTCGAATCCCGCTCGGCCGCCCGGCAGCCGGCCTGGGCCCGGCGGCTCCTGGCCCGCGTCGAGGCCCGGGTCGTCGACGGCGCCGCCGGCGTCGTGACCGTGAACGACGCCATCGCCGCCGAGCTGCGCGCGCGCTACGGTCGTTCGGACATCGTCGTCGTCCACAACTGCCCGCCGCGCCAGGAGGCCGTCCTCGCCAGTCCGCTCCGGGAGGCGATCGGGGTCGCCACCGACACGCCCCTCGCCATCGCCCACGGCGCCTTCGTCCCGGAGCGCGGCCTGCCCGAGATCGTCGACGCTCTCCGCCAGCCCGGCCTGGAGTCTCTCCACGTCGTCTTCCTCGGCTTCGGACCGCTCCGAGGCTGGCTCGACGCGCAGGCCCGCGACCCCTCCTTCGAGGGTCGCCTCCACGTCCTCGACCCGGTCCCGCCGGAGGACGTCCCGGCCTGGGTCGCCGGAGCGGACCTCGCCCTCATGCCGATCAGCGCCCAGACCCGCAACCACGTCCTCTCGACCCCGAACAAGCTCTTCGAGAGCCTCGCCGCCGGGGTGCCGGTCGTGGCGAGCGACTTCCCGGGTCTCCGCCGGATCCTCATCGACGACCCCCTCGGGCCCCTCGGGGCCCTCTGCGACCCGACCGACCCGGCGTCCATCGCCCGGGCGATCCGCTCGATCCTCGACCGTCCGCCGGAGGAGCGGGCGGCCCTCCGGGCGCGCTGTCGTCGGGCCGCATTCGAGCGCTGGAACTGGGAGACCGAGGGGGCGAAGCTCCTCGCCCTCTACGAGCGATTGGAGCGGGAGGCTGGAGCGTGAGCGAGCCCGCCGGCAGCGCGCCTGAGGGTCCGGTTCCGCAGCGGCTCGTCATCGTCGCGCCGACGAGCGTCCGCTGGGATTCGCGGACCCACCGGATCGCGGCCTCGCTCGCCGCCCGGGGGCACGACGTCCTCGTCCTCGGTCGGGCCGAACCGGGCCTGCCCGCCGAGGAGCGCCACCCGGGCGGCTACCGGATCCGTCGCCTCGAGGTGTCGGCCGTCGACGGCCTGCCCCTGCCGGGCGTCGTCCGCCGCGCCCTCGGCTCGATCTGGGCCCGTCGCACTGAGAGCGCCAGGGGCGCCGGGAGCGCCGCGAGGGAGAGCGGGGCGGACCGCGGGTCGGACGCGGCACCTCGGCCCGGCGTCGCCGGCGTGCCGGATCGGGCCGACCGGCGAGCCGGCTCGGGACGCCTCGGCCGGGCGCTCGGCGCGACGATCCGCATCGCCCGGATCGCCCTAACCGTCCGCTCCCAGGCCCGGGCTGCCCTCGCCGCCGACCCCGGGGCCGACCTCTATCACGGTATGGCGTATCTGGGGATCCCGGTCGCCCTCCGGCTCGGCTCGCGGCGGCGGGCGCCCGTCGTCTACGACGCTCGCGACATCTACGTCGATGCCGGCAACCTCGCTCGGCTCCCGGGGCCGGCGCGGCGGATCGTCGGCGCCCTCGAGCGACGCTGGGCCCGCCGGGCGAGCCGGGTCGTCACGGTCAACGCCGGCTACGCCGAGGTCATGGCGCGGCGCTGGGGCGTCCCGTCGCCCGCCGTCGTCATGAACTGCCCCGACCCGCTCCCCGAGCCGACCCGCCCTCGCCGCTTTCACGAGGCGCTCGGCCTCGCCCCCGCCACACCCGTCGTCCTCTACCACGGCGGCTTCTCGCCCGACCGGGGGATCGAGCAGCTCGTCGAGGCCCTCCCCCTCCTGCCCGGCGTCCACCTCGTCTGCCTCGGCTACGGCGTCCTCGAGCCGTTCCTCCGGGCGCGCCTCGCCGAGGCCGACGGTCGGCTCCACGTCCTGCCGGCCGTTCCGCCGGAGGCGCTCCTCGAGTGGGTCGCCTCGGCCGACGTCGTCGCCATGCCGATCCAGCCGACGACCCTGAACCATCGCCTCACGACCCCGAACAAGCTCTTCGAGGCCCTCGCCGCCGGCGTGCCGATCGTCGCCTCGGACCTGCCCGGGATGGCGCCCATCGTCCGCGAGACCGGCGCCGGCGTCGTCTGCGACCCGACCGATCCGGCCGCCGTCGCAGCGGCGATCCGGCGGATCCTCGAACTGCCGGAGGCCGACCGGCGGGCGATGGGCGAGCGGGGTCGGGAGGCGGCCCGGACGCGCTACAACTGGAGGGCCCAGATGGACGTCCTCCTCGCCGAGTACGGCCGCCTCACCGGTCGACCGTGGTGAGCGAGCCGACGGCCCGGCCGCCCCGGGCCCTCCTCCTCGTCGCCAACCCGGCGGCCCCGTACTCGCGCGCACTCCGGGTCGCCCGCACCCTGGCCGCCGACGGCTTCGAGGTCGAGATCGCGGCGGTGGCGGATCCGGGCCTCCCCGACCTGGAACGGGACGGGTCGATCGCGACCCGCCGCTACCACCCGCGCGGGATCTGGCGCCGCTTCGCCGTCGGCGAGCCGCGACCCACCGGCGGCGGGCTCGCCCGGGCCGCCCGCCTCCTCGACCTCGGGGTCAGGGCCGTCGGCTGGCCGGCCCACGTCCGGGCCTGGTGGCAGGCGCTCCACGAGGAGGCTCCGCCCGCCGACCTCCTCCACGCCTTCGGGATCCTGACCGTTCCGGTCGCCCTCGACCTCGCCCGTCGCTCCCGCCGGGCCGGTTTTGGAGGCCGGGTGATCTACGACGTCATCGACGTCATCCTCGAGTCGAACAACGTGGCCCAGGTGCCGGGGCCGCTCCTGGCCTGGTACCGGGCCCGAGAGCGGCGCTGGGTCGCCGCGGTCGACGCCGTCGTCACCGTCAACGAGCCGATCGCCCGGCACCTCGTCGACCGCTGGCGCCTGCCCGTCCCGCCGACCGTGCTCCTGAACTGCCAACCCCGCTGGGACCCGCCGGAGCCGCGACCGAACCTCATCCGCGAGGCGACCGGGCTCCCCGCGGAACGGCGGCTCGTCCTCTTCCTCGGCCGGCTCGGTCGGGAGCGAGGCCTCGACGAGGCGGCCGAAGCGGTCCTCCGAGTCCGCGACGCCGCCCTCGTCCTCCTCGGCTTCGGCCCCTGGGCCGACCGGCTCCGGGCCCGTGACCGTGATCCCCGCCATGCCGGCCACCACGTCACCCTCCCGCCGGTCCACCCCGATGCCGTCCCTGCCTGGACGGCCTCGGCCGACGTGAGCGTCATCGCCGTCCCGGCGAACTCGCTGAACCAACGCCTCTCGACCCCGAACAAATTCTGGGAGAGCATCGCCGCCGGGACGCCGCTCGTCGTCGGCCGGGACCTCGTCGTCATGCGGGAGATCGTCGAGCGGGAGGGGATCGGCGCCGTCGCCGACCCGCTCGATCCCGACGACCTCGCCCGGGCGCTCTCCGAGGTCCTCGACCAGCCGGCCGAGGCGTACGCGGCGATGCGGGCCCGCTGCCTCCGGCTCGCCCACGAGCGCTTCAACTGGGAGGCGGCCGTCGAGCCGTACCGGCGCCTCGTCGGCGACCTCGTGCCGGCGGGCAGGGGGCCGTCACCCGGCCCCGCTCCGGGGAGCGCCTTGCTCCGGTGACGGACGCGAGCGCCTGACGGGCGCCTAGATGACCGCCCCGAGCTGGCGTCGCAGCTCTGCCTCGCGTGCGGCCTGGCGCTCGGCCGAGCGCGTCTCGTGGAGCGTGGCGACCTCGTCGGGATCGCCGATGGCGACGATGTGGCCGCCTTCCAGGAGCAAGGCCCGCGTGCAGAACTCCCGCACCCAAGACATGTCGTGGGTCACGATCACGATGCCCTTCGCCGCCCGCATCATCTCGATGATCCGGGCCTTGGACTTCTCACGGAAGGCGGCGTCGCCGGTGGCGAGGACCTCGTCGATGATGAGCACGTCGGGGTTCACCGCCGTGGCGATGGCGAAGCCCAACCTGGCGCGCATGCCGGCCGAGTAGGTCTTGAGCGGAGCGTCGATGAATTGGCCGAGGTCGGCGAAGTCGATGATCTCGGGCAGGCAGCGCTCCATCTCTGCGTCGCTGATCCCGAGGAAGGCACCGGCGAGCAGGATGTTGTCGTAGCCCGACAGGTCCTGGTCGAAGCCTGCCCCGAGGGTGAGGAGGCTCGAGACCGACCCCCGGACGATGACCTCCCCTTCGCTCGGCCGAAGGATTCCCGCCAGAACCTGGAGGAGGGTGCTCTTCCCGGCCCCGTTCGGGCCGATGACGGCGAGGGTCTCGCCGTGGGGGACCGAGAAGGTGATGTCGCGGAGGGCCCAGAAGTGGGTGGGGCCGTTGGCCCTCCGCAGGGCGTTCCGAAAGGAGTCGCGGACGGTTCGCTTGCGGGTCAGGCGGAGGTTGTAGCGGACCCCGAGACCGCGGACCTCGACCGCCGGCGGGAGGGCTGGCTCCTCGCCCGGGGCGTCGGTCGCGACCCTGCTCCTCGCTCTGACCGACCTCTCGCCACCGCGCCCGAGTCGGGGGAGCGCGGTCAGAGCACCTTGGCGAAGGAAGGCTCGAGCCACTTGAAGGCGCTCACGGCGAGGAGGAAGAGGAGACCCGCGACGAGGGCCCAGACCAGGAGGGCATCCCAGAGGGGCGGGGCTCCGGCGTAGATCAGGTTGCGGTATGACTCGAAGAGGGTCGTAAAGGGGTTCAGCCACATGATCGTGGACAGGGTGCGGTGGCCGGCCAGATGGTCGATGGAGTAGAGGGCCGGTGAGAGATAGAAGAGGAGACGAAGCCCATGCCGGACGACGTTCCCGATGTCCCGCACGAAGACGTTCGTCGCACTGAGGACGATGGCCACGGCCAGGGTGATGACGAACTGGACCGCGGCAACCACCGGGATCAGGAAGACGAACGGGGTCAGGCGGTGCGGGAAGAAGGCGATCATGAGCGCCACGAGCGGGATGAGGCCGAAGCAGAAGCTCACCAGTCCGCTCGCCGTCGCGGTCACGGGGAGGACGATCTTCGGGAACGCGACCTGCTTGATGATCCGCTCTCGGCTCGTGACGGCGGTGACGGCATCGTTGACGCTCGACGAGAACCACTTCCAGGGTAGGATCGCGGCGAAGATGAAGAGGGGGTAGTCGGGCGTCGAGCGGCCAAAGATGATCCCCACGAGGACGACGTAGACCGCCATCTGGAGGAGGGGATCGAGGAGCCACCATAGGTTGCCGAGAACGGTGTTCGCCCCGTGCTTGGCGAGGTCGGCCCCGACGAGATACCGGGCCAGGCGCCGTCGCGACCAGATGTCGGCCAGGCCCTCCCGAACGAGCCGAAGCGGGCTGGGGTGATCCCAGGCCCTGAGCACACGAACCTGCGATGTCATGCGGCCGGAACTGTAGCACGCTCGAGATCGCCGACCGCTCTGCCGGGCAACCGCCGGCGGCGGTTCGCCCCGACCTCCGATAATGGCGCCGATGGAGACGGAGACGTCCCCCGCTGAGTTCCTCGGTCGGTCGCCGATCCGGGCGGTCGTTCGGCGCCTTCGGGCGAGGCTGCCCGTCGATCGGCTGCTCCAGGTGATCTCGCGACCCAGGCTCGGCCCCCCGCCGCCGTTGCCCCCGGGTGCGGTCAGCGTTCTCCTCTATTCACCGGCGAACCTCAACCGCATCAGCGGTTCGTCCGTCTGGGTCGAGAGCGTCGCCGAGACGCTCCTTGCCATCCCGGAGGTCTGGGTCAGCCTGCCCCTCTACGCTCCCGTTCGGCGCGCCGTGATCACCGCCGGCCTGGCGACCCGGCCGCGCCTCCAGCTCGTCGATCCCCATCCCCGGCTCGGGAACCCTCGGGCGGGCTTGACGCATGGACAGGCCCTCGACCTCATCGAGCGCCTCGACCGGGCCCGCCACTTCGACGCCATCGTCTTGCGATCCTTCGAGACCTGCCTCGAGGCAACGCGCCGACCCCGGCTGCGGGGGCGCGTCTGGAGCTGCTACATCCTCGAACCCGAGCGCGACCCGGATGCGCCCGCCTATCGAGCCGCCATGGCCCGGATCGCCGAGTTCAGCCGCTACGTCGCCGTGCAGTCCGACGAGATGCGCGTCCTCCTCGAGTCGCTCGTTCCGGCGTGTGCCGGCCGGACGATCCTCTTGCCGCCGGCGATCCCGCCGGACGGGCCGGCTCGGGTCGATCCGGCGCGGATCGTCCGTCGCCTCCTCTACACGGGCAAGTTCCACCCCTTCTACCCCTTCGAGCGCATGGTGGACCTCTATCTGGAGCTGCGTCGGGAGCTGGCCGATCTCGAGTTCCACGTCGCCGGCGAGCGACTCGTCCACCTTCGAGGCGACGACGCCTACGCCCCTCGGATCGAGGGCCTGCTCCGCTCGACGCCGGGCCTCGTCTGGCACGGGTCCTTGCCCCGAGCCGAGGCAGCCCGTCTCCTCGCCGAGGGGGGCGTCGGGATCAGCCTCTGGGACTATCGGTACGGCTCGCGGCTCAACGACCTCGTCGTCTCGACGAAGCTCCTCGACTACGCGGCCGTCGGGCTGCCGACCGTCCTGATGTGGACGGCGACGCAGGTCTCGATCCTCGGGCCCGACTACCCCCTCTTCGTCGACGAGCTGGACGAGGCCGGCCCCCTGCTCCGACGGGTGCTGACCGAGCCCGAGCTCTACCGCCGAGCTGCCGAGCGGACCTTCCAAGCGAGCCGCCGCTTCACCTATCCGGTCGTCGGAGCGGCGCTGCGCCCGTACCTGGAGGGCGCCGCCGAGCCCCGCGCGCGGACGGCCTGAGGGAGACGGGTCGGCATGCGGATCCTGCACGCGTCGAGGAACGTGGCCGATCAAGCCGGGGCGACGGTCCGCGCGCTGCGGCGCCTCGGCTACGAGGCCGAGCTCTGGGAGTACGACGAGAACCCCTTCGGCTTCGCGGCCGATCGAACGATCCCCCTCGATCGCGAGCGTCGGGATCCCACGATCTTCTGGCAAACCTTCCTCGACGCCATCGAGCGCTTCGACGTCTTCCACTTCCACTTCGCCCGGACCCTCGTCCCGACCGAGTGGGGCGGCCTCCCGGCGTTCTGGGATCTTCCCATCTACCGGATCCTCGGCAAGCGCGTCTTCTTGACCTTCCACGGGAGCGACATCCGCATCCGACGGATCCACGAGCGGGTCAATCCCTGGAGCTACTACAAGTTCTCCGACCTCCCCGCCGAAGACGACCGCACCGAGAAGGTGATCGCAATCTGCCGGGCGTACGCCGACGGCCTCTTCGTCGTCTCGGTCGACTACCGACACTTCGTCCCCGAGGCCGAGTTCCTGCCCCGGGTCATCGATCTCGCCGATTGGCCACCGCGGCCCCCGGAGCAGCGATCGGAGCCCGTCGTCCTGCACGTGCCGTCGCGCCGCGGAACGAAGGGCACGGATCTCATCCTCGCGGCCCTGGATCGACTCCGGGCGACGGGTCTCGCCTTCGAGGTCCAGCTCCTCGAGGGCGTGCCCCACGCCGAGGCCCGTCGGGCGATCCAGGAAGCCGATGTCGTCGTCGACAACGTCCTGACCGGGGACTACGAGGTCGTCTCCATCGAGGCGATGGCGTCGAGTCGCGTCGCCGTGGCGAACGTGGGCCCTGACGTCCAGGCGGCATTCCCCGACGTGCCCGTCGTTCCGGTGACGCCGGAGACCTTCGAGCCCGTCATGCGTGACCTCATCGGCGACGTCGACCGCCGGCGCCGTCTGGCGGCGGCCGGACGCCCGTTCGTCGAGCGGGTCCACGCAGCCGACGTCGTCGCTCCGCGGCTCGTCGAGGCCTATCGACGCGCCCCGCGCCCTCCGGACGCCGCCCAGCCCTCCTTCCCCGACTGGTTGCGGCTCGCCCCCGCGGCTCGGATCGAGCGGCTCGAACGCGAGCTCGGCTACCTGCGCAGCGAGCTCGCCCGCACCCGCTTTCGCGAGGAGGAGCTCCGGCGGCGCCTCGGTCTCCAGCCCCTGGGGCCCGTCGATGCGTGGTTCTGGCCGACGCTCCGCTACCTCGCTCGGGCCGCCCTCCCGGAGCCGATCCGACGACCGCTGCACCGGCTCCGCTCCCGGCTCCGCCGCCGATGAAGCGCCACGATCTCGAGCCCGCTGAGCGGGCACCCCGCCCGAGCCGGCGCCCCGTCGCCATGGTCAGCCACTCCTACTACGAAGAAGACCCCCGCGTCCGGCGCGAGGCCGAGGCCCTCGTCGCCGCCGGTCGCCCGGTCGACGTCTTCGCCCTCCGCCGGCCCGGCACCGCGGCCTGGGAGATCGTCGACGGCGTGAGCGTCCGTCGGCTGGACGTCCAGCGCCACCAGGGGGCCGGGATCCCAACCTACCTCGCCGAGTACGCTGCCTTCTTCTGGCGGGCGGCCGTCGCCCTCGTTCGGGCCCACCGCCGGCGCCGCTACGCCCTCGTCCAGGTCCACTCCCTGCCGGACCCCCTCGTCTTCGCCGCCCTGCCCCTCCGCCTCGCCGGCGTGCCGATCCTCCTCGACCTCCACGAGGCGATGCCGGAGTTCTTTCGGATGCGGTTCCCGGGGGCCGCGAACCCCCTTGTCCACGCCCTCCTCGCCGCCGCCGAGCGGGCCTCGGTCGCCACCGCCGACGCCGTCCTCACGGTGAACGAGGCGCTCGCGGCGCGGCTCGTCGCCGAAGGGGTCCCGGCCGCGAAGGTCCACGTCGTCCGGAACGCGCCGGCCCTGACCCGCTTCGATCCGGCCCGCTACCCGACCCGGCGCTTCGCCGAGGACGGCGTCGTTCGGCTCGTCTACACCGGAGCCCTGAGTCCGGTCTACGAGCTCGACTGTGCCTTCGAGGCCGTGGCCCGCCTCCGCCGCCGCCTCGCCGCTGCGGACGAGGCCCTCACCGTCCGGTTCGACGTCTACGGCCGCGACTACGGCGAGGTGCCGCTGCGGGCCAAGGTCGCCGAGCTCGGCCTCGAGGACGTCGTGACCTTCCACGGCCGGATCCCGATCGAGCAGGTCCCGGCCGCCATCGCCGCCGCCGACATCGGCCTCGCTCCGACGCGCCGGACGGCCTTCACCGACTTCAGCCTCTCGACGAAGCTTTTCGAGTACGCGGCGATGGGCAAGCCGGTCGTCGCCTCGGCGCTGCCGATGGTCGAACGGACCTTCCCGCCCGAAACCGTCGCCCGCTACGGGCCGGGCGACCCCGACGACCTCGCAACCGTTCTCGAGCGTCTCGTCCGCGACCCCGCCGAGCGCGAGACGCGGGTCGCCCGGACCCGGGCGCGGGTGCGGGAGCTGGCCTGGGAGCGCGAGGCAGAGCGGTACCTCGCCCTCGTCGAGGCGCTTGCCGGCGACCGTTCCGCGGCGGGGCCCATCCCGACCGCCGACCCTCCCCCGACCCGCGAACCGTCGGCCGCCGGCCGAGAAGGAGGCGAACCGTGACCGACCGGATCGATCTGCCGCCACGCGACGACCGCATCGCCATCCTCGGCCTCGGCTACGTCGGCCTGCCCCTCGCCGTCGCCTTCGTCGAAGCCGGGCTGACCGTCGTCGGCGTCGATGCCGACCCCGACCGGGTCGCCGAGCTCGCCGGCGGTCGGTCGCCCATCGACGACGTCGCCGACGACCGCCTCCGGGCCGCCCTCGCCCGCGGCCTCGCCATCGTCCACACCGATGCGGCTCGCCTCGGCGACGTCGACGTCGTCTTCATCTGCGTCCCGACCCCGATCACGACCTCGAAGGACCCCGATCTCGGGCCCGTCCTCGCCGCGGCCGAGCGGATCCGGCGCGAGCTCCGACCCGGCCAGCTCGTCGTCCTCCAGTCGACGACGTACCCGGGCACGACGGCGGGCCCGCTCCGGCGGGCCCTCGAGGCGTCCGGGCTCATAGCCGGCCGCGACTTCGACCTCGCCTTCGCCCCCGAGCGGGTCAACCCGGGCGACCCGGCCTCGGCCGCCCGGACCGTGCCGCGCCTCGTCGGCGGTCTCGATCGGGCGGCGACGGCCCGGGCCGCTCGCCTCCTGCGACGGATCAACACCGACGTTCGCGAGCTCTCCTCGCCCGACGCGGCCGAGATGGCGAAGCTCCTCGAGAACGTCTTCCGCAACGTCAACATCGCCCTCGTCAACCAGCTCGCCCTCCTCTGCGAGCGGATGGGCCTCGACGTCTGGGAGGTCATCGACGCGGCGGCGACGAAGCCCTTCGGCTTCATGCGCTTCACGCCCGGCCCCGGCGTCGGCGGCCACTGCATCCCCGTCGATCCCTACTACCTCGCCTGGCGGGCCCGCGAGTTCGACTTCGTCGACCGCTTCGTCGAGCTGGCCGGCGACATCAACTTCTCGATGCCGCGCCACGTCGTCGCCCTCGTCGGCGAGGCGCTGAACGCCGTCGGGCGGCCGATCAAGGGGGCCCGGATCGGGATCCTCGGGGTCGCCTTCAAGCCGAACGTCCGCGATCCGCGAAACTCGCCGGCCGAGGCGATCATCGCCCTCCTCGCCGAGCGGGGGGCCGTCGTCGACTACCACGACCCCCACGTGCCGCGCTTCCGGGACGCGGGCGGCGCCTGGCGGGAGAGCGTCGATCTGGCTCGGCTCGTCGACGAAGCGGCCTGTCTCGTCGTCGTGACGGCCCACCGAGCCATCGACTGGGAGCTCGTCTACGAGCGGGCGAGCCTCGTCGTCGACGCGACGAACAGCTCCCGGGGGCGGGTCCGGCGAGCGGGCCAGGTGCTCCGCCTCGGCGCCGGCTGGGCGGCGCCGGACCATGGTCGGGCGGCGTCGGTGGATCGGGGGGTGTCGACGACGCCGTGACCCACGCACTCGACGGGGCCTCGCGGGCCGGGCTCGACGTTGGGGGCCCGATGGGCCGGCAGGCCCGTGCCGAAAGGCGCCCGGAGCGGATCGGTTCGCCCGGTCGATGCGCTAGGATGTCCGCCGACCTGCGATCCGGCCATGGGCGGCTCCGCGCGCCGCAGGCGCGGGCCCGGCAGGCCGATCACGACCCCACCTCGGAGGCGACGCACCCCCGATGACCTTCCGCGCCAAGCCCGTCGTGAAGCGTTCCCAGCGACCAGGATGGCAGAGCAGCGAGCGACGGAGCCTCTACCTCAACCTCGGCTTTGGCCTCGTCATCGTCGTCGCCGTTCTCATCCTCGCCGCGGCCGCCGGGGCGAGTTGGTACGGCGATCACTTCGGCGAGGTCGCCCGGGTGAACGGCGTCGCCATCACCCGCGACGACTACCGGAACCGCCTCGCCGTGGAGCGCTGGCGGTCCGACTACACCGAGCGCCGGATCCGCGACGCTGCCCAGGCCGGTCGGATGACCGAGGCCGAACGGGACCAGCTCATCGCCTTCCTCCAGCAGCAGCGCCAGCAGCTCGTGAGCATCGTCTACGAGCGCCTCATCGACGCCGCCCTCCAGGCCCAGCTCGCCGAGCGCGCGGGGCTGACGGTCAGCGAGGCCGACATCGACGCCCGCCTCCTCGAGGAGGCGACCCGACCCGAGGAGCGGCACGTCTTCCTCATCGCCGTCGCCCCCGAGGTGGACGCCGGCGCGACGGCACCGACGGACGCGCAGCGGGCGGCCGCCCGAGCCAAGGCCGAAGCCGCCCTCGCCGACCTCCGCGCCGGCAAGCCCTTCGAGGATGTTGCCCGGACCGTCTCCACCCACGCTTCGGCGGCCAAGGGCGGCGACATCGGCTGGATCGGTAAGGAGGGTGGGCTCGACGAGGGGTTCGTCGAGGCCGTCTTCGCCCTCGCCCCGAATGGACTGACCGACGTCGTCGAGGGTGCCGACGGGACGTACCGGATCGGCAAGGTGACCGAGATCGCGCCGGCCGAGGTCGATCCGACCTACCAACAGCAGATCGTCAACGAAGGGATCAGCCTCGCCGTCTATCGCTCCGTCGTCCGGTCCGACGTCATCCGAACGAAACTCGAGGAGCATCTCCTCGCCCAGGTCGTCGACGCCCCCTCGGTCATGCGCCGGGTCAGCGAGATCTACATTGCGGCGAGCCAGCACGCGGGCGGTGGCGACGAGGTGAAGGTCCGCCACATCCTCTACGCTCCGAAGGACGACCCTAGGGGAGCCGCCTCCCTCGATCCGGCCGACCCGGCCTGGGCGGCGGCCGAGGCCGAGGCGAAGGCGACCTACGAGCGCCTGAAGGCCCTGGAGGGGGATGGAGCGAAGCTGGAGGCGGAGTTCGTCGCCACGGCGAAGCGCGAGAGCGACGAGCCGGGCGCCGCCACGAGCGGCGGCGAGCTGCCCTACTACACCCAGGCCGACCTCGACCGGAGCTTCGGCGATGCCATCTTCGCCCCGGGCTTGAAGCCCGGCCAGCTCCTCGAGCCGGTCAAGAGCCAGTTCGGCTGGCACGTCATCCAGTTCATCGATCGGCGGGGCAACGCCCAGTCGCGGGCCGAGGACGCGAAGGTCCGGACCCTCCGCGGTGAGGACTTCGCGACCATCGCCAAGGAGGTCTCCGAGGGCCCCCAGGCGGCGGCGGGCGGCGAGATCGGCTGGGTCGCCCGGTACCAGTTCCGCAAGGAGCTCGAGGACGCCATCTTCGGGACGCCGGTCGGCGGCGTCTCCGACGTCGTCGACGTCGAGGGCGACGGCTTCTACATCTTCAAGGTCTGGGAGGAACAGACCCGACGCCCCGACCCGGAGCAGGCGCGGACCCTTCGGACGAGCGCCTTCACGAACTGGTACGCGGCCGAGAAGGACGCCGCGTCCATCGACCGCTCGGGTCTGGCCAACCTGCCGACCTCGTGAGGCGAGGCTGGTCGGCGTGCTCGACGCGCTCGTTGCCGAAGCCCGGCTCCGCTGGGGGCTCGACCCGAGCGGTGGCGTCCAGGTCGTCGCCTGGGAGGCGCTGCCCGGCTTTCCCCTCGAGCCGACCCGGCCGGCCATCGTCGTCCCCCAGGCGATGCTCCGGGCAGCCGGCCTTCTCGCCGCGACGGCGCCCCCGCCGGCACCGAGCCCGGTGCCGGGCCGCCACGCCCCCTCGACGGTCGATCCGCTCAGCGTCCTCCGGCGCCTCTACCCGGCCGACCACCTCGTCGGCCGTCTCGGCCGGCCGGAGCCGACGACCGTCGGCGGGCTCGTCGAGGCGGACGTCATCGGACCGTGCTACCTGCCGGCGGCCGCCCCGGAGGCGGCACCGGCGTCCTTCTGGGCGATCCCCGCCATCGCGGCCCGTCTCCGGGGGCCCGACGGCTGCCCCTGGGACCGGGAGCAGAGCCACGCCTCGCTCCGGAAGCACCTCCTCGAAGAGGCCTACGAGGTCTACGACGCCCTCGCTGCCGGGGCGTCGCCGGCCCTCGCCGAGGAGCTCGGCGACCTCCTCCTCCAGATCGTCCTCCACGCTCAACTGGCCGCCGAGGCCGGGGTCTTCGATCTCGCCGACGTCGCCGCCTCCATCGGGACGAAGATCGTCCGTCGCCACCCGCACGTCTTCGGCGACGCCGTGGTCCGGACGGCGGCCGACGTGAACCGGCAATGGGAGCGGATCAAGGCGGCCGAGCGAGCGGCGGCGGACCGGGCGGCCGAGGCCGAACGCGCGGGCAGCCCGGAACCCGAGGCCGCCGACGGTAGCCACGGCACGCTCGCCGCCGAGGCGGCGACCCAGGCGGCCGAAGCGGAGTCCGGCCGGGACGCCGCCGGGCGCCGAGGACGCTCCGCCCTCGACGGCATCAGCCCGACGATGCCCGCCCTCGCCGCCAGTCAGGAGATGCAGGAGCGGGCGGCCAGCCTCGGCTACGATTGGCCGTCGGTCGAGGGCATCCTCGACAAGGTCGCGGAAGAGCTCGCCGAGCTCGCCGCCGCGCCATCCTCGGCCGAGCGCGAAGAGGAGATCGGCGACCTCCTCATGGTCGTCGTCAACCTCGCCCGCCACCACGGCGTCGAGGCCGAGGCCGCTCTGCGGGCGGCGAACGACAAGTTTCGGCGTCGCTTCGCCGTCGTCGAGCGCCTCGCCGCCGAGCGCGGCGTCGCCCTCCGGGATCTCTCCTTTGCGGAGCTCGACGCCCTCTGGGACGCCGCCAAGGCCCTCGTGGAGGAACACCGATGACCATCGCCAACCGGCCGCCCCTCGTCCGGGCAAATGGCCGCGCACCCGACGAGCTTCGGCCGGTCAGCTTCACCCTCGGTGTCCAGAAGTGGGCCGAGGGGTCCTGCCGGATCCGGCTCGGCGACACCGAGGTCCTCTGCGCGGCGACCATCGAGGACAAGATCCCGCCCCACCTCCGGGGGACCGGGACGGGCTGGGTCACCGCCGAATACGCCATGCTCCCCCGCTCGACGGCCGAGCGGACCCAGCGCGAGTCGGTGAAGGGCCGGATCGGCGGTCGGACCCACGAGATCCAGCGCCTCATCGGCCGCTCGCTCCGGGGGGTCGTCGACCTGGCCCGCCTCGGAGAGCGGACGATCACCATCGACTGCGACGTCATCCAGGCCGACGGGGGGACGCGGACGGCCTCCATCACCGGCGGCTACGTCGCCCTCGCAGCGGCCCTCATCACCTACGGGATGGAGCGCCTCCTCCTCGGCAAGGTCGCCGCGGTGAGCGTCGGGATCGTCGACGGAACGCCGGTCCTCGACCTCGACTACGCCGAGGACTCGCGGGCCCAGGTCGACTTCAACGTCGTCGGGACCGACGCGGGGACGTACGTCGAGCTCCAGGGGACGGCCGAAGGGAAGCCCTTCGATCGGGCGGCCGTCGACCGGCTCCTCGACCTCGCCAACGTCGGCCTCGTCCGGCTCTTCGCGGCCCAGGCAGAGGCGCTGGCGACGCTCCGGCGGTGAGCGTCCCCATGGGCGGCCGGGGTCCTCGGCCAATCGCCGCGGCCGACGACCGTCCCCGGCTCCTCGTCGCAACCCGCTCGACCCACAAGGTCCGCGAACTCACCGAGCTCCTCGCCCTGCCGCGGGCGCGGCTCCTCACCCTCGACGAGGCCGGCGTGCCGCCCGAGCTGGAGGTCGCGGAGGAGGGCCGAACCTTCGCCGCCAACGCCCGGGCCAAGGCCCGCGCCTACGCCCGCCTGACGGGTCTGCCGACCCTGGCCGACGACTCGGGCCTCGAGGTCGAGGCCCTCGGCGGGGCGCCCGGCGTGCGGACCCGACGCTTCGCCGGCGAGCGAGCGACGGACGCCGAGAACAATGCCCGCCTCCTGGAGGTCCTCGCCGGTCTGCCGCCCGAGCGACGGGGGGCGCGCTACGTCTGCGTCCTCGCCGTCGCCGTCCCCGACCGGGCTGGCCCGCGGGGCGCTCCGCCCATCGTCGCCGAGGCACGAGGGACGTGCCGGGGTCGCATCGCCCTCGAGCCGCGGGGGACGGGCGGCTTCGGCTACGACCCGATCTTCGAACCGGCCGGGGAGCCGCCCGGCGGCCGGACCTTCGGCGAATACGCGCCCGAGGAGAAGCACCGGATCTCCCATCGCGGCCGGGCTGCTCGCCGCCTCGCCCCGAAGCTCGCCCGGCTCGGCTTCTGACCGGCGAGCGGCGCCCCCGGCTGGGACCGCCATATCATGTCCCCGGACGCCCGTCGGGGAGTGGCGTAGCTGGCTAACGCACGTGCTTTGGGAGCACGAGATCGCGGGTTCGAATCCCGCCTCCCCGACCAGACCCCCGCCTGCACCGGTTCCCGCCCCCAAACCGGGCCCCGCCCGCGAACGTTTCGGTCCCCTCCGACGTCGTGTCGGATGGAACCTGCGCCACCGGGCCGGAGTTCGGGGCCGAGGAACGGGCGACGGCCACGCGCTTCATTGCCCCCCAGATCGGGATCGCCTACAGCGTCCTCGGGCTGTCGACCGAGGTCCCCATCGACGACGTCGTCATCTCGCAGCCGATCCGGACGCCCTGCCCCTGAGGCGGTGACGGCCGTCGGTGGCGCGCCCATCCCCACCGGCGCCGGGAGGGTGTGAATGGGGCGCACATCTCGGGGCGATCGGGGGAGGGCGGGGGCCACCAGCCTGCCGATTCGGTGCGCGGGTTGCACGCCGGCGGCAGGGCGGCGGGCGGGCGATGGGACGGCGGTCGGAACCGTGCCGGGGGCGCACAGCCTCGACCTCGGTGGGGCCCGCGAGGCGCGAGGATGTGCACCCGGCTCACGCGGATGCCGGAAACGTGCAGGAGGTGCACGGAACCTGCAACGCGGGAAGGCAGCGCCCGAGGCGCCACCGCGCTCCACCGGGGCTCGTCGGGGGAAGGCGGCTCGCGGTTCGAGTCGACCTGGACGCGGGCTCGGACCCCGTGCCGTCGGGGCGGTCCGCCGACTCGGGGCCGTGTTAGGATCGGCGGGCCATGGCGACGCTGGGGAGGTGGAACGATCGACGGCGCCGGCGGGGGCCCCATCGGGTGCCCGTCCGAGTGCCGCTCGTGGTCGCGGCCGCCCTCGTGGCCGCCGTCCTCGTCGGCTGCGGCTCCGCCCCGAGCCCGACGCCGACCCCGCCGCCGTCGCTCGCCCCGACGCCGACGCCGGACGTCCACCTGACCGAGCCGGCGAGCGCCGACGCCGTCTTCCGAGCCCTCGGCGCGGCGGGCCTGCGGGTCGTCCCCAACAACGCCGTCACCGGGAGGCCGGGCGAGGAGCCCCGCCTTCGGATCAATGCGACGTACGTCAACTGGCCCCTCGTCATCCACGAGTACTCGAGCGCGGCCGCCCTCCGCGCCCACGCCCCCTTCCGGGCCGGCGGCCGGCCGACCATCGGCGACGCCCCCTTCAACCTCGCCGGGCTGAACATCCTCGTCGAGTTCGGTCCGCATGCCAAGAACCGGAACGAGCCGCCGCCCGATCCACGCTTCCGCGAGGCCGCCGTCGCCCTCATCGACGCCCTCGATCCCCTCATCGGGCCGCTCGAGCAGATGTCGATCGAGCCGCTGCCGCTGCCGACGCTCACCCCGCTGCCGGGATCATCCGGCCCGGTCCCGAGCGGGAACACCGGGCCGACGGCGAGCCCGGCTGGGAGCCAACCGTGAGTGGCGCCGGCGCCCGTCGAACGCGCCGGGCGGCCGCCAAACCGCCGACCGAGCCGGCTCCTGCCCCGGGGCGTGCGCAACCCGCCCAGCCCGAACAGACCGCACGGCCCGAACGGCCGGCGGCCCCTTCGTCCGGCCTTCGGTCGCCGCAGCGGCCGTCTGCCGAGGGCCGGCGCACCCGGCGGGCGACGGGGACCGGCCCGGGTCGGGCCCGATCGGGCGCCGTCGTCGTGAGCGAGATCGACAAGCGCATCATCGAGCACCTCCAGGAGGACGGCCGGCGGCCCTTCACCCAGATTGCGGCCGCCCTCGGCCTCTCCGAATCGGCGGTTCGGGCCCGGACGAACCGCCTTGTCGAGCAGGGGATCATCCAGATCGTCGGGGTGACCGACCCCTTGAAGCTCGGCTTCGCCCAGATGGCGATGATCGGCATCCGTTGCGAGCCCCGGAAGCTCCTCGAGGTCGCCGAACGGATCGCGGCCTTCCCCGAGGTCGACTACGTCGTCATCACCGCCGGCCGCTACGACATCCTCATCGAAACGGTCCACGAGGACAACGAAGCGCTCCTCCGCTTCCTCTCCGAGAAGCTCCGGACCGTGGATGGGGTCGCCGAGACGGAGACCTTCGTCTACCTCCGCCTCGTCAAGCAGACCTATCAGTGGGGCACCCGCTAGCCGACTTGGAGCCGATCCGGGGGCGAGGTGTTCGTGTCGCCTCGCCGCACCACGAGCTGCGCGACGGGCCGACCAGGCCGTGCCCCGACGTCTCGGCTTGTCTACCATGGGCCCGGTGGAGGCCGTCGGCCTCCAGGTGCGTTGGGGGCAAGCGGTAGTGCCCGTCGAAACGGTCCTCAGCCTCGCCGCCGCCGTCGCCGTCGCGAACGTCGTCCTCCTGGCGGCCGTCGTCCTCGGCCCGCTCCTCCGCCCCGAACAGCCTGAGGCGGGAGGGGCAGGAGGGGCCCTCGAGACCCCGCCGCCGGACGCCCTCGGGGCGGGTCTCCCGTCGGACGCCTTCGATCGGGTCGTCCGGGTCGCCGGTTGGGCCTTCATCGTCGTGGCGATGTTCGTCGTGGCCCTCGGCGGCTTCTGGCCGGAGCGACAAGAAGCGATCCTCGTCCTCCTAGCCCTCGCCGGACTCGGCATCCTGC
>DAOTYQ010000031.1:0-3804 GCA_034434735.1 Chloroflexota bacterium
CAGGAGGATCCCGCAGCCGAGGCCGTGGCCGACCCCGGTCATCGCCCCGAGGGGCGCGACGATCCCGTGGACGGCGCCGAGCCCCGCCTGGGCGAGGCAGATCCCCGAGGCGAGGGCGGCGAAGGCCATCCGTTCGCGGAGGGCGGCCGTCGCCTCGTCGGCTGGGGACGGGCTCGGGGCGTTGGCCGGGGGCGTGGTTGCCTCGGTGGGCGGCAGGGGCGTTGCCTCCTCGGCGGACGGCGCGGTCGTCGTCCCATCGGCCCGGGGCGCGGTCGTCGTCGCGGCGGCGGGCCCCTCGGCCACCACGGCGTGCCAGGCGAGGAGGCTGTCCCGGGCCGCCTCGAGACCGGCGAGGGCGAGCCCGTCGGTGAAGGCACCGGCCCCCGTCGAGACGTAGGACTCGATGAGCTGGGTGAGCGCGTCCATGCCGTTCCCGGCGATGGCCTCCGGCGGCAGGCCGACGAGGAGATCGGGGTCGACGAGCGCGAGCCGGGCGACGAGGCGCTCGTCCCGGAAGGAGCGCTTGAAGCCGTCGCGGCCGGGCCTGGTGATGACGGCGTTCCGCGTCGCCTCGGAGCCCGTGCCGGCCGTCGTCGGCACGGCGACGAAGGGGACGGCCGGGCCGGGGTAGGGGACGCCCCGACCGACCCCCTCGAGGTGATCGAGGATCGAGGTTCCCGTCCGGAGGAGCCCGGCGATCGCCTTCGCCGCGTCGAGGACACTCCCGCCGCCGATCCCGACGACGACCTCGAGCTCCGCGCCCCGGAACCGAGCGACGGCCCCATCGACGAGCTCGGGCGACGGCTCGCCCTCGACGGCGACCCGCTCGACCGAGCAGCCGAGCCCGGCCAGACGCTCGAGGAGGGGACCGAGGCGCCCCCTCGCCTCGAGCGAGCGCCGACCGGTCACGAGGAGGACCCGCCGACCGAGCTCGACGACCCGGTCGGGAAGGTCGTCGAGGCGACCCCGGCCGAACTCGATGATCGGGAGCCGACCGACCCGGAAGGCGCCGGCGTCCCAGGCGGGTTTGCCCGGGCTCGTCACCGACCCGGGACCTCGGGGAAGAGCCCGACGTAGCGGTCGCCGCGACGCGGTTCCGCCATCCACGGCTCGACGGCGGCCCGCCACTCGAGGTAGTGCTCGGTCGACTTGTGCGCGGCAGCCGCCGCCTCGTCGAGGTACGCCTCGTACAGGACGAACCGGGTCGGGTCGTCGGCCGACTGGAGGACATCGAAGCGGACGTTGCCGGGCTCGCGGACCGAGGCCTCGTGGTTCGCCCGGGTGGCGGCGATGAACTCGGCCAGGTGCTCCGGTTTGACGCGGACGTGGACGAGGGTGACGTGCATGGCTCGAACCTCGTGGTCTGGACGGGCTCGCGCGCCCGATGGCGCGCACGGCTCTGGCCGATTCTCGGGCATCTGGGGCGCGGCCGCGGCCGGTGGGGTGGTGGCTGGTCCGCTCGGAGCGTGGCGGGGCCGGCCCGTGAGCGGGAAGACGAGGACCCCCCGTACGCCTGCGTCGTGCGCCAACCCGAGCGACCGGGGCGAAGCAGCGTCCGCGCCGCGATCGGCGAGCAGGTCGTCGGTTCTGTGCGTGGGCTGCACAGAACCGACTCGGGCGTGCGTGGGGTGCACATCTCGGCTCCTCGGAGCCAGGTCTAGGCACCCGACGTGCGTCACCTGCACAGCTTTGACAGGCGTCTGGCCGCTCGTCCTCCACCTTTGCCGATGGTGTGCACCACACGCACGGAATCGGCAGGCCGGGCGCGTGGGCGGCGAGTCTGCCGGCCGAGATGTGCACCAGGCGCACACCGGGCCGTCGAGGGCTCGCCCCGATCGGCGACAATCGGGTCATGCACCTTCGAGACGAGATCCACGAACAACCCGAGGTGATCGCCCGCCTCCTCGAGCGCGGCCTCGACCTCGTCGCTCCCGTCGCCGAGCAGGTCCGGCGGGCGGGGATCGAGCACGTCGTCATCGCCGCCCGCGGGACCTCCGACCATGCCGCCATCTACGCCCAGTACCTCTGGGGCGTTCGCAACCGGCTCACCGTCGCCCTCGCCGCACCGTCCATCGTCACCCTCTACGGCGTCGCGCCCCGGTTCGGCCGGAGCCTCGTCGTCGGCATCAGCCAGTCGGGCGCCTCGCCGGACGTCGTCGCCGTCGTCGCCGCGGCTCGCGCTCAGGGCGCCCCGACCCTCGCCATCACGAACACGCCGGCGTCGCCGCTCGCCGAGGCGGCGGAGCACGTCATCGACCTGGCGGCGGGACCCGAACGGGCGATCGCAGCGACGAAGACGTACACCGCCGAGCTCACCGCCGTCGCCCTCCTGTCGGTCGCCCTCGGGGACGACGCCGAGGCCCGCCGGGCGGCCGAGGCCGATCTCGCTGCCGTCCCCGACGCCCTCGCCCGCGCCCTCGCCGCCGAGCCCGAGGCGCAGGCCGTCGCCGCAGAGATGGCGGCCGCGAACCGGGCGATCGTCCTCGGGCGCGGCCTCGAGTACGCGACGGCCCGCGAGTGGGCGCTCAAGATCAAGGAACTGGCGAACCTCTTCGCCGACCCCTACTCGGCGGCCGACTTCCAGCACGGCCCCGTCGCCCTCATCGAGCCCGGCGTCCCGGTCCTCGCCGTCGCTCCGTCGGGGGCGATCGCGCCGGGGCTGACCGAGCTCCTCGTCCGGCTTCGCGACGAGCACGGTGCCGAGCTCGCCGTCCTCTCCGACGACCCGGCAATCCGCGGCCTCGGGCGCTGGTCGATCTCGATCCCGGCCGGGGCTGCGGAATGGGTCCGCCCGATCGTCTCCATCGTCCCGGCTCAGCTCCACGCCCTCGGCCTCACCCTCGCCCGGGGCCTCGATCCGGAGCGGCCGCGGGGTCTCCGCAAGGTGACCCGGACGGTGTAGGCCGACGCCCCCATCCATCCAAAGGCGCACCGATGCGCGCAAGCCCTGCTGGGGCCGGTGCGCTTGACAACGAGAGAGAGAGAGAGAGAGAGAGAGTTAATATCCGCGGACAGGCCACCGGGGCTCGTGAGCGTCCTTGGGGCTGACGAAATGCGGCGTGTGATCGGCTCCAGCACTCGGGTGGCGACGGCGCTGGTGATTTCGGTTGTGCTCGCGATCGGCGCGGTACCCGCAACCCTTGGTCACAACAATTATTTACACTGCGAGTACGACTTCAGTCACATGCGATGGGCCGCGGCGGCCGTCACGTATTCGTACCCAAGTGGCTGGGCCACCTCGTACAAGAATGCGATCGACAATGCAGCAGCCGACTTCCGCAACAACACGGTGTTCGACTACAACCGTCTGAGCTCGGGAGCCACTGCGCCGTGGGCCAATTGGAACGATCCGGACAATCTGGGTCTCGCCGGCGTGACGCTGCTCGCCCTCAATCACACCACCTGTCGCATCACAGACGCTGCCTTCTATTTCAACGTGCCTCATTTCGACCCTTCCCAAGGTGGGACCAATCACAGCCAGGATCAGAAGCAGTGCACGGCGGTTCATGAGTTCGGCCACGGCGTCGGGCTCACACACGTCGCGTCCGGCTCGTCCGT
Organism: Chloroflexota bacterium; assembly: GCA_034434735.1. Taxonomy (GTDB): domain Bacteria; phylum Chloroflexota; class Limnocylindria; order Limnocylindrales; family CSP1-4; genus BPIH01. The sequence continues at coordinate 3,559 of DAOTYQ010000031.1, forward strand.
GATGCTGGCGGATCACAACGCTCGTTGCCACAACCAGCTGATCAAGGTCCTGCAGCCTGAGGATCGAAACGACATCAACAGCTTGTACTGAGGGGAGGTGCGGCAGTGCGACGATTGCTCTCTTTGGCCGCGATCGCCGCCGTGGTCGTCGTGGCGGCTCGCAGCCCAGCCGGCGCCACAAACGGGGGTCCGGGCGAAGGCGATGCCTCAACGAACAGCCTCCCGCGGGCGTCCTCGGTCGCTCCG
>DAOTYQ010000032.1:0-15480 GCA_034434735.1 Chloroflexota bacterium
CGTCACCAGGTGAGCACAACGGTGAGGGTCGGGCGGTTCCGAGCGGGTCGGGATGGCGGGATCCCGGCCAGTCGAACGTCTGGCGATGCAACTGGCCGGATCGTGGCCGGTGCGCGGGAACGAGCCGGCCGCTCCCGAGCGTGGCGAGCCGGCCGACCGGGACCCGGACGCGCCCGGCGGGCTCGGAGCGTTCACCCGGTGAGAATCTGGCCGGTTCGGGGCGGGGGCGGCCCGGCGAGCCGCGCGGTGGGTCTTGGATTGGGTCCGGGTCCGCGTTCGGGGGCCGTGTCCGCGTCCGCGTTTGGGTCCGGGTCCGCGTTTGGGGCGGCTGAGCCGCTGCCCGAGCCCTCGCCCGGCCCGCAGCGATCACCCCGTGAGAATCTGGCCCGCTCGGAGCGGGAGAGCGGCCGGCGAGCCGCGCGTCGGGATCCTGCCCGGCCGGCTGGACGTCGATACCCCAAGGCGGTATCGTGATCTGAACGGGGCGTCGTCCCCGGCGGATCGAGGGGTCGCCATGCTCGCCCGGCCCGAGGCCGCCTGCCTCGTCATCGCCGACATCTCCGGCTACACCGGCTACCTCGCCGGGGTCGAGCTCGACCACGCCCAGGACATCCTGGCCGATCTCATGGCGACCGTCGTCGGGGGCCTCCGTCCGACCTTCCGCCTCGCCAAGCTCGAAGGCGACGCCGCCTTCACCTGGGTGCCCGCGGCGACCATCGACGCCAGCCTCCTCCAGGACACCATCGAGCGGACCTACTTCGCCTTCCGTCGACGCCTTCGAGACGTCCAGCAGGCGTCGGCCTGCGAGTGCAACGCCTGCATCCGGATGCCGTCCCTCGACCTCAAGCTCATCGCCCACCACGGGGTCGTCGCCCGACAGCGGGTCCTCGGCCGGGACGAGCTCGCCGGGTCCGATGTCATCCTCGTCCACCGCCTCCTCAAGAACGGCGTCGAAGAACGCCTTGGGCTCCGCGCCTACGCCCTCTACACGGACGCCTGCGTCCGAGCCATGGGCCTCGACGATCCGGCGGCGGCGGGCCTCCTCGCCCACGACGAGACCATCGAGCACATCGGCCCGGTTCGCACCTGGGTCCGGGACCTCGCCGCGGCCTGGCAGGAAGAGCAGGAACGGACACGGCTCGTTGTCGGCCCCGAGGACGCCTACGCCGCCATCGATGTCGTCCTCCCGGGATCGCCGAGCCTGGTCTGGGAGTTCATGACCGCTCCCTCGCGACGGGTCCAGTGGCAAGAGGGGGTGACAGCGGTCCGGGAGGACGCACCGTCTGGGCGACGAGGACGCGGCACCCTCACCCACTGCGTCCACGGGCGCGACGCGATCCTCGAGGAGATCCTCGACTGGCGACCCTTCGAGTACTACACCGTCCGGGCCCTCATGCCGATGCCGGGCGCGCCGAAGATCACGATGTCCGACATCTTCGAACCCGTCGGCCCGGAGTCGACCCGGGTGACGACCCGCCTCGCCCGCCCGCGGACGGCCAAGGAGCGGACCTTCCTCGACCAGTTCCGGCCGCTCTTGGAGATCTGGGCCCGAGCCGGCGCCGATCGCCTTCGCCCCCTCCTCGAGGCCGAACTCGCGGCACGGTCAGCGGCCGCCGATGCCGTCGCCGAGCCCGCCCTTCCGGACTCCCCGGCTCGCCACCTCCGCCAGCCGCAACCCGCCCGCAGCGCCGGCGCCGACCGACCGGCGTCGCGCTGACGACTTCGGCCGGCCCGGCCACCCTCCGCGCCCGGGAGCGGCGGCCCCAGGATCCCGCCGTGGCCTCGCCCACAGCCCGCCGCCGAGAACCGGGCGATCCTTGCCGCTGGCGCCGGCTCGTGACCCCTGCCGACCGCCGTTCGATCCGTCGCCGACCGCGCCGAGGACCCAGGCGCCGCTTCCAAGGAGGAGGAGGTCACCATGGACGACTTCGTGATCATCGGTGCCGGTGCCGCCGGCGAGGCGGCTGCCCACGAGGCGCGCCGGTACGGCGCCTCGGTGACCGTCGTCGAACGGGAGCTTCTCGGCGGCAGCTGCCCCTTCTGGGCCTGCATGCCGTCGAAGACCCTCCTCCATGCAGCGGGGATCCACGCCCTCGGCGGCGACTACCCGTGGCCGCGGGCCTCGGCGCGCCGCGACTACATGATCAACCGCGAGGGCCGCGACTGGCCGGACGACGGCGGTCACCTGCGGGCCCTGGAGGCGGCGGGCGCGAGGGTCGTCCGCGGCCAGGCTCGACTCGCCGGACCCCGGCAGGTCGCCGTCCGTCTCGCCCACGGCGGCGAGACCCTCGTCGAGGCGCGGAACATCGTCGTCGCCGTGGGCACCCACGCCACGGTCCCCGATCTGCCGGGCCTCGAGCGGATCCGACCCTGGACGAACCGGGAGGCGACGACGACCCGCGAGCTACCGCAGAGCCTCGTCATCCTCGGCGGCGGCCCGACAGGAGTGGAGCTCGGCCAGGTCTTCGCCCGATACGGCGTCTCGGTCGCGATCGTCCACTCGAACGAGCGCCTGAATCACCGCGACCACCCCCGCAACTCGGCCGCCCTCGCCCGCGCCCTCGCCGCCGACGGCGTTGATCTTCGTCTCGGAACCCGGGCCGTTCGGATCGAGCCCGCAGTGGCCCCGGGCGAGCCCCATCGGGTCGTCCTCGCCGACGGGGCCAGCGTCGAGGGGCACGAGATCCTCCTGGCCATCGGCCGGACCGCACCCCTCGCCTCGCTCGGCCTCGAGACCGTCGGAGTGAGGCTCGTCGACGGTCGCCTCCAGCCCGACGACCGCCTCCGGATCGCCGACGGCGTCTACGTCGCCGGCGATCCTGCCGGACCCGAGATGCACACCCACCTCGCCCACTACCAGGGCGAGATCGTCGTCCGGATCGCCCTCGGTGAGGACGTCCGCCCCGACTTCCGGGCGATCCCGCGGGCGACGTACACGGATCCCGAGACGGCCGGTGTCGGGCTGACCGTCGAGGAGGCCCGGGCGGCCGGGCTCGATCCGCAGGAGTGGACGGCCGACCTCGGCACCTCGGCGAAGGGCTATGTCGCCGAGGCCGACGGGCACGCCACGGTCATCGTCGACCGAGGCTCAGGCCGGCTCGTGGGGGCCTTCCTCGCTGGCCCGGGTGCCTCGGAGGCGATCCACGAAGCGGTCCTGGCCATCAAGACCGAGACCCCCATCGGCGTCCTCGCCGACACGATCCACGCCTTCCCGACCTTCGCTCGGGTCATGGGCAGCCTCTTCGTCGAGGCCCGGCGGTCGACGTCGGGCCTCGGCCCAGCGGCGGCGTCCGGTGCCGAACGCTGAGCGTCGCGCCCTCGCCGGCGAGCCGACCTCGAGGTCGAGGATCTCCGTCAGGCTGGCCGAGCGGCGAGCTCGCGGTCCGCGCCGGCGCTCACATCGGCGAAGGTCGGCGGTCGGAAGCGGCGGAGCCGGAGCGCGTTCGAGACCACGGACACGCTGGAGGCGGCCATCGCCGCCGCGGCAAAGATCGGGTCGAGCAAGAGTCCGGTGAACGGGTAGAGGGCGCCGGCCGCGACGGGGATGAGGGCGACGTTGTAGGCGAAGGCCCAGAAGAGGTTCTGGCGGATGTTCCGCATCGTCGCCCGGGACAGGGCGACCGCCGCGACGAGGGCCCGCAGGTCGCCCCGCATGAGCGTCACAGACGCCGACTCGATGGCAACGTCCGTCCCGGTCCCGATGGCGACCCCGACGTCGGCCTGGGCCAGGGCCGGGGCGTCGTTGATCCCGTCACCGACCATGGCGACGAGCGTTCCGTCGGCCTGGAGGCGCCGGACCTGGGCCGCCTTCTCGTCGGGCCGGACGTCGGCCAGGATCCGATCGACGCCGACGGCCGCCCCGATGGCCTGGGCGGTGATCTCGTTGTCGCCGGTGAGCATGAGGGTCGTCAGGCCCATCCGCCGAAGGGCCGCGACGGCTTCTCGGGACCCGGCCTTCAGGGTGTCGGCGATGGCCATGACGGCCACGGCGACCCCGTCCACGGCCGCGGCGACAGGTGTCTTGCCGGCCCGGGCGAGGACCTCGACCGGATCCGGGAGGGGACCGATGTCGACCCCGGCTCCGGCCAGGAAGTCCGGCCGTCCGACGAGGACTCGGTGGCCCCCGACGGTGGCCTCGATCCCGCCGCCGCTCGTCGCCCGGAACTCGGCCGGCTCGGCGAGCTCGAGGCGCCGCTCGTCCCGGGCGAAGCGGACGATCGCTTCGCCCAGCGGATGCTCGGACCCGCGCTCGGCCGAGGCGACGAGCCGGAGAACCTCGGCCTCCGGGGGCGAGGTCGCCGCGTCCATCACCGCGCCGACCAGGACGATGTCGGTCACCCGCGGTCGGCCCTCGGTGAGGGTCCCGGTCTTGTCGAGGACGACGACCCGGACGCTGCCGAGCCGCTCGAGGGCCTCGGCGTTGCGGAAGAGGATCCCGTGCTCGGCTCCCTTCCCGGTGCCGACCATGATCGAGGTCGGGGTGGCGAGGCCGAGGGCGCAGGGGCAGGCGATGATGAGGACGGCGACGGTGTTGAGGAGGGCGAGGTTGAGCGCCGGGGCGGGGCCGAAGAGGAGCCAGACGACGAAGGTGACGGCGGCGACGGCGAGGACCCCGGGGACGAAGTAGCCGGTCACCACGTCGGCGAGGCGCTGGATCGGCGCCTTCGAGCCCTGGGCCTCCTGGACGAGCCGGACGATCTGGGCGAGGACGGTCTGCCGACCGACCCGCGTCGCCTCGAAGCGGAAGGTCCCCGACGTATTCAGCGTCCCGCCGATGACCTCGTCGCCGGGCCGCTTCGTGACCGGGATCGGTTCGCCGGTGACCATGCTCTCGTCGACGGCCGAGACGCCGTCGCGGACGATCCCGTCGACCGGGATCTTCTCGCCGGGTCGGACGACGACGAGGTCGCCGCGGACGACGGCTTCGATCGGGATGTCGAGCTCGGTGCCGTCGCGGACGATCCGGGCCGTCCGCGGCTGGAGGCCGATGAGCTGCTTGATGGCGTCCGAGGTGTGGCTGCGGGCCCGGGCCTCCAGGAAGCGACCGAGGAGGATGAGGGTGACGATGACGGCCGCCGTGTCGAAGTAGAGCGGGAGCTGGCCGTTCGTCATCAGGCCGGCCGCTCGGAAGAAGTCGGGGACGAGGATCGCCGCCAGACTGTAGCCGTAGGCGGCTGAGGTTCCGATGGCGATGAGGGTGTTCATGTCCGTCGCCCCGTGGCGGAGGACCTTCCAGGCGCCCCGGTAGAAGGGCCAGCCGGCGTAGAACTGGACCGGCGTCGCCAGGGCGAGCTGGAGCCACGGCTCGGCGAGCAGATCGGGCAGGAAGGGGGCGATGGTCATCTTCGCCAGGCCGCCGAGGATCGGGACGGTGAGGACGGCCGCGACGACGAGGCGACGCCGAAGCTCGGCGAGGTGGCGCTGCTGGAAGGTCGTCTCCGGGGCGGGCGCCAGCTCGCGCGGTGCGGCGTGGGGCTCGGCGGAGGCCGGTGCGGCCGCCGAACCCGGCTCCGCGGCGGCGTCGACGACGAGGCGGGCCTCATACCCAGCCGCCTCGACCGCGGCGATGAGGGCGTCGACGGTGACCCCGGGCTCGGCGACGACGGTGGCCCGTTCCGTGGCCAGGTTGACGGTCGCCTCGCGGACCCCCTCGACCTTGCGCAGGTAGCGCTCGATCCGGTTCACGCACGAGGCGCAGGTCATCCCCTCGATGTCGAGGGCGAGGGTCCGCGGCGTCGGGACGAGCCCTCCGGCCTTGGGTGCGAACGCGATGTCGACGGCCGGGGCGGCGGCCCCCTGGCCGGTCGTGCCGCCGACCGGCTCGGCCCGGTCGATCCGGGCTTCGTAGCCGGCCGCCTCGATGGCCGCGCGGAGGCGCTCGAGATCGACCCGCTCGGGGTCGAAGCGGACCGTCGCAGTCTTGGTCGCCAGGTTGACGGTCGCCTCCTCGACGCCCTCGACCTTGCGGAGGTAGCGCTCGATCCGGTTCACGCACGCGGCGCAGGTCATCCCCTCGACGGGGAAGCGGACGGCGCTCGGTGCTCGAACCTGGTTCGTGGTCATGGCGACTCCTGGCGCTCGGCTGGATACTCCCTAGGAGTATACACGGTCGGCGCGGCCGGCGGAGCGGTTCACCGGCCTGCGATGGTGGCGGATACTCCGCTCCAGTATGGACCACGAGCGCGGCGCTCGCCGATCCAGCGGCGACGCCGACGTCGGGAACGTTCGACGCACGAACCATGACGACGGAGGAAGGGTGACCATGAACGACCCCCACCGACCCGGGTGATCGATCCCGTCTGCGGCATGGCCGTCGACGTCGCCGGGGCCGAAGCGGCGGGCCTCACCCTCGAGTACGGGGGTCGAACCTCTGCCTTCTGTCGGGCCGGGTGTCGGCGCGCCTTCGCAGAGAACCCGGAGCCCTACGCCGCGCGGGCCGTGGCCGCCGCGGCGACTGCCCCGCCCGCGGCGAGCGACGCCGACCGCTCCTCGGCGGCCCCGGCCATCGACGAGGGGATGCGGCGTTGGTACGAGAGCTGCCCCGGCTGCCTGTCGGACGCCTATCCGGAGATCGAGGCCGCCCTCGATGCCGAGCGGGCGGGGAGGGGCGCGCCGCCGGTGGCGCCTGCGATCTGCGAGGTCGCCGAAGCGGCGGACGCTGCCGCGACCCCGAAGGGGATCTCGTAACGACAGCAAACGAATGGAGCCGACACTCGGATTCGAACCGAGGACCTGCTGTTTACGAAACAGCTGCTCTACCGCTGAGCTATGTCGGCTCGCCGGGCGATTATAGGTGCTGCTTCGGAGGCCTGCGATTCACGACCGCGACGGCTCGCTTGGAATCGGACCGCTCGCCTGGCCCCATGTCGGCGTCGGCGATGATTGGACGATGGGTTCGGCGACCAGCCTCCCGCCGCGGACGGTCGCGCCGACGACCATCGCGGCACCGATCAGGACGACGTTCTTGATGATGTATTGGCCCTCGAGGGTCGGCGCGATCGGGAAGACGGTGAAGGTCTCGCCCGGGAAGAGGAGGAGCGGCGTGATCGTGCCGAGCATCTGAAGCGCGAGCAGGAACAGCGTCGCGCGCAAGAACCGCCCGCTCAACAGGCCCACGCCGATGCCCACCTCCCAGGCGGCGAGGACCGGCAGCGCGACGTCGGGCCCGACGAGACCGAGCGACAAGCGCTCGATCGTCCGGGTCGCGAGATCCTGGGCCGGACTCATGCCGGGACCAAACTTGAGGATCCCGAACCAGAGAAACACCGCGCCGAGCCCGATCCGGACGACCGGCACGCTAAACCTGGCCAGGGTCGCCGTGATCCGCGCGTCGAGCCGCTCGTAGAGAGCGCGATAGTGGTGCGGCAAGCGGGTCGTTGACATGACGGGCCTCCTTGGGCATGGACGTCAGGTCTCGGTGTCAGCATGCTCCGATCGGCAGCGGTACGGGCGATCCAGATGATCGACCATAGCTCGCGTCCGCGCTATCAGTCGGTTACTGCGTACCCCGCCGTACGTCGGTTGCAACACTTGACATGACAGCTGCTCAATCCATATCCTGCCATGCGTGAACGCAGGGAACGTCGGCGAGCGATGACCGAGACCGAGCCTGCTGCCGACCCGATTCAGCGACGGCGCTCCATTCTCGCTCGGCTCGCCGCCAGTCCAGTCCCCATTCCGGGCGAGCTCCTGGCCAGGGATTTCGGAGTCAGCCGCCAAGCCATCGTCCACGACATCGCCGTCCTACGCGCGGCCGGGGAGCCCATCGTCTCGACCGTTCGCGGCTACCTCATCGTGCGGTCGGCGCACGAGGCCCGGGTCCGCTCCGTCGTCGCCGTCCGCCATGCTCCCGCCGAGGCCGAGCGCGAACTGACGGCCATCGTCGATCGGGGGGTGCGCGTCGTCGACGTTGTCGTGGAGCATCCGGTCTATGGAGAGCTGCGGGCCCAACTCCAGATCGAGTCGCGAGCCGACGTCGCCGCCTGGGCCGAGGCGACCCGCCGCGCCGGAGCCCACCTGCTCTCCGAGCTGACCGATGGCGTCCATCTCCACACCCTCGAAGCCGAGACGGGCGATCGGCTCGAAGCGGCTCGCGCTGCACTCCAGGATCTTGGCTATCTGTTGCCGGCCTAGGTCGGATCCGTGGCAGCTCGGAGGGGAGCCGTCGATCTCGTCATCGTTGGGGCGGGCGTCGCCGGACTGACGGCCGCCCTGGCCGCCGCCGAGGCGGGGGCTCGGGTCCTCCTCCTCGCCGCCGACCGGCCGGCGGCCTCGGCGAGCGCCCTCGCCCAGGGCGGGGTCGCCGCGGCGACGGCGACCGACGACGCCCCGGAGCTCCATGCGGCCGACACCGAGGCGGCCGGCCGGGGGCTCTGCCGGCTGAGTGCCGTCGCGGTCCTCGTCGAGGAGGCTCCGGCTCGCCTCGCCGAGCTCCGAGCCCGTGGAGTGCCCTTCGATCCCGAGCCGGGTCTCGAGGGTGGCCACGCTCGGCGGCGCATCCACCACGTCCGGGGAGCCGACACCGGCGCCGCCATCGTCGAGGCCCTCGGCGAGGCCGTCCGGCACGTCTCGTCCATCGAGGTCGCCATCGGCGAGCGGGTCGTCGGCATCGTCCCCGGCCAGGGCCTCGTCACCAACCGTCGGGCGGTGGACGCGCTGGCGGTCGTCCTCGCCACCGGGGGCTACGCCGCCCTCTGGTCGCGCTCGACCCATCCGGCCGGCTCGGTCGGGGACGGGCTCCTCCTTGCCCATCGGGCCGGGGCCGCCCTCGCCGACCTCGAGTTCGTCCAGTTCCACCCGACGGTCCTCGTCGAGTCCTCGATCCTCCTCTCGGAGGCGCTCCGCGGCGCGGGGGCCCGGCTCGTCGATCGGGCCGGTGAGCGGTTCGTCGACGAGCTCGCCCCGCGCGACGTCGTCGCCCGGGCGGTGGCGGCGCGCGGCACGGCCCTCCTCGATCTCCGACCGGTGCCGCGGGAGCGCTTCCCGGGCCTCATGGCCCGGCTCGAGGCCGCCGGTCACGATCCAGCGCGGACGCCGATCCCGATCGCCCCGGCCGCCCACTTCGCCATCGGCGGCGTCGTCACCGACCTCGATGGGCGGACGGGTGTGCCCGGCCTCTATGCCGCCGGCGAGTGTGCCGCCACCGGCGTCCACGGAGCGAACCGCCTCGCCTCGAACTCCCTCGCCGAGTGTCTCGTCTTCGGCCGCCGGGCGGCTCTGGCCGCCCTCGACGACCTCGGCCGGGCGACGCCCTCGCCGCCGCGGTCACGGCCCGTTGCGGCCGCGGCCGCGGACGAGCCACTCCCACCGCTCCCCGACGCGACGCTCCGAGGCGCGGTCTGGGCGGGGGCGGGGATCGTCCGGGACGCCGAGGGGCTGCGGCCGCTCCTGGCGGTCGACCACCCGCTCGTCCGGCTCGTCGCTGCGGCGGCCCTCGCCCGACGCGAAACGCGGGGCTGCCACGTCCGGGCCGACTTCCCGGACCCGGATCCGAGCTTCGATGGACGGCACCTCGTCGTCGGTCCCGAGGGAACGTTCCACGTGGAGCAGTGGTCGTGAGCGCGACGAGCGTCGACCTCTCGCCGGTGGTCCTAGACACCGTCGACGCCGCCATCGCCGCCTGGCTCGCCGAGGACGTCGGCTCGGGCGACGTGACGACCGAGGCGATCGTCCCGGCCGAGGCCCGGTGTCGGGCCGAGATCCGCCTCGAGGAGCCGGGCGTCGTCTGCGGTCTCGCCGTGGCGCGCCGGGTCTTCGCGACCCTCGATCCGGCCGTCGAGTGGACGGAGACCGTCGGCGATGGCGCCGTCGCCGAACCCGGCCCCATCGTGCAGCTCGCCGCCCGAGCCCGGGCCATCCTCGCCGGCGAGCGGCTCGCCCTCAACCTGCTCGGGCGCCTCTCGGGGATCGCGACCCGAACGCGGGCCTTCGTGGATGCCGTCGCCGGGACCGGGGTCGTGATCCTCGACACGCGCAAGACGACGCCGGGCCTCCGGGCCCTCGAGAAGTGGGCGGTCCGCTGTGGCGGGGGAACGAACCACCGGTTCGGGCTCTTCGACGGGATCCTCGTCAAGGACACCCACCTCCGGCTCGCCGGCAGCGTCGAGGCCGCCGTGCGGGCCGCGCTCGCCACCGGCCGGCCGGTCGAGGTCGAGTGCGAGACCGTCGAGGCCGTCGCCGACGCCCTCGCCGCCGGAGCGACCCGCATCCTCCTCGACAACATGGGCGTCGACGATGTCCGGCGGGCGGTCGCCGTCGCCGCCGGTCGGGCTTGGCTCGAGGCGTCGGGCGGCGTCAGCCTCGAGACGGTTCGGGCCATCGCCGAGACCGGGGTCGACGCCATCTCGGTCGGGTCGCTGACCCACGGCGCGCGCTCCCTCTCGGTCTCGCTCGAGGTCGTCGCGGTCGTCACAGCCGTCGAGGCCGCGCCGGAGGTTCGTCGATGAGCGAGCGGACGCTGGACCCGGTGGGAGGTCGTCACGCGGACGGCCGTGAAGACCGCGGCGGGGGTTCGCCGACGGCGGGGCGGACGCTGGATCGGAAGGCGTCGGCCGCGGCGACCGCGACCCTCGAGGCCCTCGCCGCCGAGGTCCGCGAGCTGGCCCGTCGACGGCAGGCGATCATCCTCGCCCACCACTACCAACGGCCGGAGATCCAGGACGTCGCCGACTACGTCGGCGACTCCCTCGGGCTCGCCCGACGCGCCGCCGCCTCCGGAGCGCCGGTCATCGTCTTCTGCGGCGTCCATTTCATGGCCGAAACGGCGGCGATCCTCTGCCCCGAGGCGACCGTCATCCTGCCCGACCTCGAAGCCGGCTGCTCCCTCGCCGCCTCCGTCGATGCGGCCGCCGTCCGGGCCTGGAAGGCCAGCCACCCGGGCGCGGTCGTCGTCAGCTACGTGAACACGACGGCCGAGGTGAAGGCCGAGTCGGACTACTGCTGTACGTCGAGCAACGCCCGAGCAGTCATCGAGGCGATCCCGGCGGACCGCGAGATCCTCTTTTTGCCCGACCTCTTCCTCGGGCTCTGGCTCGAGCGAGTCACCGGCCGACGCCTTCACCTCTGGCCGGGCGAGTGCCACGTCCACGCCGGGATCCGGCCCGAGGACGTCGAGCGGGTGACGCGGCGCGAGCCCGATGCCGCCCTCCTCGTCCACCCAGAATGCGGCTGCACGAGCCAGGCTCTCGCCTTCGCCAACGAGCGGACCCACGTCCTCTCGACCCAGGGGATGATCGAGTTCGCCCGGCGGTCGGGCGCCCGGCGCCTCCACGTGGCGACCGAGACGGGGATCCTCTACGGGCTCCGTCGGGCGGCACCGGAGACGGAGTTCGTCCCGATCCGAGAGGACGCCGTCTGCGGCTACATGAAACGGATCACGCTCCCGAGGGTTCGGGACGCGCTCCGGGCCGGCGGCCCGGTCGTCCGGGTGCCGCCGGAGGTCGCCGAGCGGGCCCGGCTCGCCATCGAGCGGATGGTCGCCATCGGCGGCTGACGGGAGCCTCCGTCGGGCTCGTGGCAGAGGGGACGCCGAGCGAAGGGGCACGGCGGCCGAGGGAGCGGCCCGGATGAGGAGCCCCCGGATGCGGGAACACCCCGATCGCCAGCCGGCCTGCCATCTGGCAGACTGACCGCCACCGTTCTGTCCAACCGCGGAGGGCAGCTCGGCCAGATGGTCACCCGCGACGCCGACAACCGACCGACAGCCCGATCGACGACCGAGCCCCGAGCCCGGCCCAGCTCCGTCGCCCCCGAGGACGCTGGGCCGGATCCGCCGCGGGTGGCGCCGCCTCGCCGGCCTGGGGTCGGCGCGAGGCGGCGACCGAGCCCGGATCTCGCCCATCGCCCCCTCCGAGCGGGCGCCAGATCGCCCTTCCCGCCCATCGGCGACTACGGCTTCCTCTCCGACTGCGAGGTGGCCGCCCTCGTCGCCCCGAGCGGCAACGTCGAGTGGCTCTGCGTCCCGCGCTTCGATTCGCCGAGCATCTTCGGGGCCATCCTCGATCGCGGCGCTGGTGGCTTTCGGCTCGGCCCGGCCGACGTCCGGGTCCCCGCCGCCCGCCGCTACCTGCCCGGGACGATGGTCCTCGAGACGAGCTGGGGCACCCCCACCGGCTGGATCATCGTCCGCGACCTCCTCCTCATCGGCCCCTGGCGCGACGACGGCCGCCACCCCGATCACCGCCGGGCCCCGACCGACTACGATGCCGAGCACGTCCTCCTCCGGATGGTGCGCTGCGTAACCGGCCAGGTCCAGCTCGTCTTCGACTGCGAGCCCGTCTTCGACTACGGCCGTCGGCCGGGCCGCTGGGCGTACACGGGCCCGGGCTACCGGGAGGGTGTCTGCGCCGCCGAGGGGAGCGAGGTCCGCCTGACCCTGACGAGCGACATCAACTTCGGCTTCGAGGGCCCGAAAGCGATCGGACGGACGCTCATGAAGGAGGGCGACGTTCGCTTCGTCGCCCTCGCCTGGGGCGACGTTTCACCGCCGAGGACCGCCGAGGATGCCTACCGCCGCCTCGTCTGGACGGCCCACCACTGGCAGCACTGGCTCGCCCGCGGCCGCTTCCCCGACCACCCCTGGCGGACGTACCTCGAGCGGTCGGCACTCACCCTCAAGGGCCTGACCTACGCTCCCACCGGGGCGATCATCGCCGCCCCGACGACCTCGCTCCCCGAGACCCCCGGCGGCGAACGAAACTGGGACTACCGCTACAGCTGGATCCGCGACTCGACCTTTGCCCTCTGGGGTCTCTACCGACTCGGCTTCGACTGGGAGGCGAACGACTACTTCGCCTTCATCGCCGACGTGGCCGGCGGCGAGGCCGACCTCCAGGTCATGTACGGCGTCGGTGGCGAACGGGAGCTCGAGGAGACGACGCTCGACCACCTCCACGGCTACGAGGGGGCGCGGCCGGTCCGGATCGGGAACGCCGCGTACCGCCAGCGCCAGCACGATGCCTGGGGCGCCATCCTCGAGTCCTTCTACCTCCACACGACCTCCCGCGACAGCCTCGACGAGCGGATCTGGCCGATCCTCGTTCGCCAGGTGGAGGCCGCCGCGCGCCACTGGCGGGAGCCCGACCGCGGCATCTGGGAAGTCCGCGGCGAGCCGCGCCACTTCACCTCGTCGAAGATCATGTGCTGGGTCGCCCTCGACCGGGGGGCGCGTCTCGCCCGGCTCCGCGACGAGCACGAGCTCGCCGAGCGCTGGCAAGCCATCGCCGACGAGATCCACGCCGACGTCTGCGCGAACGGCGTCGACGAGCGGGGTGTCTTCACCCAGCACTACGCCACGACTGCCCTGGACGCCTCGGTCCTCCTCGCCGTCCTCGTCGGTTTCCTGCCAGCCGACGACCCGCGGATCCGGGCGACGGTCCTCGCCATCGCCGACGAGCTGACCGAGAACGACTTCGTCCTCCGCTATCGACCGGCCGAGACCGACGACGGCCTCCGCGGCGAGGAGGGGACGTTCACGATCTGCTCCTTCTGGCTCGTTTCAGCCCTCGTCGCCATCGGCGAGCTCGAGCGGGCTCGCCGCCTCTGCGAGAAGCTCCTCGCCCACGCCAGCCCCCTCGACCTCTACGGCGAGGAGCTCGACCCCCACTCCGGTCGGCACCTCGGCAACTTCCCCCAGGCCTTCACCCACCTCGCCCTCATCCGAGCGGTCATGGACGTCATCGAGGCCGAGGCGGCGGCAGACGACCCCTAGCCGTCGGTCCCGCCCCGCCGCACCGTCGCGTAGGCGATGAAGGCGTCGAGGGCAGTCGGCACGGCGAGGGCGTCCCGGGCAGCGACGCTCTCCGGTGGCGCGCCCTGGAGGATCCGCTTCACGGGGACCTCGAGCTTCTTGCCCGAGAGCGTCCGCGGGATGGCGGGGACGGCGACGATCTCGTCGGGGACGTGGCGGGGCGAGAGATTGTGGCGGAGCTCGTCGGCGATCCGACGCCGGAGCCCGTCGTCGAGCTCGACGCCCGCCCGGAGGGCGACGAAGAGGAGGAGCTCGCCCGGGCCGCCGGCCTCGTCCTCGAGGTGGACGACGAGGCTGTCGGCGATCTCGGGCAGGCCCTCGACCACGGCGTAGAACTCGGCCGTCCCGAGCCGGACCCCGGCCCGCTTCAGGGTCGCGTCGCTGCGGCCGGTGATGATGCACGAGCCCCGCTCGGTGATCGTGACCCAGTCGCCGTGCCGCCAGACCCCGGGGTACGTCGAGAAGTAGGCGGCCTGATACCGGCTCCCGTCCGGGTCGTTCCAGAAGCCGACCGGCATCGAGGGCAGCGGTTCGGTCAGGACGAGCTCGCCTTGGCGGCCGACGACCGACCGACCGGCCTCGTCGAAGGCCTCGACCTTCGCTCCGAGCATCCGGCAGCTGATCTCGCCCGGCCAGACCGGCACGATCGGGGCCGGACCGACGAAGCCGGTGCAGACGTCCGTCCCGCCGGAGAGCGAGCCGAGCTGGACGCCCGGCCCGACGGCCTCGGCGACCCAGGTGAAGCCGGCCGCCGGAAGCGGCGCTCCGGTCGAGCCGACGCCCCGGAGTCGCGCCAGGTCAAGCTCGCGCCCCGGCCGGAGGCCCGCCTTCCGACAGGCCATGAGGTAGGGCGCGCTCGTCCCGAAGTAGGTCAGCCGCTCCTCGGCCGCCAGCCGCCAGAGGGCGCCCAGGTCGGGGAAGGCCGGGTCACCGTCGAAGCAGACGATCGTCGCCCCGACGGCGAGACCCGAGACGAGGTAGTTCCACATCATCCAGCCGGTCGTCGTGAACCAGAAGAAGCGATCGGCGGGACCGAGGTCGGTGTGGAGGCCGAGGGCCTTGAGGTGCTCGAGGAGGATCCCGCCGTGGGCGTGGACGATCGCCTTCGGGAGGCCCGTCGTCCCCGACGAGTAAAGGATGTAGAGCGGGTGGTCGAAGGGGACCGCCTCGAAGCCGGGCTCGGGCGGGCTCGCCAAAAGGTCCTCCCAGGCGACCGTCCCGGGTGGCGGCGAGCGCTCGGGATCGAGGTAGGGGAGCAGGACGGTCGCCCGCAGCGATGGGAGCGCCCGCCGGATCGCCTCGACCTCGGCGGCCCGATCGATCGCCTTCGCGCCGTACTGGTAGCCGTCGACGGCGAGGAGGACGGCCGGTTCGATCTGGGCGAAGCGGTCGACGACGGCGGCGACGCCGAACTCGGGGGCGCAGGACGACCAGACGGCGCCGAGGCTCGCCGTGGCGAGGGCGGCGACGACGGTCTCGGCGACGTTCGGCAGATACGCGGCGACCCGATCGCCGCGCCGGACGCCGAGCCGCCGGAGACCGGCCCGGCAGCGGGCGACCTGGTCGCGGAGTTCGGCGGCGGTGAGGCGAAGCGTCGGGCGGCTCTGACTGACCGAGACGAGGACCTCGTCCTCGGGCCGCCGGCCAGGCAGCCGGAGGGTGTGCTCGGCGTAGTTCAGCGTCGCCCCCGGGAACCAGCGGGCGCCCGGCATCCGGCGCTCGGCGAGGGGGCG
>DAOTYQ010000033.1:0-3459 GCA_034434735.1 Chloroflexota bacterium
GAAGCGGCCATCGCCGCCGTCCGCGACTACGGGGCAGGATCGGGCGCCGTCCGGACCATCGCCGGGACCATGGAGCTCCACATGGAGCTCGAGGCCGAGCTCGCCCGCTTCAAGGGCGTCGAGGCCGTCCTCACCTTCCAGTCGGGCTTCACGGCGAACACCGGCGTCATCCCGGCCATCACCGACGAGCGCGACCTCATCGTCTCGGACGCCCTGAACCACGCCTCGATCATCGACGGGATGCGGCTCTCGAAGGCGCCCCGGAAGATCTACCCCCATCGCGACGTCGCCGCCCTCCGGGAGATCCTCCGCAGTGCCGCCGAGCGGGGGCGCGAGGATCCGGGCCACGAGGGCGAACCGTACCGCTCCATCCTCGTCGTCACCGACGGGGTCTTCAGCATGGACGGCGACATCGCGCCCCTGCCGGAGATCGTCGCCGCGGCCGAGGAGGTGGGAGCAGCGGTCATGGTCGACGACGCCCACGCCTCGGGCGTCCTCGGCCGCAACGGTCGCGGGACCATCGATCACTTCGGCCTCCACGGCCGGGTCGCCATCCAGATCGGGACCCTTTCGAAGGCGGTCGGCGTTCTCGGCGGCTACGTCGCCGGCTCGGCGACCCTCATCGACTACCTCACCCAACGGGCCCGGCCCTTCCTCTTCTCGACCTCGCACCCGCCAGCCGTGGTGGCGGCGTGCCTCGAGGCGATCCGGATCTTCCAGGAGGAGCCGGAGCGGATCGAGCGACTCTGGGTCAACACCCGCCGCTTCAAGGCCGAGCTCCGGCGGCTCGGCTTCGACACCGGGATCTCGGAGACCCCGATCACGCCGATCATGCTCGGCGAGTCGGCCCTCGCCATCCGCTTCAGCGACCGCCTCTTCGAGGAGGGGATCTACGCCACCTCCGTCGTCTATCCGACGGTCGCCCTCGACAAGGCCCGGATCCGGACGATCGTCACGGCCGCCCACAGCGACGAGCAGCTCGACATCGCCCTCGACGCCTTCGAGCGGGTCGGGCGCGAGCTCGGCGTCATCGGCGGGTGAGCGAAGCCACCGGGGGTTCGACGAAGAGCCGAGATCCGGGGGCGACGGGGCAGTTCGGCGACCCGACCGCCGATCGCGACCTCCCGCTCGACAGCCACCTCCACACCCACCTCTCCCACGACAGCGACGTCCCCCTCGACGTCTACCCGGCCCTCGCCGTCGAGCGGGGGATCGCCGAGATCGCCATCACCGACCATCTCGACTTCGACCCGCGAAGCCCCAGCTCCGGGGTCCCGCCGGCGGAGCGCGAGCGGCTCGTTCGCGAGCTGGCCGAGCGCTGGGCGGACCGGGTCGCCATCCGCTACGGCGCGGAGATCACCTACGAGCGCCGCTTCGAAGCCGAGATCCGGGCGCATCTCCGCCGCCACCACTACGACTTCACCATCGGCTCGGTTCACGTCGGCCCCGATTCGCCCTACCGACCCGGGCGCGTCGCTGGCTTCGTCGCCGGTCGGAGCCTGGCCGAGATCCTCCGGCCCTACTTCGACGAGGTCCTCGCGGCGGCCCGGAGCGGTCTCTTCGACACCCTCGGCCACCTCGACTTCGTCAAGCGCTACCTCGTCCCCCACGTCCCGCCGGCCACCATCGCCGCGGCGCCCGAGCTCGTCGAGCCGATCCTCCGGGCCCTCGTCGAGAGCGGGACCGGGCTCGAGGTGAACGCCAGCGGCCTCCGTCAGGCGGCGCGGGAGCCGTACCCCCACCCGGCCGTCGTCGCCCGCTACCGGGAACTCGGCGGACGGCGAGTCAGCCTCGGCTCCGACGCCCACCGAGCCGAACACTTCGCCTTCGGGCTCGAGCACGCGTACCGGATCGCGGTCGCCAACGGCTGGCGGGCGCTCCACTTCCGGCGCGGCGGGCCGCCCGTCGAGGTGCCCATCCCGTCCGCCCTCCTCGCCCCCGCCGGCGGCCGGCGGCCGCTCGCCACCTAACGGGCGGCCAGGCGGATCGTTATGGATCACGACGAGGCAGCGATCGAGCAGCTCGTGGCGGCCGCTCGGGTGGGCGACGCAGACGCCTGCGGCGCCCTCTTCGATCTCTACCACGAGCGGGTCTATCGCTACGTCGCCAGCCGCGTTCGGAACCCGGCCGACGCGGAGGACCTGACCCAGACCATCTTCGTCAAGGTCCTGGAGGCGCTCCCGCGCTACGAGTCGCGGGGCGTCCCCTTCGGGGGTTGGCTCTTCCGGCTCGCCCGGAACGCCGTCATCGACCATATCCGCACCCGCCACGAGGCCGTCGGCCTCGACGCCGCAGCCGAACGACCGGCCGAAGCCGCCGACCCCGACGCCATCGTGGCCCTGCGAGAGGAGCTGGACGCGGTGGGCATCGCCCTCACCGAGCTGACCGAGGATCAACGAGACGTCATCGCCCTCCGGTTCTTCGCCGGCCTCTCGGCCCGCGAAGCCGCCGTGGCGATGGGTCGCCGAGAGGGGACGATCCGCGGTCTCCAATTCCGCGCCATCGCCGCCCTCCGGCGGCACCTCGGGATCTCGACGCCCGAAGGCGACGAGCGACCCCGCGCGTCGGAGCCCGACGCCGCCGAACCCAGCGCTCGGCCGAGGCGACGGCCGGGCGAGAAGCCGTAGGACCCGATGACCGACCAGGGACACCGCTCTTCGACGGGCTCGCATTCGACGGGCTCGGCCGCCGGTGCCGACGGCGAGATCGAGGCCCTCCTCCGCCGCTACGCGGACGACCGGCTCGGCCTCGACGCGGAGGTGCGCGCCCGCATGCGACGCCGCTTCCTCCTGGAGGCCGAGCGGCGGGCGGTGCGGCTGACCGTCCTGCCCGGCGAGCGTGGGGCGCGCTGGGCCGTCGGCCGACGCAGCCGTGGCCGGCATCGCCGCGCGGTCGTCGCCCTCCTCGCTGCCGCCCTGGCCCTCGGGGCGCTGGCCGGGGCCGCCGCGGCGAGCGAACCGGGCGGGCCGCTCTACGGCCTGCGGCTGTGGGTCGAGACGGTGACCCTGCCCGGTGACGCCCGGGCCCGTGCCGAGGCCGAGATCGCCCGCCTGGAGGCGCGGCTCTCGGAGGCGAGCCAGGCTGCCGAGCAGGGCAACGGTGCGGCGGTCCGGGCCGCCCTCGAGGCTTACCGGGAGACCGTCGCCTCCGCCCTCCAGGCGGCCGGCGACGACCTCGAGCGGGCCGACCGGCTCGAGATCGTCCTCCAGCGCCACCAGGTCGTCCTCAACACCCTCGCTGAACGGCTCCCCGAGCCGGCGGCCGACTCCGTCCAGCAGGTCATCGAGCGGAACGAGGCGACGATCGAGAAGATCAAGAGTCGGGGCAAGCCGTCGCCGACCCCTGGACCCGGGCCGGCCGAGAGCCCGGCGCCGACTGCCGCTCCGAGCCACGTCCCCGGCGGCCCGCCGAGCCCGAAGCCGGGTCGGACGCCGCCGGGCCAGGGGACGCCCTCGCCGT
>DAOTYQ010000034.1:0-3039 GCA_034434735.1 Chloroflexota bacterium
GACGGCCGCCCGGAAGGGCCGATACGGCCGCCCGCCCGGTTCCAGGAACTTGGTGAAGAACTCGACGTAGTGGAGCCGAAGGCTCTGGATCGAGGCATCGAAGAACCCGAGCCCGAGGTTGAGGGCGTGGAGGGCAGTCGCCGTCAGGACCCCCGCCACGACGTTCGGGACGAGCGCGCCGAGGCGGTCGGCGACGACGGCGAGCATGACCGAGGCGAGGCCGATGGCCGCCAGGCGGGCGTAGGAGAGGACGTGGCCGAGGGTCCCGAGGATCTCGATCGGCCCCCGGATGCCGACCGTGACGAGGAGGACGGCGGCGGCCAGGACGAGGGCACCACCCGCCACCGGCAGGAGCTGTCCGCCGAGGAGGCCGGCGGCGATGGCGAGGAGGAGACCGACGGCGACGATGGCGACGAGGAGGGCGCCCCGCGCCGTCGCCTCCCGGCGATGCCGAAGGAGGACGGCGTTCACCACCCCGAGGCCGAGTCCGAGGCTCACCTGGGTCGCCCCGATGGCGACGGCGAGGACGAGGAGCGGCCCGACGGCGTCGCGCCGGTCGAAGAGGATCGGCCGGATCCCGAGGAGCTCGTGGCCGAGGCTGCCGAAGACCTCGCCGAAGAGGAGCCCGAAGCCGATGGTCGACCCGACGACGACGAGCCCGACCGGCCAGAGGACGGCCATCCAGGGCCGCGTCCGCCAGCGCCGTCGGGCGAGGACGAGGGCGCCGAGGGCGACGAGGCCGTAGCCCGCGTCGCCGACCATGAGCCCGACGAAGGCCGGGAAGCCGATCCCGAGGAGCGGCGTCGGGTCGAGGCTGCCGTAGCGGGGGACGGCGACGAAGGTCGAGAGCGCCTCGAAGGCCCGCGCCGGGCCCCGGTTGTCCAGGGCGACCGGGACATCCGGCCGACCGGGCGTCGCTCGCTCCCGCTTGATCACGACGACCTCGGGCCCGACCTCCCGGGCCAGGTGCGATCGGAGATCGGCGAGCTCGTCGACCGGCAGCCAGCCGGCGAGGACGAAGAGGTGGTCCGAGGCGGCCCCGTTCCGGACGGCGTCGACCTCGGCGACCCGATCGAGGAGGACGACGAGGCACGCCTCGACGAGGGGCCGGATCTCCGCCGACTCGGCCTCGAGCTCCGCCTCCACGGCCGCCAGGCGCTGTCGCGTCGCTGCCATCTCGGCCGCCAGGCGGGGACCGAGCTCGTCGAGGGCGAGACCGGCGAACTCCGCCGGCAGCCGGACCTCTTCGAGGTCCCGGGCGCCCAAGAGCGACTCGACCTCGGGCGCCCGGCGAGCCGGGTAGACGACGATGGCCGCGATCCGGTCCGGCGGCAGCTCGCCGGCGATGAGCTCGCAGGCCCCCTCGGTCAGCTCCTCGAGCTCGGTCCGGAGGACGGGCAGGATCGACCGGTAGCGAGCCTGGAGGACGAGGCCGGTCGAGGCGAAGCCGCGGACCGCCGGAAGCCGCCCGATGGCCCCGGTCAGGGCCTCGACGAGGCTCCGGTACTGCTCGAGGCGAGCGAGCTCGCCCAAGAGGCGCGCCCGCCGCCCGGTCAAGCCGGCGACGGAACCCTCCGTCGCCAGGAGCCGCTCGACGACCCCGAAGAGGGCACGGTCGTCGAGGGCCCAGAGGTCGGCGACGAGGTCCCGCGGCGCCTCGCCCCGCCCGACGAGGGCGGCCAGCTCGGTCAGGCGACCGACCGCCGCAGCGTACTCCTCGCCGATCGGGAGTTCGGGCCCCGGGCCGAAAAGGGCGGCCGTCGCCTCGTCGGGGGGTTCGAACGGCGCGAGATCGACGACCCCGGCCACGTGGAGGGCCCGGACGAGGTCGAGGGCCCGCCGCCGCGGGGCGACGATGTCGACGCGGAGCATCGGCCGGAGCACGGCTGGCCTCCATCACCCACAGCCGTCGGCCTCGCCGAGGACGGCCCGGACGAGGAGCGCTGCCGCCGCGGCGATCCGGGCCTCGTCGGCCGACGGCGGCGCGGCGCTCGCCCCGTCCGACGGTCCAGCCTCGACGGCGGCCACCTGCTCGGCCGTCGCCCGGGCGTAGGCGGCCCGCAGCTCGGCGAGGCGCGCCTCGATCCGGGCCGGCCGCTCGGCCTCGATGGCGGCGACGCGGGCGGCGGCCTCGGCCGCGATCCGGTCGGCCTCGGCGAGGGCGGCCAGCCGCCGCTCCCTCGCCCTCCGTTCGGCTCGTTCGAGGATGGCGAGCGGGTCCTCCATCGGTCCCGACCTCCTGCGCGATCGCCGGACCTGGCGTCGTCGCTAGTGTTCGGACCCGGCGTCCGGGTCGGGCAGGGGTGGCCGTCCCGAATCGACGATCCGTTCGGCCCGATCGGGGATCGGCCGTGGGGCGACCTCGAGGCGGGTGGCGATCAGCCCGCCTCGCCCGTTCCCACCCCGTCGGCGTCGGCCGCGGCCGCGCTCGCCCGTTCGGCTACGAGGAGCGCCCCGAGGACCCCGGCCCGGCCGCCGAGCCCGGGCCGGACGACGAAGGCCGGCGCCTCGTGCTCGGCGAGACCCGGGTACCCGCCGAGGGTGCGTCCGAGCGCCGACCGGACGGCGTCGAGGAGACCGGGCAGCTCGGCGACACCCCCGCCGAGCACGATCCGCTCCGGAGCCAGGGTATAGACCAGGGCCCGGAGGCCGACGGCGAGGTACTCGGCCTCGAGAGCGACGGCGGCCGCGAGGGCCTCGCCGTCGAGGGTCTCCGGAGGGCGCCCGCAGCGGGCGGCGAGGGCCGGGCCACAAGCGAGGCCCTCCCAGCAGTCGCGGTGGTACGGGCAGGTCCCCGCGAAGGCGTCGCCCGGGAGACGCGGCAGCGGCACGTGGCCCATCTCCGGGTGATCGAGGCCATGGACGAGGCGGCCGTCGACGACGCCGCCACCACCGATCCCGGTGCCGACCGTCACGTAGACGAAGGAGCGGCAGTCCCTGGCGGCCCCCCAGCGCCCTTCGGCGAGGGCCGCCGCGTTGACGTCCGTCTCGAGGGCGACCGGGAGGCCGAGGCCGTCCCGGATCGGCCCGACCACGTCG
>DAOTYQ010000035.1:0-5502 GCA_034434735.1 Chloroflexota bacterium
CCGGCGAGGAGGGGATGGAGCGGGAGACGGGATTCGAACCCGCGACATTCAGCTTGGAAGGCTGACGCTCTACCACCTGAGCTACTCCCGCTCGAGCGTCACGGTGGGCCCCGGCGCCCGGCCGGCGCCCGCGCCGCCGTCAACTATACCCTTCTCGACCCGCCGACGGCCCTCCGCGGGCGAGCAGCCCGTCAGCTTCGGAGCGGGACGATCTGCCGGTCGCGCGGCGCAGCTCGGCCGCCGACCCCTCCGAGATCGGGGCCCGGCGCGGAACGTCCGTCCCGGTTCGGGCCCGGGCGTCCGACCCGGTCCGCCGCCCGTCGCCCGAGGCCGGCCGGCCAGCTCGGCGCCGGAGATGCGCGCCGATCGAGCCGGCGGCAGACCTCGTCGACGAAGGTCGCGAAGAGCCGCTCCACCACCGCCGCATCGCGGGCCCGATCCGCCTCCTCGACCAGCTTGACGACCTCGGCCGCCACCGCCTCGCGCACCGGCCAGGGCGTCGCCGCGCCGAGGCGGAGGAGCCGGATTCGACCGGCCGTGAAGGTCACGTTCGCAGCCAGGTCGGGGTCGTCGCAGTCCAAGAGCCGATAGAGGCGCTCGTAGGCACGAAGGGCCCGCCGGCACAGCTCGCTGGAGGTCCGGCTGCCGGTCACCGCCACACCGATCACCTCCTCGACGGCCGGGTCAGGAGCTCGACGATCTCGTCGAGGGAGAGCGCGGTTCGCCGGGCGACGAGACGGGCGATCCGGACGGGATCACCACGCGTCCGCCGGAGGCGCGTGCGGTCGAGACCGGGCCACAGGACAAGGGCCCGCTCGGCGTAGGGTGGCAGCCTTCGCCCCGTCGCATCATCTGCTCTGGCAGCTAGCGGCGCCATCTGATCTACCGCCTCGACTGTGCTCGGACGCACCGCGATTTTCCCACATCGGCGGGCGGCGATCAACCGACTTATCCACAATTCTGTCCGCCCCACCATCGCTCCCGCCGGCACCCCCCAGCGGGACGGCCGGGGACGGGCTAGGTCGGCCTCGGGATCGCGGCACGCTCCAGCGCGGTCTCGATCGCCTCGACGAGACGATCGGTCGTCGGCGGCCCGACGAGCGGGGTCACCCCGTGGCGACCGGCGAGCTCGACCCAGTCGGGCTCGATCCCGGGCGCGACCAAGACGACGGGGACGTAGGGATGGAGCTCCCGGAGCCCTTCGATGAGCCGACGGGCGCCGTCCGGTTCGCCGGTCGCCCAGGCGTCGTAGACGAGGACGTCGGCCCGCTCCGCGATGGCGCACGGCCGACCGGCGATGACCGGGCAGCGTCCGCCGATCGGCCCGAGACAGCGCTCGACTTCGTAGCCGGCCCGGCGGAGCGCATCCGCTTCCTGATCGCCGAGGTCGATGTCGTGATGGACGACGAGGACGTGAGTCATGGCTCGACCTCCACGGCGCAGAAGGGCCGGGGCTCGGGGTCCGGCCTCTCGTGCATCGGAGTCTCCGACCCGACGAAGATCCCGACCAGGGCCGACGGTCACGGCCGCACCGACCGCTTGGCTCCTCTCCGGCCGCGTCCGCTCGGCGCGACCGGGCGGTTGGCTCCCCGCCTATCGCTTCCTTTCGAGGATCGGACGGGCCGTCTCCGGGTCGTCGACGACGAAGGAGAACATCGCCCGGTCTCCCCAGCGGCCGAGGAAGAGGTGGCCGTGGATGTTCACGCCAGCGTCGGCCAGCGCCCGAGCGACGGCCGCCATCCCGCCTGGCCGGTCCTCGACCTCGGCGAGGATCGCCTCGCCCTCGAGGTACGTGTAGCCACCCTCTTCGAGGACGGCTCGCGTCGTGTCGTCGTCGGCGGTGGTCATGATCACGTGACCGACGTCGCCGATCCCGCCGCCGCCGATGGCCCGCAGGTCGACGCCTCGGGCGGCAAGGGTTTCGGCGAGGGCGGCGAGGGCGCCGGGTTGGTTCTTGAGCTGGACGACGAACTGCCTGGCCATGACAACCTCCGGGCGGATGACGGGCTGCCATTCTAGATTGCGCCGCCGGCTCGAGCCCGTTCACCCACCCGCCGCAGGGCGATCGCCCGCGCGTAGACCCGCAGGTACGCGGGCGCCGAGCGTCGCTCCCAGGCGAAGTCGACGACCATCCCCCGCCGGACGAGCCCGAGCCAGGCCGCCGACCGCCCATCGCCCCGCACCTCGAAGGCCCGCCGACAGGCCGCGGCAAGCGCGTCCGGCGTCGCGGCCTCGAAGACGAAGCCGGTCCCTCGCTCCGGGTCGATGGTCACGTCGACGACCGTGTCGGCAAGACCCCCGGTCCGACGCACGATCGGCGGCGTTCCGTAACGGAGGGCGATCATCTGGCCCTGGCCGCACGGCTCGAAGCGGGACGGCATGAGGAAGACGTCCGACCCGGCGTAGATCCGGCGGGCGAGATCGCGGTCGAAGCGCTCGACGAGGGCGATCCGGCCCGGCCGGCGCCGGGCCAGGCGGCGGAGGCCGGCGACGAGCTTCGGGTTCCCGGTCCCGAGGACGACGAGCCGCCCTCCGGCGGCGAGGATGGCCGGCGCCGCCCCGGTGAGGAGGTCGAAGCCCTTCTGGGGATCGAGGCGCCCGATCATCGCCGCCACCGGCCCGGAATCGGTGGGATCGAGCCCGAGCTCGGCCAGGAGCGCCCGGCGGCAGGTCGCCTTCCCCTCGAGGTCGCTCGCCGAGTACCGGGCTGCGATGGTCGGGTCAGTCGCCGGGTTCCAGACCTCGGGATCGAGGCCGTTCAGGATCCCCACGAATCGATCGCCGAGGGCGCCCAGGGCGTCTTCGAGCCCGAAGCCGAACTCCGGCGTCAGCGCCTCGCGGGCGTAGGTCGGACTCACCGTCGTCACCATCTCGGCTCGCTCGACGCCGGCCCGAAGGAGGTCGAGGCCCGTCGCGTCGGCGGCGACGACCCCGTCCCCGGGAGCGAGGCCGAGCTGGCCGAGGTCGGCCGCCGGAAGCCAGCCGTGGTAGGCGAGGTTGTGGAGGGTGAGGACGACGGCGGCCCGGGCGATGGTGGGGTCGGCGGCGAAGGCGGTCTCGCGGAGGAGCGCGACCGGACAGGCGTGCCAGTCGTGGAGGTGGAGGACGTCGACGGGTGGGCGTTCGGCGGCGAGGACGGTGAGCGCGGTCCGGCAGAGGAGGCCGAAGCGCCAGCCGCTGTCGGGATAGTCGGTCGGGCCGTCGCCGTAGATGCCCGGCCGGTCGAAGGCCGGCGGGTGGTCGACGAGGCGGAGCCGGTAGCCGTTCGCGGCGACCTCGACGAGGCGGACGACGGTCCGTCCGGACGGCGAGGCCGGGTCGGTCACCTCGACGGCCCGGCTCGGGCTGTCCGGCGGAACGGGGACGCTGCGGTAGCGCGGCAGGAAGACCTCGACGGGCAGGGTCGGACCGTCGGGGAGGCGGCCGAGGGCCCGGGCGAGGGCGTCGACGACGTCGGCGAGGCCACCGGTCTTGGCCCAGGGCTCGCATTCGGCGGCGATGAAGGCGATCCGCACGCGGTCCTCCGCTCGGGGTGGGGGTTCCTCATGGTACGTCGCCGGCCGGCGCGGCCGAGCATCGGCGGCGCGGGCGGGGCGATCGCCCGAACCGGAGTCGGATGGCTCGAACCGCGCCGGTGCCCCGACCGAGGAGGCGCCCGGCTCCCCCGCCGTGCCGGCGCGCGGCTCCGCACCGTGCCGGCGCCCGGCTCCGCGCCGCCTCGGCGCCGGCCGTCCCCCGCGGGTCGCGTGGACGCCGGTCAGGCCGCCACGCCCTCGACGCCGACGAGGACCTCGCGGAAGATCGCCGTCAACTGCTCCCACTCGACGAGGAAGGCGTCGTGGCCCTTCGTCGACCGGATCTCCCGGTACGAGGCGACGAGCCCCGCCTCCGCGGCGGCTGCCACGAGGGAGCGGACCTGGGCCGGCCCGTAGAGGATGTCGCCCTCGATCCCCACCCCGACGAAGCGGGTTCCGCTCCCGAGACGCCGCAGCGCCTCCACCGCACCGCCGCGATCTCGACCGATGTCGTGGGCGTCCATCGCCCGGGCCAGGACCCGGTAGGTCGCCGGGTCGAAGCGGGCGACGAGCTTTCGGCCCTGGTGTTCGAGGTAGGAGACGACGCTCGGCCGACCATCGGGCTCGGCTCGACGCCCGAAGCGGAGCTCGAAGTCGGCCTCGCTTCGGTACGTCGTCATCGCCAGCTGGCGGGCGAGAGCCATCCCCTCGAGACCGAGCCGCTCGATGAGCTCGAGCTGGAGGTGGTTCCAGGCGACGGCCAGGGGCCCGGTCGCCGCCGGGGCCGCGATGGGCACGACGGCGGCGACCCGTCCGGGCCGCTCGAGGGCGATCTCGAGGGCGACCATCCCGCCGAGCGAGCCGCCGGTGACCAGGGCCACGTCGTCGATGCCGAGGGCGTCGAGGAGCCGCCACTCCGCCCGGGCCTGGTCGCGGGGCGTCACCGGCGGGAAGCCGGCCCCGTAGGGGCGACCCGTCCGCGGATCGAGGGCCGTCGGGCCCGTCGATCCATAGCGGCCGCCCAGGAGGTTCGCGCAGAGGACGCCGAAGCGATCCGTGTCGAAGGCCCGGCCGGGGCCGATGAGCGGGGCCCACCAGTCACCGGCGGCGTCGGCGGAGCCGGTCAGGGCATGGACGACGACGATCTGGGGTGCGGCGTCGGGCCCCGGCCCGTCGTGCCGGTAGGCGACGACGAGCTCGGGGAGCCGGGCGCCCGATTCGAGCTCGAACGGGCCGAGCC
The DNA here is from genome assembly GCA_034434735.1 of Chloroflexota bacterium. Lineage (GTDB taxonomy): Bacteria > Chloroflexota > Limnocylindria > Limnocylindrales > CSP1-4 > BPIH01. The sequence continues at coordinate 4,756 of DAOTYQ010000035.1, forward strand.
GGATCGCCTCGACCCGGCCCGTGCCCAGGGCGGGGCGCCGCCCAGGACCGACGGCGGTCCCGGCGGCGGCGGCCCGGGGGGTGCCAAGACGGCGGGCCATCGCCTCAGCCCTCGGCCCAGTGGCCGTCGCCGGCCGGCACCGTCGTGGCCCCATCGCCGACGGCCGCCCGGAGCGCCGCCTCGAGGTCGGCGATGAGGTCGTCGACGTGCTCGAGGCCCACCGAGAGGCGGATGAGGTCCGGGGTGACCCCCGTCGCCAGCTGATCCTCGGGATCGAGCTGCTGGTGCGTCGTCGAGGCGGGGTGGATGATGAGCGACTTGGCATCGCCGACGTTCGCCAGGAGGCTGAAGAGCCCGACGCTGTCGATGAGCCGCCGACCGGCCTCGACGCCGCCACGGACCCCGAAGGTGACGATCCCGCCGAAGCCGCCGCGCAGGTAGCGCTTCGCCAGCTCATGGCTCGGGTGGCCCGGCAGGCCCGGGTAGCTCACCCAGCTGACCTCGGGTCGGGTCTCGAGCCAGCGGGCGAGGGCGAGGGCGTTCTCCGAGTGGCGCGCGATCCGGAGGTGGAGCGTCTCGAGGCCCTGGAGGATGAGGAAGGCGTTGATGGGGGAGAGGGCGGGGCCGAGATCGCGAAGGAGCTGGACCCGGAGCTTGATGATGTAGGCCTGGCGGCCGAAGGCCTTCGTGTAGGAGACGCCGTGGTACGAGGGATCGGGGTCGGTGAAGTCGGGTCGGAAGCGAGGC
>DAOTYQ010000036.1:0-7845 GCA_034434735.1 Chloroflexota bacterium
GTAGTCGGCGTGGCCCGGGCAGTCGACGTGGGCGTAGTGGCGGCGGTCGGTCTCGTACTCGACGTGGGCGATGGCGATCGTGATCCCCCGCTCCCGCTCCTCGGGCGCGTTGTCGATCGTCTCGAAGGCGCGGTATTCGGCCTCGCCCTTGAGGGCGAGGTACTTCGTGATCGCCGCCGTGAGGCTCGTCTTGCCGTGGTCGATGTGGCCGATCGTCCCGACGTTGACGTGCGGCTTCGTGCGCTCGAACTTCTTCTTGGCCATGATCCCTTCGCTCCTACAGCTCCGGCGTCCGGGGACGACCGGCTCCTCTAGACCCTGCTCCGCGCCACGAGCTCCTGGGCGATGTTGCCCGGGACCTCGGCGTAGTGACTCAGCTCCATCGAGTAGCTCGCCCGGCCCTGCGTCATCGACCGCAGGTCCGTGGCGTAGCCGAACATCGAGGCCAGCGGGACGAAGGCCCGGATGACCCGGGTCGAGCCCCGGGTGTCCATCCCCTCGACGTGGCCGCGCCGGCTGTTTAGGTCGCCGATGACGTCGCCGAGGAATTCCTCGGGCAGGGTCACCTCGACCCGCATGATCGGCTCCAGGATGACCGGGTCGGCCTTGGCGACGGCGTCCTTGACCGCCATCGACGCGGCGATCTTGAAGGCCATCTCCGAGCTGTCGACCTCGTGGTAGGAGCCATCGTAGACGACGGCCCGCACGTCGATCATCGGATAGCCGGCGTAGGGGCCCGTCTGGAGCGCCTCCCGGATGCCCTGATCGACGGCCTTCATGAACTCCTTCGGGATCACCCCGCCGACGATCCGGTCGACGAACTCGTAGCCCCGCCCCTTCTCGAGCGGCTCGAGTCGGAGGACGACGTGGCCGTACTGGCCCCGGCCGCCGGTCTGACGGACGAAGCGGCCGACCCCGTCGGCGGCCCGGCGGATCGTCTCTCGGTACGAAACCTGCGGCCGGCCGATGTTCGCGGCGACCCGGAACTCGCGGGTCATCCGGTCGACGAGGACTTCCAGGTGGAGCTCGCCCATGCCGGCGATCCGGGTCTGGCCCGACTCCTCGTCGGTGGAAACCCGGAACGTCGGGTCTTCCTCGGCGAGGCGGGCGAGGGCGACCGCCATCTTGTCCTGGTCGGCCTTCGTCTTCGGCTCGATGGCGACCTCGATGACCGGCTCCGGGAAGGTCATCGACTCGAGAACGATGGGATGGTCGGGATCGCAGAGGGTATCGCCGGTGGAGACTTCCTTGAGGCCGACGGCCGCGGCGATGTCGCCGGCATAGACCGCCTCGATCTCCTCGCGGTGGTTGGCGTGCATCTGGAGGATGCGACCGATCCGCTCCTTCCGGCCCTTCGTCGCGTTGAGGACCGTCGACCCGCTCGTCAGCGTCCCTGAGTAGACGCGGAAGTAGGCGAGCTTGCCAACGAAGGGGTCGGCGGCGATCTTGAAGGCGAGCGCGGTGAAGGGCTCGGCGTCGTCGGCCGTCCGGAGGATCTCGGCGCCGGTGGCCGGATCCTCGCCGATGACCGGCGGGACGTCGATGGGGCTCGGCAGGAAGTCGACGACGGCGTCGAGCATCGGCTGGATCCCCTTGTTCCGCAGGGCCGAGCCGCAGAGGACCGGCACGATCCGGTACTGGAGGGTCCCGAGCCGGAGGCCGCGCTTGAGGTCGTTGACGGTCAACTCCTCGCCCTCGAGGAACTTGTGGGTCAGCTCGTCGTCGATCTCGGCGATCCGCTCGACCATCTCCTCGCGACGCCGGGCGGCCTCGTCGGCCAGCTGGGGCGGGATCGCCCCGATCTCGAAGGTCGAACCGAGATCGTCCTTCCAGACGATCGCCCGCATCTCGACGAGGTCGACGACCCCGCGGAAGGTGTCCTCCGCCCCGATCGGGATCTGGATCGGCACCGGGACGACGCCGAGGCGGTCGCGGATCATCTCGACGTCCCGCCAGAAGTCGGCGCCCGTCCGGTCGAGCTTGTTGATGAAGCAGATCCGCGGCACCCGGTAGCGGTCGGCCTGGCGCCAGACCGTCTCCGACTGTGGCTCGACCCCGGCCACGCCGTCGAAGACGACGACGGCACCGTCGAGGACGCGGAGACTCCGCTCCACTTCGACCGTGAAGTCCACGTGCCCGGGCGTATCGATGATGTTGATCCGATGGTCCCGCCAGAAGCAGGTCGTTGCCGCGGCGGTGATCGTGATGCCGCGCTCCTGCTCCTGGGGCATCCAGTCCATCGTCGCCGCGCCCTCGTGGACCTCGCCGATCTTGTAGATCTTCTTCGTGTAGAAGAGGATCCGCTCGGTGACGGTCGTCTTGCCGGCGTCGATGTGGGCGATGATGCCGATGTTCCGCGTTCGGGCGAGCGGAACGGTTCGTGTCACGGTCGGGGTCGCTCCTGGGATCCGATTACCAGCGGAAGTGGCTGAAGGCCTTGTTCGCCTCGGCCATCTTGTGGGTGTCGTCGCGGCGCTTCACGGCGGCGCCGAGACCGTTCATGGCGTCGACGAGCTCGGCGGCGAGCTTCTCGCCCATGCTCTTGCCGCTCCGCTTCCGGGCCGCCTGGACGAGCCAGCGGACCCCGAGCGAGAGCCGACGGTCGCCGCGGATCTCGACGGGGACCTGGTACGTCGCCCCGCCGACTCGGCGCGGCTTGACTTCGATGATCGGGGTTGCGTTCCGGAGGGCGGCCTCGAGGACCTCGAGGCCCGGCCGGTGGGCCTGGGCCTCGGCCCGGGCGAGGGCCTCGCGGAGGATCCGCTCGGCCAGGCGCCGCTTGCCGTTCATCATGATCTTCGAGACGAAGCGGGCGGTCGTCGGGTTGGCCGGCGCCTGCTGGAACTTCGACTTGCGAGGGACGGTCGGTCGACGCGGCATGGCCTTACTTCTGCCCGGCCGGGGCGGGCGTGCGCTTCGCCCCGTACTTGCTCCGGCCCTGCTTCCGGTCCTTGACGCCGGCGGCGTCGAGGGTGCCCCGGATGATGTGGTACTTCACCGACGGCAGGTCCTTGACCCGGCCGCCCCGGACGAGGACGACGGAGTGCTCCTGGAGGTTGTGGCCGATGCCCGGGATGTAGGCCGTGACCTCCATCTGGTTCGAGAGCCGGACCCGGGCGATCTTCCGCAGGGCCGAGTTCGGCTTCTTCGGGGTCATCGTGCGCACCTGAAGGCAGACGCCCCGCTTCTGCGGTGCGCCCGGGATCGGCACCTGGCGGCGCTTCAGGCTGTTCCAGTTCTTGCGCAGCGCGGGCGCCTTGATCTTCTCGATCTTCGGCTTGCGGCCGTGACGCACGAGCTGGCTGATCGTCGGCACGACGACGCGACTCCTTTCGGTTCTCGTTCCTCAGGTGATCTGGCGGGGCCGGCGGGCCGGCAGCCGCCCTCCGGCGGGCGACGGGCCGCGCCGGCTACGGCTCGGGCACCAACCGCGCACGACCAAGCGGTCGGCCCGAGGAGCCACGGCCGCGGAGTGTAGCAGCGGCCCGTTTCCGGTGTCAACCGAGGCCCCGGCTGGCGCTCCGCCGCCCTTCGAGCCCCCTGCCCTCGACTAGCTCGTCGCCTCCTCGTCGGCCTCGGCGTCGGCGGCCAGGTCGGCCGTCGGCTCCTCGCCGTCGGTCTGGCCCGGCTCCTCCGTCTCGGCGGCAGCGAGGAGCGAGACGGCGAGCCCAGCGGCGTCGTCCTCGCTCCCGGCCATCTCCTCGAGAAACGGGTTGTACTCCTCGCCCCCGAGCTCGATGGCCTCGCCGGCGAGGGCCTCGAGGGCCGCCCGGCGGCGACGCTCGGCCGCCGCCGCGATGTTCTGCGGCGCCCCCGTTCCGGCCGGGATGAGCTTGCCGATGATGACGTTCTCCTTGAGGCCGATGAGCTGGTCCTTGGCGCCGTTGATGGCCGCCTCGGTCAGGACCCGGGTCGTCTCCTGGAAGGAGGCGGCAGCGAGCCAGCTCGAGGTGCTGAGCGACGCCTTCGTGACTCCGAGGAGGATCGTCTGGGCCGTCGCCGGCTCGCCCCCCTCGGCGAGGACCCGGTTGTTGGCCGCCTCGAAGTCGAGGCGGTCGATGAGCTCGGTCGGCAGGAGCTCCGTGTCGCCCGGCTGGTCGATCCTGACCTTCCGGAGCATCTGGCGGACGATGATCTCGATGTGCTTGTCGTTGATCGTGACGCCCTGGCTCCGGTAGACCTTCTGGACCTCCTTGACGAGGTAGCGCTGGACGGCATCCCGGCCGCGGGTCTCGAGATACTCCTGGGGGTTGATCGGACCGTCGGTGATCGGGTCGCCGGCCCGGATCTCCTGGCCGTTCTCGACGAGGAGCTTGGCCGTGTGGGGGATCTGGTACTCCCGCTCGACGACGTCTTCGGCACGGATGGCCAGGCCGTCGTCGCCTCGGACGAGGAAGCCCTTGACCGGCGCCGTGACCTCCTCGACGGCCTCGCCGTTCTGGCGATGGGCGATGAGCTGGCCCACCTCGACGAGATCGCCCGGGGCGACGAGGAGCTCGGCGTCCGCCGGGACGGGGAGTGGAGTGTCGTACTGCTCGCGGCTCGTCACCTTCACCCGCCGATCGGTGTCGGTGGTGATGATCTCGACGACGCCGTCGATGTGGCTGATCTCCGCCTTACCCTTCGGGACGCGCGCCTCGAAGAGTTCCTCGACCCGCGGTAGGCCGGCCGTGATGTCGAGTCCGGCCACGCCGCCGGTGTGGAAGGTCCGCATCGTCAACTGGGTGCCCGGTTCGCCGATGGACTGGGCGGCGATGATGCCGACCGCCTCGCCGATGCCGACGAGCTCGCCCGTGGCGAGGTTACGGCCGTAGCAGGAGCGGCAGACGCCGTGGCGGGCCTCGCACGACAGCGGCGAGCGGACGAGGACCTCGTCGATCCCCGCCTCGTCGATGGCGGCGGCGATGTCTTCGGTGATCTCCTGGTTCCGATCGACGAGGAGGACCGGCGGCTCTCCCTTCTTCGGTTTCGCCCGCGGATCGGGGAGCGGAGCGGCGGCGAGGCGCCCGATGAGGCGCTTCCGGTACGTCTCCCGGATCTCGGGATCGGCCCGCAGCTCGGGCGTGATGGTCGCCGCGTCGCGGCCGACGGCCGAGGCCGAGTCGAGGAACGTGATCCAGCTCCCCTCCTCGGTCCCGCAGTCGTCCTCGCGGGTGATGACGTCCTGGGCGACGTCGACGAGCCGACGGGTCAGATAGCCCGAGTCGGCCGTCCGGAGGGCCGTGTCGGCGAGGCCCTTCCGAGCGCCGTGGGTGGAGATGAAGTACTCGAGGACCGTCATCCCCTCCCGGAAGCTGCTCCGGACCGGGACGTCGATGATCCGGCCGGCCGGGTCGGCCATGAGACCGCGGATCGCGCCGAGCTGGCCGATGTTGCCCTTGTTCCCTCGGGCCCCCGATTCGGTCATCATCCGGAGCGGGTTGTCGACCGGCAGGGTGACCATCATCGACTCGGAAATCGCCTTCGTCGTCTGCTGCCAGAGCTCGACGACCTGTTCGTAGCGCTCCTCCGCGGTGATGAGGCCGCGCTGGAACTGGCGGTCGATCTCGGCGATCTTGGCGTCGGCCTCGGCCAGTCGCTGCTGCTTGTCCTCGGGGACGACGATGTCCCAGAGCCCGATGGTGATCCCGCCCCGGGTCGCGAAGTCGAAGCCGATGCTCTTGATCCCGTCCACGAGGTGGGCGGTCGCGGCCGGGCCGAGGAGGCGGTAGCAGTCGTCGACGAGCCGCTTCAGCTTCGCCCGGTCCATGACCTCCTCAGTGAAGCGGAGTCGGTCGGGCAGGACCTGATTGAAGAGGACCCGCCCGACGGTCGTCCGGCGGCGCTCGGCACGAAGGCCGCCCGTCGCCTCGTCCCAGGTCTGGACAACGACCTCGATGGGTTCGTGGAGGCCGACGGTCTTGAGCTGGAAGGCGAGGATCGCCTCGGCCTCGTCGACGAAGACGCGCGGGCGCCGCCCCTCTGCCGGCTCGGCCGGCGGCATCGTCAGGTAGTAGCAGCCGAGGACCATGTCCTGGGTCGGAGCGACGACCGGGCTCCCGTCGGCCGGTGAGAGGAGGTTCGCCGTCGACAGCATCATCGTCCGCGCCTCCTCCTGGGCGGCCGAGCTCAGGGGGACGTGGACCGCCATCTGGTCGCCGTCGAAGTCGGCGTTGAAGGCGGTGCAGACGAGGGGATGGATCTGGATCGCCGAGCCCTCGACGAGGACCGGCATGAAGGCCTGGATGCCGAGCCGGTGGAGCGTCGGGGCTCGGTTCAAGAGGACCGGGTGATCCTTGATGACCTCTTCGAGGACGTCCCAGACCTCCGGCCGAACCCGCTCGACGATCCGCTTCGCGCTCTTGATGTTGTGGGCGAAGCCCTTCTCGACGAGCTGGCGCATGACGAAGGGCTTGAAGAGCTCGAGGGCCATCTTCTTCGGCAGCCCGCACTGGTGGAGCTTCAGCTCCGGGCCGACGACGATGACCGAGCGGCCCGAGTAGTCGACCCGCTTGCCGAGGAGGTTCTGGCGGAAGCGGCCCTGCTTGCCCTTCAGCATGTCGGAGAGGCTCTTGAGCCGGTGGTTGCCGGTCCCGGCAATGGCCCGGCCCCGCCGGCCGTTGTCGATGAGGGCGTCGCAGGCCTCCTGGAGCATCCGCTTCTCGTTCCGGATGATGATCTCCGGCGCCCCGAGCTCGAGGAGCCGCTTGAGACGGTTGTTCCGGTTGATGACCCGCCGATAGAGGTCGTTGAGGTCGGAGGTGGCGAAGCGGCCGCCGTCGAGCTGGACCATCGGCCGCAGGTCGGGAGGCAGGACCGGGATGACCGAGAGGATCATCCACTCGGGCCGATTCCCCGAGCGGCGGAAGGCCTCGATGAGGCGGAGCCGCTTGATCGCCTTCTTGCGACGCTGGCCGGAGGTCGTCCGGACCTCGACGTGGAGCTGCCGGGCGAGGGCATCGAGGTCCATCCGGAGGATGATGTCGCGGATCGCCTCGGCGCCCATCCCCGCCCAGAAGATCCGACCGCTCCGGGCACCGGACCCGTACTTCTCGTCGAGGGCCCGGAACTCGGTCTCGCTCAGGGTCAGCATCGGCCGGAGGGACTCGATCTCCTCCCGGGCGCGCCGGATCTCGTCCTTGGCGTCCTGGGCCTGCTCGGCGAGCTTTTCCCGCTCGTGGGCGAGGGTCTCGTCCATGCTCGCCCGGAGGTCGGCGAGCTTCTGCTCGACGGCCCGCGCTTCCTCGGCTTCTCGGTCCTGGAGCTCGCGGTTGACCCGCTCCGTCTCGTCGGCGGCGATCTTCCGAAGCCGAGCCAGGGCATCGCGGCCGGCCGGCTCGCCGGCGCGGACGACGACCTCGCCAGTCGGGGCGAAGACGATGGCCTCGTCGGCGACGCCCTTGCCGAGGGCGGCGATTCGCTCCTCGGTCGCCTTCGCCTCGGCGGCGATGTCGGCGGTTCGGACGGCGCGCTGGGCTTCGAGCTCGGCCTTCGTCCGGGCGAGCTCGGCCTGGAGCTCGCTCCGGTGGCGCTCGAACTCGGCCCGGAGGTTCCGCTCGAGGGCCTCGAGCTCTTCGCCGGCCCGCCCGCCACGGCCGGCTGCCTCCTCGTCGAGCTGGCGGAGGGCGCGGGCCCGCGCCTCCTCGTCGATGTGGGTGACGACGTAGAGGGCGAAGTAGAGGATCCGCTCGAGGTTCCGCGGGCTGATGTCGAGGAGGATGCCGAGCCGCGACGGCGTGCCCTTGAAGTACCAGATGTGGCTGACCGGGCTGGCGAGCTGGATGTGGCCCATCCGCTCCCGGCGGACCTTGCTTCGGGTCACCTCGACGCCGCACTTGTCGCAGATGATCCCCTTGTAGCGGATCC
>DAOTYQ010000037.1:0-2859 GCA_034434735.1 Chloroflexota bacterium
GTCCTCGGCGGGGCGGCCACGACGGAGGAGACCTGGCCCGGGTACCGGATCTCGAGCGCCTCTTACGTCGTGTCGCTCATGCCGCCGCGGGTCGTCGCCGAGCTCGAGCTGAAGCGCTCCGGCGACGAGGCTCGATCGAGCGGGAGGCTTCGGCGGGTCCGCCAGGCTCCGGCGGGTCTGCCAGGCTGCGCCAGCCTGGGCGGGCGGTCTGGCGAGCAGGCTCGCCGGCGCGGTCGTTCCCGGATCGTGGCCACACGCTCATCACGTGAACGTTGGACGGGTCGACGTAGGGATCGAGCCCGGTTCCGACGCGGCCGAGCGCCGTGCGGGCGGCTCGCCGAGCGTGGCGAGGGGGGCAGGGAGGGGTCGGGAGGCGGCACCCCGACGTCGGCGGGGCCACACGACCGCCACGTGACGCAAGTGGCCGCCGAATGGTGGTGCCAGACTCGGTTGGAGGCCTGAGCCGGCTGTCGGCCGTGCGTGGGCGGTGGGCCGGCGCAGGCTCCGAGGGGCCCCCGGCCAGGTTCGGGCCCAACAGCGTTCGCCTCATGTGCATATGGCCGGGAGCGTCGCTTGGCGAGCGGTCGGGGGCCGGTTGCGGGCCAGGTTGGGGGCAGGTTTGAACGGCGCCATCGCCGTTCTCGCGGTCGGCGCTTGACGGATCCCCCGTCGCCGGGCACGATGCAGGCATGGGTCGCGATCTCGCGGCGATGGCGTGTGTCCCGTGCCGGGGCGGCGTGCCGCCGCTCACTCGGGCGGAGATCGAGTCGTACCTCGCGGATCTCGACGCGGGCTGGCGCGTCGTCGACGACCACCATCTCGAGAAGGAGTGGCGGTTCCGGAACTTCCGTGAGGCGCTCGCCTTCACGAACCGGGTCGGCGAGCTGGCCGAAGCGGTCGGGCACCACCCCGACATCGAGCTCGGCTGGGGTCGGGTGAAGCTCACCGTCTACACCCACAAGATCGACGGTCTCCACGAGGCCGACTTCGTCTTCGCGGCGAAGGTCGACCGGCTCGGGGCGGGGGGCGACTGACGTCGGGGGGCCGGATCGAACCGGTGGGGACCGAACCTGCCGAGCGCTCTCGCCGAGCCGGGTAGCAGTGGCGCGCCCGGAGGGATTCGAACCCCCGACCATCTGATCCGAAGTCAGACGCTCTGTCCACTGAGCTACGGGCGCGCCCCTTCAGCTTACCGCACCGAGGGCGTCGAGCCACGACCCCCGATCGCGGTCCGAGGCCAGCCACCGGGACGGCCCTCCCCACGCCCGACCCGGTCGGCCGTGGTCCCGCCGTCGCGATCGTTCCTACCCGTGATCTGCGCCCACCACGGCCGATGCGAGACGAGGGGCAGCATCCCGGCGAGGAGGCTCAGGCCCGTGTACCAGGTGACCGGCAGGGCGAGGAAGGCGCCGAGCGGGACCGCCCAGCGCCGATCGTTTCGAGCGCCCCAGACGATGACGACGGCGGCGACGACGACCCGCCAGGAGAGGGGGAGCATGACGACTTCCCACTCGCGGCGCGGCGGGGCGGCGGCCTCACGGGCGAGGAGGGCGATCCAGTCGAGCCAGAGCCCGGGGGCGAGGACGGCCGAGACGGCGACGATGGCGAGGGTCGTCCCGAGGGCGATGGCGAGCTGGCGCCACTCCCGACGGACGGCGAACCAAAGGAGGCCGACCCCCGGCGTCACCTTTGTGAGGAGGACGAAGGCCCAGGCGGCAGGCCAGCGGAAGCCGGCGACGATGGCGGCCGCCAGGAGGAGGTGGATGTTGCCGGCATTGAGCTCGGACGCGATCGGCTCGGTGAAGAGGAAGGGGAGGGTGAACGGCCCGGCGAGGGCGGTCAGAGCGGCGAGCTCGCCGGCTCGCCAGAGGAGGCGGAAGGTTGCCCAGGGCAGGAGCCGAAGCGACTCGGTGAGCTGGACGAAGGCCGGCGAGTAGAGGAAGGCGTCCCGGGCGTTCACGCGCGCCCCGGCGTGCGGGTGGTCGAGGTCGACGAGGTAATAGGCCCGAACGTCGACCGGATGCCCCTCGCCCAGGACGAGGAGCCACCAGCCACCCACGATCCAGGCGGCGAGGACGAGCCCGAAGGCGACGGGGCGACGGAAGCGGGTAGCGATGGCGGTCGTGCCGCCGAGTTCGACCATGTCCTTCCCCCAAACCGCGCGGGACGTGCGACGGCCCCCGACCGACGTTGACCGCCACAGCCGCCCCGGCTTCGGGCGCTGGGAGACGCCCACGTATCGCGCCGGCGTTGTGGGCCCAGAATTCCCGACCGGCGTGTCAGCTAGCCTGGCGCGCGGCGGGCTCGGTGGAAGCGACTCGCCTCCGCGGTGGGCCTACCAGACCGCGACCGGCCGTGGCCGGCGATGGGCGAGCAGGCGGGCGTCCTTCGTGAGCAGCGGACAGCCGTGCTCGACGGCGGTGGCGAAGATGAGGCGATCGGCTGGGTCCCCGGGGAAGGAGCTGGGGAGCCTCGTGGCCGTCTCGGCGATCGCTGGCGTGAGGGGCAGCGTTCGAACCTGGGCCGCGAGTTGCTCGAGCCAGCTCCGGACTGGGATCGCGACGGCGATCCGCTCGTGGTGGGCAAGCCAGGCAAGCTCCCACCAGGAGATGTCGGCGACGCCGAGGACGTCGGTCTCGCTGATGAGCTTCGCGGCGGTCGGACTCAACCGCTCCGGTTCCGCCGACCACCAGTGCAGGACGTGGCTATCGAGGATGATCACCGGCTCCGGTTGTTTCCCATGCTTCGCCCGTCGAGAAGAGCGAGTCCTCCGGGCCGGCGGTGGTCGCGACGCCAACGAACATGCCCCGAAGGGCATACGGCGTGCCGGCGGGTACGAGACGGGCGACGACCCGACCG